>NZ_JBNHFW010000008.1:0-110565 GCF_059090685.1 Arthrobacter sp. Y3225209
CGGTCCTGTTGTCTCAGGACCCAACAGTGTGCCAAACGGTCAACCGGCATACCCGCCCGAACCAACGCTTTCCAGGACTCCCCCAAGGGGAAGACCGTACTCACCGATCCGGGCATCACGCCGGCGCCTATCCATTGATATTCCACCCTTGAGCACCCACCGGAGAACAGATGTCTCCGATATGGGCATCTCCTGCAGGAGACACATCCGGCACTGTGGCCGGACATACCGTCCTGAGGTGCTCCTTAGAAAGGAGGTGATCCAGCCGCACCTTCCGGTACGGCTACCTTGTTACGACTTAGTCCCAATCGCCGGTCCCACCTTCGACGGCTCCCTCCCACAAGGGGTTAGGCCACCGGCTTCGGGTGTTACCAACTTTCGTGACTTGACGGGCGGTGTGTACAAGGCCCGGGAACGTATTCACCGCAGCGTTGCTGATCTGCGATTACTAGCGACTCCAACTTCATGAGGTCGAGTTGCAGACCTCAATCCGAACTGAGACCGGCTTTTTGGGATTAGCTCCACCTCACAGTATCGCAACCCTTTGTACCGGCCATTGTAGCATGCGTGAAGCCCAAGACATAAGGGGCATGATGATTTGACGTCGTCCCCACCTTCCTCCGAGTTGACCCCGGCAGTCTCCTATGAGTCCCCGCCATAACGCGCTGGCAACATAGAACGAGGGTTGCGCTCGTTGCGGGACTTAACCCAACATCTCACGACACGAGCTGACGACAACCATGCACCACCTGTAAACCGGCCACAAGTGGGGGACCTGTTTCCAGGTCTTTCCGGTTCATGTCAAGCCTTGGTAAGGTTCTTCGCGTTGCATCGAATTAATCCGCATGCTCCGCCGCTTGTGCGGGCCCCCGTCAATTCCTTTGAGTTTTAGCCTTGCGGCCGTACTCCCCAGGCGGGGCACTTAATGCGTTAGCTACGGCGCGGAAAACGTGGAATGTCCCCCACACCTAGTGCCCAACGTTTACGGCATGGACTACCAGGGTATCTAATCCTGTTCGCTCCCCATGCTTTCGCTCCTCAGCGTCAGTTAATGCCCAGAGACCTGCCTTCGCCATCGGTGTTCCTCCTGATATCTGCGCATTTCACCGCTACACCAGGAATTCCAGTCTCCCCTACATCACTCTAGTCTGCCCGTACCCACTGCAGACCCGGGGTTGAGCCCCGGGCTTTCACAGCAGACGCGACAAACCGCCTACGAGCTCTTTACGCCCAATAATTCCGGATAACGCTTGCGCCCTACGTATTACCGCGGCTGCTGGCACGTAGTTAGCCGGCGCTTCTTCTGCAGGTACCGTCACTTTCGCTTCTTCCCTGCTGAAAGAGGTTTACAACCCGAAGGCATTCGTCCCTCACGCGGCGTCGCTGCATCAGGCTTTCGCCCATTGTGCAATATTCCCCACTGCTGCCTCCCGTAGGAGTCTGGGCCGTGTCTCAGTCCCAGTGTGGCCGGTCACCCTCTCAGGCCGGCTACCCGTCGTCGCCTTGGTGGGCCATTACCCCAACCAACAAGCTGATAGGCCGCGAGTCCATCCAAAACCGCATAAAGCTTTCCACCCCCATGGCATGCGCCAGGAGGTCGTATCCGGTATTAGACCCGGTTTCCCAGGCTTATCCCGAAGTCAAGGGCAGGTTACTCACGTGTTACTCACCCGTTCGCCACTAATCATTCTGTGCAAGCACAGAAGTCATCGTTCGACTTGCATGTGTTAAGCACGCCGCCAGCGTTCATCCTGAGCCAGGATCAAACTCTCCGTAAATGTTTTACAGACACAATGCCGGGGCCAAGGAAAATTGGCCGCCAGGCACTGCACTAAATTCGAAACCGGCTAAAAAAACCGTTCCATACCCACGGGGTGGGCGGACACGGTCGATTCAACCAATCAAAATAAATTGGTATCAATAAACTTGGCACACTATTGAGTTCTCAAACAACAGACTGCTTCCGGCACCGGCAGGCTGATCTGCGAAGATCTAAGCTCTGCGTCGCTCCGGAGCAACTTTTCTATCTTAGCCACACTGACTCGGTGGTGTCAAACCGGCCGTTTGTCCGTCCGGCGAACCGGTAGGAAGACCTGCTTCCCGGACTCACGACTGTTCGATTACCTCGTTCAGCGCGGGTACTAACTCTAGCACGGTTTTCGCCGGGCTGCGCACACCATTAGCGGGGCGCAGCCCGGCGACCCCTGCGGGTAGGGAGATCCTTACTGCTGCGGGACCAGGTACAGCACGCCCAACGGCGGAACCGTCAGGGTGGCGGAGGCCGGCTGACCGTTGCAGGCACCTTCGACGGCGTGGACTACCCCAAGGTTTCCTACCCCGGAACCGCCGAACTCCGCGGCGTCGGTGTTCAGGGCTTCCACCCATTCACCGGCCCACGGCATCCCCACACGGAACTCCTGGTGGGGTGCGCCGGCAAAGTTCGCTATGCACACCAGCGGATTGCCCTGATGATCCCAGCGGATGAAGGACAGGACGTTGTGAGCGCCGTCGTTCTCATTGATCCACTGGAAGCCCGCCGGCTCATTGTCCCGTTCGGAAAGAGCCGGGGTGGCACGGTAGATCTCGTTGAGCTGCTTCACCATCAGCTGTACGCCCTTATGCTGCGGGGTGTCCGTCAGGTACCAGTCCAGCCCGTACTGCTCGGACCACTCCGCCTCCTGGCCGAACTCCGTACCCATAAAGATCAGCTGCTTGCCCGGGTGTGCCCACTGGAACGCCAGGTAGGCGCGGAGGTTGGCGAGCTGCTGCCAGCGGTCACCTGGCATCTTGCGCAGCAGCGATCCCTTTCCGTGCACCACTTCGTCATGGCTGATGGGCAGCAGGAAGTTCTCCGTGTAGGCGTACACCAGTGAGAACGTGAGCTTGGCATGGTGGTAAACCCGGTTGATGGGATCCTCGGCCATGTACTCCAGGGTGTCGTGCATCCAGCCCATGTTCCACTTCAGGCCGAACCCGAGTCCGCCGGTGCTGGTGGGGCGGGTGACGCCCGGAAATGCCGTGGACTCTTCGGCGATCATCACAATGCCCGGGACCCGCTTGTAGGCAGTCGCGTTGACCTCCTGAAGGAAGGAAATGGCCTCGAGGTTTTCCCGCCCGCCAAAGGCGTTCGGGCGCCACTGATCGGCCGGCCGGGAGTAGTCCAGGTACAGCATGGAGGCCACGGCGTCGACGCGCAGGCCGTCAATGTGGAACTCCTCGAGCCAGTACACGGCGTTGGCAACCAGGAAGTTACGCACCTCGCGGCGGCCGTAGTCGAAAATCAGCGTTCCCCAGTCCGGGTGTTCGCCGCGCCAGGGGTCACCGTGTTCGTACAGCGTCTGCCCGTCGAACTTCGCCAGTGCCCACTCGTCCTTCGGGAAGTGCGCCGGCACCCAGTCCAGGATGACGCCGATGCCGGCCTGGTGCAGGGTGTCCACGAGGTAGCGGAACTCATCCGGATGCCCGAACCGTGCTGTGGGGGCGAAGTAGGAGGTGACCTGGTAACCCCAGGAACCGCCGAAGGGGTGTTCGGCCACGGGCATGAATTCCACATGGGTGAAGCCCTGCCACTTGACGTATTCCGCCAGCTGGTCGGCCATTTCCCGGTAGTTCAGCCCGAGGCGCCAGGAGCCCAGGTGCACTTCGTACACACTCATCGGGGAGTTGTGCGGATCCCGGGCCGCGCGGGCTTCCATCCACTCTGCATCGTTGAACTGGTACTTGGACTCGACCACGCGGGAACCGGTCAGCGGAGGTATTTCGGTGCCCTTGGCCATGGGATCGGCCTTTTCGCGCCAGACACCGTCGCTGCCCAGGATTTCGAACTTGTAGCGGGCTCCCGGCTCCACACCGGGCAGGAACAATTCCCAGACGCCCGAGCTGCCCAGCGACCGCATGGCATTGATGGTGCCGTTCCAGGCGTTGAAATCGCCCTTTACCCTGACAGCCTGTGCGTTCGGTGCCCAGACGGCGAAGCTGACGCCGGTGATATCCCCGAGCACTGAGTTGTAGTGGTGCAGGTTGGCGCCCAGCACCGTCCAGAGATTTTCATGCCTTCCCTCGCCGATCAGGTGCAGGTCCATGTCACCCAGCGACGGCAGGAAACGGTACGGGTCATCGAACAGCTGGGGATCCCCGCCGTCGTATGTGACCTCCACCCGGTAGTCAGGGACGGTTCCGGCCGTCCCGGCGGGCAGCGTTCCCACCCAGATTCCGTTGTATTCGTGGCTCAGCGGCACCCGCTGATCGGGGGTGACGGCCGTAACTTCCCGGGCCAGCGGACGCAGGGTGCGGATGGTGACGTTCCCGTGGTCATCCAGGTGCGCCCCGAGGACGGCATGCGGCTGGTAATAACGGCCTTCGGATACTGCCCGCAGGACGTCCTCGGAAACGGGGATTGGCCCGGCCGGGGCCGCGAGGCCGGTTGCTCCGGAATCCTTGGGCGCCTCGGGTTCCGCTGTGGAAGATGCGGCCGGGGACTTGCGGTGCTTATTCACTGTGCTCTCTTCCTGGCTTTCGTCTGCTCGGGCTGCGTTCTCGGCCTGCGCCAGAATGTGGCGGACGGCTGTCACCGGCACGCTGACCCAACGGGGACGGTTTCGCATCTCGTAGACAACTTCGTACAGCGCCTTGTCCAGCCAGAGGGCAAGGAACAAGGGATCGCTGCGGTTGATGGTGGTGCCGGTTTCCTTCTCGTAACCGCGAAGGAAGGCATCCGACGCGGCAGCGGCCCAACGGTACGCGTCCTCGTTGCGCTGCCGGGAATCCGTGTCACCGGCGGCCTCGGGAGCGCCGTCGATCACTGCAACGCCGGCGGCGTAGTCAATGGAACGGAGCATGCCGACGACGTCGCGCAAGGGCGCGTCCGGGACGCTCCGCTCGGCGGCGGGCCTCAGCGGTTCGCCTTCAAAGTCCAGGATGATCCAGCCGCGTTCCGGCGAATGCAGCACCTGGCCCAGATGGTAGTCCGAGTGGATGCGCTGCAGGTTGGGCAGGCTCTGGAGATTCCCCACCTGTTCCAGCAGGTACTCGACGGCGCCGTCATAGGGGCCCACGGTGTCCCGCGCTTCGGCCCAGGCCCAGCGGATCCTGCCGCTCAGGGAGGAAAGGAAGTCTGCGCGTTCCTCCGGCGTGGGCGGACGGCTGCCAAAGGCAGCCGCAAGCTGCTGGTGGATCCTGCCGGTGGCGGCGCCCAGTTCCTCCGCCTCGGTGGTGAAGTCACGGCCCGCCACTGCTGCTGCGGACGCGGTGCGCCAGGCATCCTCACTGCCGGGGAAGAATTCGCGCAGGACCGACAGATGCCCGGTCAGCCAGGTCCCGCCGTCGCCCGGATTCTGCCACGAGCCGGTGACCCACCCGTAGGTAGCCGGGACATCCACGGATCCGACCTCGGTGAGCCGGGCGCTCACCTCGACGTCGGGACTGATCCCGGCGGCAACCACCCGGTAGAACTTCACAATCAGCGGCGCCTCCGGCGCAGTCACGATCACCGAGGTGTTGGACTGTTCCCCCTTGAGCACCTTGGTGGGCAGCGGTTCCGTGAACGGCTCCCAGTCGGGGAACCCGTCCTGCGCCACACCATGGGTATGTCCGTCCAGGGAGGATGCCTGCGAACGCATCATCTCCAGCCAGGCTGTGACGAAAACCGGGTCGGCGGTGGCGTCGTAGAGCCACCGCTCCCCCAGCTCCTCATGATGTGCCCGGCCCAGCAGCGCTGCCTGAAGCTCGGATGCCGGGGCGGACCGGTAACTCACGGGGACGCTGATGACGTCCCTGCGGTCCCCGGAGACGACGGCGATGAGGTGGACTTCCATGCCTACCTCGCCGGCGGGGTCTTCGAGCCGGATCCCGCCCACCCGCTCCAGCAGGACGTCCCGCCCCTTGGCCGGGAACCATCGTTGCCCGGGCAGCCAGGAGGTGAGCAGTTCGGGCAGGGACGGGGTCAGCTGGGTCATTTCCGTGTGGCCTCCGAGATCGGTATGAGGGGGATTGCTTCGGTCTGGGGCGAGGAGGTGTCCGATTTCGTGGAGCGCAGGCGCAGCCAGTAGAAATCGTGGCTGCCCAGGGTCAGGGTCAGCGATCCGTCTTCACCGATGGTGGGGAAGAGCGTCCCGCCGAAGGCGTCGCGCAGGCCGCGGTTGGCGAACTCCGGCAGCTTCATGGTCGCGGAGATCGGATGCTGGGAAAGGTTGAAGATGCACAGCATGGTCTCCCCCACCTCTCCTTCCGGGTTGTTGTCCGGAAGCTCGCGCACGAAGGCCAGTGCTGCCTCGGCGTCGGTCTGGACGTTCCGGTAGGAACCAAGCCCGAAGGCCGGATGCGAGCGGCGGACCATGATCATCTGCCGGATCCAGTGCAGCAGTGAACTGGAGCTGGCCAGCTGCGCCTCCACATTGACGTGGTTGTAGTGGTAGACCAGCGACTGGACTACCGGCAGGTAGAGCTTGCCCGGATCGGCGGTGGAGAACCCGGCGTTGCGGTCGGGGTTCCACTGCATGGGCGTCCGCGAGGAGTCCCTGTCCTCCAGCCAGATGTTGTCCCCCATCCCCAGTTCGTCCCCGTAATACAGGAACGGGCTGCCCGGCAGGGCAAGGAGCATGGCGTGGATGAGCTCGATTTCCGAGCGGGAGTTATCCAGCAGCGGTGCCAGCCTGCGGCGGATGCCGATGTTGGCCCGCATGCGGGAGTCCGGTGCGTACCAGCCGAGCATGGCCTGGCGTTCCTCGTTGGTGACCATTTCCAGCGTCAGCTCGTCATGGTTGCGCAGGAAGGTGCCCCACTGTGCGCCCGGGGGAATGTCCGGGGTCTCCTCCATGGTCTGGATAATCGGTGCGGCCTTCTGGTCCCGAAGCGCGTAGAACAGCCGCGGCATGATCGGGAAGTGGAAGCACATGTGGCACTCGTCGCCGGTTTCGTCGCCGAAGTACTCCACCACTTCGTGCGGCATCTGGTTTGCTTCGGCGATGATCACGCGGCCCGGGTAATTCTCATCCACCATGGTCCGCAGGTCCTTGAGAAACCGGTGCGTGGCGGGGAGGTTTTCGCAGTTCGTTCCGTCTTCTTCGAAGAGGTACGGGATCGCGTCGGCCCGGAAGCCGTCGATGCCCTGGTCCAGCCAGAACTTGACGACGTCGAAGATGGCCTCGACCACTTTGGGATTCTCGAAGTTCAGGTCCGGCTGGTGGCTGAAGAACCGGTGCCAGAAGAACTGCCGGCGGACCGGATCGAAGGTCCAGTTGGACTCCTCGGTGTCCACGAAGATGATCCGTGCATCCTCATACTTGTCATCCGTGTCGGACCAGACGTAGAAGTCGCCGTAGGGGCCGTCCGGATCGTTGCGGGATTCCTCAAACCACGGGTGCTTGTCCGAAGTGTGGTTCAGCGGCAGGTCGATGATGACGCGCAGGCCCCGGGCGTGGGCTTCTGCCACGAGGCGCTTGAAGTCACTGATGGTGCCGAACTCGTCCAGGACGTCGTAGTAGTCGGAGATGTCGTAGCCGCCGTCGCGCAGGGGCGACTTGAAGAACGGCGGCAGCCACAGGCAGTCGATTCCCAGCCACTGCAGGTAGTCCAGTTTTTCGATCAGGCCGCTGAAGTCACCTGACCCGTCCCCATTGGCGTCCGCGAAGCCGCGGACGAGTACCTCATAGAAAACGGCTTTGCGGTACCAATGCGGATCATTGGTCAAGCCGGGTGCGTGCAGTTGAAACGGGTTGGGCACTAGGAGTTCCTCCGAACTGACAGGATGTGCGCGGGTTCAAAGTGGGCGTCGAGCCGGACGTAATTGTGTGCTCCCCAGCGCCAGCTTTGTCCGCTGATCAGGTCATCCACCCAGAAGGTGCCGTCTTCATTCAGGTCCCTGGGGTCCAGCTGAAGGGCGTCCAGGTTGAGCGAGACAGTGGATTCGCGGGCGCTGTGGGGGTCCACGTTAACCACAATAATCAGGGTGTCCCTGCTGCTCGGATCCCCCGGACGTGTCTCCTTGTGCTTGGAATACACCACGGTGGCCTCATCGGTGCTGCTGTGCACGGTGAGGTTTTCCAGGTCGCCCAGGGCGGGATGCGCCCGCCTGATTTCGTTCAGCCGGGTGATGTACGGGGCCAGGCTGCGGCCCTCTGCTTCGGCCGCTGCGAAGTCGCGCTGCTTGTATTCGAACTTCTCGTTGTCGATGTACTCCTCGGCACCTGGACGGGCCACGTGTTCGAAGAGCTCGAAGCCCGCGTAGACGCCCCAGAGCGGGCTCCCGGTGGAGGCCAGCACGGAACGGATCTTGAACGCTCCGGGGCCGCCGTACTGCAGGAACTCGGTGAGGATGTCCGGGGTATTTACGAAGAAATTCGGGCGGAAAAACGCCGAGGATTCGTGGGAGATTTCGGTGAAATAGTCCTCGATTTCCTTTCTGGTGTTCCGCCACGTGAAGTAGCTGTAGGACTGCTGGAACCCGGCCTTCGCCAGCGCATGCATCATGGGCGGCCGGGTAAAGGCCTCCGCGAGGAAGATCACGTCCGGATGCTCCTCGTTAACCGTGGCGATCAGCCATTCCCAGAACCGCAGCGGTTTTGTATGCGGGTTATCGACCCGGAAAATACGGACGCCGTGGCTTATCCACAGCCGCACAATCCGCAGGATTTCACGGGACAGGCCCTCATAGTCATTGTCGAAGTTCAGCGGGTAGATGTCCTGGTACTTCTTTGGCGGGTTCTCCGCGTAGGCAATGGTGCCGTCCACGCGGGTGGTGAACCACTCCGGATGGCTGGCCACCCAGGGGTGGTCGGGTGAGGCCTGCAGGGCCAGGTCAATGGCAACCTCGAGGCCCAGCTCCCTGGCGGTGTCCACGAAGGCGTCGAAATCCTCGAACGTCCCCAACTCGGGGTGGATGGCGTCATGGCCGCCCTCTGCCGCGCCGATTGCCCAGGGCGAGCCCGGATCCTGCGGACCTGCCACCAGGGTGTTGTTCGGGCCCTTGCGGTGTGTGGTGCCGATCGGGTGAATCGGCGGCAGGTAGATGACGTCAAAAGCCATATCCGCCACGCGCTGCAGGCTTCGGGCGGCGGTCCGGAAGTTTCCGGAGGTCCACTCACGGGTGGAGGGGTTGAACTCTGCGCCTTCGGACCGGGGGAAGAACTCGTACCAGGCACCGCGGCCGGCCAGCTCCCGTTCCACCCGGATCGGGAAGCGGTCGGAGCTGGTCACCAGCTCGCGGATGGGATCCCGCTCCAGCACGGTCCGGACGGCGTCTGTCCCGGCGGCGGCCAGGCGTTCCTGGACCTCGAGGCCGGTGTCCGCGAGCGCGGAGGCAGCGCTCCGCAGAATGTCGGCGTCGGTGCCGGTGCGTTCGTCAGCGGCAGCACTGAAGAGCAGGTGGCCTTCCGTCAGCATGACCTCGACGTCCACGCCGGCGGCAATCTTGACCTCGGCATTGTGGTGCCAAGTGGCGTAAACATCCGCCCAGCCTTCCACCGCGAAACTCCAGTTGCCGGTGCCCTCCGGACGCAGCATGCCTTCCCACCGGTCCAGGCCCAGGCCCACCGGGTGCATTCTGTTCCGCTGTACAACGTTTCCCTCGGGGTCATAAAGGACGGCGCTGGCCCCTACCAGGTCATGCCCCTCGCGGAACACGGTGGCGCCGATAATCAGGTCTTCTCCGGGCACCGCCTTGGCGGGGAATCGGCCGTAATCGAGAACCGGGGACACATTGGTGATCGGAATCCGGCCAAACCGCAGGTCCTTTGAGGGCAGATCTTCTGGTGTCAATGCGCTGGATGTGGTCACAGACTAGACGTTAGCGAGATTTCGGACAGAATGCTAAGGCAACGTACTTTTTCCCGTATCGCCGCAGGTCGGCATCGGTTTGCCGGGGTTTTCAAGACACCTGACCAATTCGCCGTTTTTTGTCCGTCATTTCGGTTTGCCCGGCCGGTATGTGCGCTAGCGTAGCCCGGGTGAAGGCAATCCGCAGATTTACCGTCCGAACTGTCCTCCCAGCCAGCATTGCCCCTCTGGGCCGGCTGGCGTCGAACCTGCGCTGGTCCTGGCACCAGCCCACGCTTCGACTATTCGAGAGCCTTGATCCCCAGGCCTGGCGCTCCAGCGGCGGTGACCCGGTCAAGCTGCTGGGTACGGTCAGCAGGGACAAGCTGGAAGCCATCGCACGCGACGAGCACCTGGTCTCCGTCATCTCCGACCTCGGCAGGGACCTGGACCATTACCTCAACGAGCCGCGCTGGTACCAGGGCCTCGGCGAGGATGCTCCCCAGTCGATCGCCTATTTCTCCCCTGAGTACGGGATCAGCGCGGTACTCCCCCAGTACTCGGGCGGCCTGGGCATCCTGGCCGGCGACCATTTGAAGGCTGCCTCTGATCTGGGGCTGCCGCTGGTGGCAGTGGGACTGCTTTACAAGGCGGGGTACTTCAAGCAGGCACTGTCCCGCGACGGCTGGCAGCTGGAGACCTACCCGGTGCTGGATCCCAACGGGCTGCCGCTGACCCTGCTCCGTGAAGAGGACGGCACCCCGGCAAAGATCACCCTGCCGCTGCCGGACAACCGCCAGCTCTCCGCACAGATCTGGCGCGCCGACGTCGGGCGTGTGCCGCTGCTGCTGCTGGACTCCGATGTCATCGGCAGCGACGACGCCGCCCGCGGCATCACCGACCGCCTGTACGGCGGAGGCGGTGACCACCGGCTGCAGCAGGAACTGCTGCTGGGGATGGGCGGGGTCAAGGCCCTGCGCGTCTATCAGCGCCTCACCGGAGCCCCGGCGCCCGAGGTGTTCCACACCAACGAGGGCCACGCCGGATTCCTGGGCGTGGAACGGATCCGCGAACTCATGGACCAGGGCATGACGTGGGAGGAAGCCCTGACGGTTTCCCGCGCTTCCACGGTGTTCACCACGCACACCCCGGTGCCTGCCGGCATTGACCGCTTCGAGCAGGCCCAGATCCGCCACTTCCTGAACGCCGGCCTGGCGCAGTCCGTTCCTACCGACAGGATCCTGGGACTGGGGGCCGAAAACTACGACGGCGGGGATCCGTCCAAGTTCAACATGGCAGTGATGGGGCTGCGGCTGGCGCAGCGGGCCAACGGTGTGGCCAAACTGCACGGGGAAGTTTCCCGGGAGATGTTCTCCGGCCTGTGGCCGGGTTTCGATGTCTCGGAAGTGCCCATCACCTCGGTAACCAACGGCGTGCACGTTCCCACCTGGGTTGACCCGGCGGTCACCGAGCTTGCCAGCGAGAAGTTCGGCGTCGCCACCGTGCATGACCGCGACTGGGGCCGGGCCTATGAGATTGAGGACGGGGACCTCTGGGACCTGCGGCGGAAGCTGCGCAGCAACCTGGTGGAGGACGTCCGGCAGCGGGTGAAGCACGCCTGGCGCAAGCGCGGCGCCTCCGACGCGGAGCTGGCGTGGACGGATAACGTGCTGGACCCGGACGTACTGACCATCGGTTTTGCCCGCCGGGTGCCCACCTACAAGCGGCTGACGCTTATGCTACGGGATCCGGCCCGGCTGAAGGCCCTGCTGCTGCATCCCACCCGGCCAATCCAGGTGGTGGTGGCAGGAAAGTCGCACCCGGCCGATGAACAGGGCAAGAAGATGATCCAGGACCTGGTCCGCTTCACTGACGATCCCGAGGTCCGCCACCGGATTGTTTTCCTCCCCAACTACGACATAGCGATGGCACGCACCCTGTTCCCGGGGTGTGACGTCTGGCTGAACAATCCGCTGCGGCCGCTGGAAGCATCGGGGACCTCCGGGATGAAATCCGCCATCAACGGCGGGCTGAACCTGTCCATCCTCGACGGGTGGTGGGACGAGATGTATGACGGCAACAACGGCTGGGCCATCCCCTCCGCCAACCCCAGCAAGGGAACCCGCACCCGGGAGGTGTACAACGCGGACCAGCGCGACGACATCGAGGCTGCGGCCCTCTACGACCTGCTGGAAAACGCCGTCGGCCCCCTGTTCTACGGGACCGAGCCGCCGGCCGAGGCCGGTGCCGCCGGACCGTCCGATCCGTCCGCAGATTCCCTGCCTCATGAGTGGCTGGAAATGGTGAAGCACACGCTGGCGGATCTGGGCCCGAACGTGTCTGCATCCCGGATGCTCAAGGACTACGTCAACCGGCTCTACCGCCCCGCCAGTTCAAGTGGCCGGGCCATGTCCGCGAACGGATATGCCGCCGCGAAGGATCTGGCCCTGTGGATTACCCGGGTCCGTGGCGGTTGGTCAACGGTGCAGGTGGAACATGTGGATTCGGTGGGTATCAGCGAAAACCCGCAGATCGGTGACAGCCTGACCGTACTGGCCTACGTATCCCTGGGATCGCTGCGTCCCGAGGACGTGAGCGTGGAAGCCGCCTACGGCGTGGTGCTGGAAAACGACAGGATCAGCGAGCACCACCTGCAGGAACTGTCCCCGGCCGAAGACCTGGGCTCCGGCCGGCACCTGTTCAAGGGCACCATTCGGATTGAGCAGGCAGGGCCGTTCGGCTACACCGTGCGGGTACTGCCCACACACTCAGGCCTGGCATCCAAGGCTGAACTGGGACTCGTGGCCAACGCCTAACGGCTGCTGCCGGGGCGCGGCGCAATGTGCCGACGTCCCGGCCCGACCCGGCGAAAGGAAAACCGGGGCTAGGCGCGGTAGAAACTCACCGAGTTCGCCGGAACGGTATCCGTATCCCCGGCCCGGAGCAGTGCGCCGCGGCGGCTCTCATCCCCCGGGACAAATCCGGTGGAGAACAGGAGCTGATATCCCCGCTCGGTAGTGTCGGGATCTGGACTGTGGGGATCTTCGGTGTGGGGATCCGCGCTGTCGGGATCCACTGTCTCCGGGTCGATGCCGGCGTCCCGGCGAGCCGCGGACAAGGCGGCAGCATCCGGCAGCCTGATCTCCGCATCGGAAAGGCCGCCGTTGAGGACTATGGTTCCGTTCACGTTCCCGTCGCCCGAGCCGATCAGCACCTGCACCAGCCGGCAGGTTGGATCATTCCAGCGTTCCGGGGTCATCGGCCGGCCGTCCCGGTCAAACCAGAGCAGGAAGGACTGCCGCGGGTCCGCCGGGAACCGGTAGGGCTGGCCGGCCAGGTATTCACGGCGCAGGCGCAGCAGTGTCCGTGTGGTTGAGAGCATCCGCCGGCCGTCGTCGTCCAGGTCCCAGTGCAGCCAGGAGATTTCATTGTCCTGGCAGTAGGCGTTGTTGTTTCCCCGCTGGGTGCGGCCGCGTTCGTCCCCCGCGGTAATCATGGGCACACCAAGGGACATGGTGAGCGTTGCCATGAGGTTGCGGGCGGTCAGTGCGCGGGCGGCGTTGATCCGTTCATCATCGACGGGCCCTTCGGCGCCGTGGTTGTAGCTGCGGTTTTCTCCGGTTCCGTCCCGGTTCTCTTCCCCGTTGGCCTCATTATGCTTGCGCTCAAACCTGGTCAGGTCCGCAAGGGTAAACCCGTCGTGGGCGGTGACGAAGTTGACGGACGCCAGCGGGGTCCGGCCCGATTCGGCAAACAGATGGGCTGATCCGGCCAGGGCGCCGGCAATGCGGGCCAGGGATCCGCCCTCGCGCCCACCGGCCATCGCCGCCTGGTCACAAAGCCAGAAGTCCCGGACGATGTCACGGAAATGGTCATTCCAGTCAGCCCAGCCCGGCGGGAACCTGCCGGTCTGCCAGCCGTCCGGCCCGAGGTCCCACGGCTCGGAAATGAGTTTTACGTCCTGCAGGACGGAGTCCGCCGCCACTGCCACCAGGAAGGGATGGCGCGGATCGAACCTGCCTTCGGCGTTGCGGCACAGGGTGGGAGCCAGATCGAAGCGGAAGCCGTCCACCTGGTATTCCTGCACCCAGTAACGCAGTGAGTCCAAGGCAAGCTGGACAACGCGCGGCTCGCTGAAATCCAGGGTGTTGCCGCAGCCTGTGGTGTCCACGTACTCGCCGCCGGCTCCGTGCCGGTAGTAGACGGCGTCGCCTAGTCCCCGCCAGCTTAGGGCCGGCTGCTCGGCACGGCCCTCGGCGGTGTGGTTGTAGACCACATCCAGGATCACTTCGATGCCGGCCTCGTGCAGGGATTTCACCATGGCCTTCACTTCATCCTGAACGGCCTTGGCACCGGCCTTCCGTGCGGCTTCGGTGGCGTAGCCGGTGTGGGGCGCGAAGAAGCCCAGGGTGTTGTAGCCCCAGTAGTTGCTTAGCCCCAGTTCCTGCAGATGCTGCTCGTCGATGTGGAAATGCACGGGCAGCAGCTCCACCGCGGTGATGCCCAGGTCCCTGAGGTATTCCACCATGGCCGGATGGCCCATGCCGGCGTAGGTTCCACGGAGTTCTTCCGGGATGCCGGGGTGCAGCATGGTCTGCCCGCGGACATTGGCCTCATAGATCACCGTGTCCCGCCATGGGGTGTGCGGGCGCTGCGAATTACCCCAGTCAAAACCGCTGCCGGTGTAGACGGAAAAATAAAGCGGTTCCGCGCCGGGTGAGTCGGTTTCCTCAATGCCGCGCCCATAGGGGTCCAGCAGCAGCTGGAATGTGCCGGGTTCGCCGGGAAGCTGCTGCCCTCGGGGCCAGAATCCGTACCGGTGGCCGTGCCTGAGTCCGTGAACCCGCCCGTGGTGGACGCCGGGCACCGTGTCCACCAGCGGCGCCGAAGCCCAGGCGCCGGGGGCGGTCTCGAAGTACACGTCCACCTCCGGCAGGCCGGGGGCGTAGACGGACACGTTAACGGCACCGGGGACGTCAGGCACACCGGGAACGGTATGCCTGACACCCAGGGGAAAGGGCCGCGAGTCCCGCTGTGATGCGGTGCCCGCGGCAGTTCCGGTGATCACGTGCGCCATGCTGCCCTTCGCTGCCCTGGCTCCGTCCGGATCAGGCGGAGCGCTGCCGGGAAATCTCGTACAGAGTGATACCGACAGCCATGGAGGCGTTGAGGGACTCCATGGCGGAGTCGATCGGGATGGAGACAATCTGGTCGCAGTTCTCGCGGACCAGGCGGGACAGGCCCTTGCCCTCGGAACCGACCACAATGCAGATCGGTTCCTTGGCGAGCACAATCGACGGCAGCGAGACATCGCCGTCGCCGTCCAGTCCGAGGACAAAAATGCCCATCTTCTTGAACGTCTTCAGCGTGTTGTTCAGGTTGCCGGCCCGGGCTACCGGGACACGGACGGCCGCGCCGGCGCTGGTCTTCCAGGCTGAGGCGGTCACGCCCACGGCGCGGCGTTCCGGCACAATCACGCCGTGCGCGCTGAAAGCGGAAGCCGAGCGGATGATCGCACCGAGGTTGCGCGGATCCGTGATGCCGTCCAGGGCCACAAAGAGCGGCGCGTTGCGGATGTGCCCCTTCTTCCAGGCCTCGAGGGTCTCGGAGGCAAGGTCGGTGGGATCGGCATATTCGTACGGCGGGATCTGCAGGACCAGGCCCTGGTGCACGGCCTCGTTGGTCATGCGGTCCAGTTCGGGCTTGTGCGTCTCCATCACCGGCAGGCCGCGCTCGGCGGCCATCTTCAGGGATTCACGGACACGGTCATCCATGTCGATGCGCACGGCAACGTGCAGGGCCTTCGCCGGGATGCCTGCCCGCAGTGCCTCCACCACGGAGTTGCGGCCCGTGACAACCTCTTCGGCAACCTTGCCGCGGACGTTGGTGCCGCTGCGGCCGCCGGCGCGGGCGTCAGTGCGCTTGGCGGCGGAGCGCTCGGAAAGCTGCTTGTTCTTGAACGCCTTGTGGTACGGGCGGTCTTCAGCCTTGGGTGTGGGGCCCTTACCCTCGAGGGCCTTGCGGCCGAGCCCGCCGGTACCGCCGCTGGGACCCTTCTTGGCTTTGCGCATTGCGCCGGGACGTCCATTGTTGGCCATCGGTTACACCTTTACTAGAAGAAAGCATTCTCTTCCAGTTTACGCAGGCTGCAGCCCGGTTGGCGGACAGCGGCCGGACACTGCCCCAAAGCCGGGCAGGACTTTAGCCAACACTCCAGGTTGCGCCGTCGGCAGTGTCCTCCACGGTGATCCCGGCTGCTGCCAGGGAATCCCGGATCGCATCGGCCCGTGCCCAGTCCTTTTCGGCGCGGGCCTGCCGGCGCTCGGACAGGCGCTCCTGTACCAGGGCGTCCAGGGCGGCGTCCGCCGGGCCCGATGCTGCTGCTGCCCCGGCCGTGTCATCCAGGCCCAGGACGGAGGTCATGGTCAATACCGCATGGAGCGCCTTCTGCACGGCGTCTTTGTTGTCCTCGGCAAGGGCGGTGTTTCCGGCGCGGACGGTCTCGTGCAGCACGGCCAGCGCCTGCGGCACGTTCAGGTCATCATCCATGGCGGCAGCGAAGGCGTCGGGCATGGCGCGGCTGTCCAGGACAAAGCCGAAGTCCCCGGTCCCGTAGACCTTTGCCTGCGCCTTGCTGATGAACCCGTCAATGCGCTCGACGGCGGCGGCCGCCTCCTGCAGCGAGGTGGGCCGGTAGTCCAGCACGGAGCGGTAGTGGGCCTGGCCAAGGTAGTACCGGACCACCCGGGGGCTGGCCTGGGCCAGCATCTGCTCGGGGCTGACGGTGTTGCCGATGGACTTGGACATCTTCTCGCCTTCGAAGGTGACCATCCCGTTGTGCATCCAGAAGTTGGCGAAGCCGTGGCCGGCGGCCTGGGACTGCGCCATTTCGTTTTCGTGGTGCGGGAAGCGAAGATCCAGCCCGCCGCCGTGGATATCGAACTCGGTGCCGAGGTACTTGGTGACCATCGCGGAGCACTCCAGGTGCCAGCCGGGCCGTCCACGTCCCCACGGGCTGTCCCAGGCTGCCGTTTCCGGCTCGCCTTCCTTATGCCCCTTCCACAGGGCGAAGTCCCGCGGATCGCGCTTGCCGCGCGGACCGGCGTCGGGCGCTGCCTGCATATCGTCAATGCTCTGGTGCGTGAGGGAACCGTATTTCTCCCAGGAGCGCACGTCAAAGTACACGTCACCGGAATCATCCAGCGCCGGGTAGGCGTGGCCCCGTTCGATCAGGGTGGCGATCAGTGCGTGCATTTCGGGGATGTGGCCGGTGGCCCGCGGCTCGTAGGTGGGCCGCTGCACACCGAGGGTGTCGTAGGCGCGGGCAAATTCCTGCTCGTAGCGGTAGGCAAGGGCCCACCACGGTTCGTCCGGGACAACGCCGTCGCCCGGCTGCGCCCCTACGGAATCGGCGGCCTTGGCCAGGATCTTGTCGTCAATATCCGTCACATTGCGCACTACGGTCACAGCCAGGCCGCGGTAGCGGAGCCAGCGGGTGAGCTGGTCGAAGGCGATCGCCGAACGGATGTGCCCTACGTGCGGCAGTCCCTGCACGGTGGCACCGCAGTAGTAGAGGCTGGCCTTGCCTTCCACCAGGGGAACGAAGTCCCGGACCTGCGCTGTTGCCGTGTCATAGAATCTCAAGCTCACTGCTCTAGGCTAGCGGAAACCCCGCGCGTGCAGTCAGTTGCCGGCTGCAGCCAACGGGGCAACGACGGCGGTGGCCACCGCGGCGATTCCCTCGCCCCGGCCGGTGAAGCCCAATCCGTCGGTGGTGGTGGCGGATACGCTGACCGGTGCGCCGGCTGCCTCGCTGAGGACTGCTTCGGCCTGGGCCCTGCGGGGACTGAACTTCGGCCGGTTGCCGATCAGCTGGACTGCGATGTTGCCGATCTCAAACCCGGCGTCGCGGACAATCCGCGCCGCTTCAGCCAGCAGGACCGTCCCCGGGGCGCCGGCATATTCCGGCCGGTCCGTGCCGAAGTGCGTGCCAAGATCTCCCAGCCCTGCGGCGGAGAACAGGGCATCGGCTGCCGCATGGGCCACCGGATCGCCGTCGGAGTGCCCCGCGAGTCCGCGTTCACCCTCCCAGAGCAGGCCGGCAACCCACAATGGTCGCGGGGCGTCCTCGGGGGCGAAGGCATGGACATCAACGCCGATACCGGTTCGGGGCAGAACCATGGTCATTCCTTTCCGCGGTGGCCGCCGGCAAGGATCGCTTCCGCGAGCACCAGGTCCAACGGTGTGGTGATTTTCAGGGACAGCTGAGAGCCGTCAACCACATAAACCCCGACGCCAAGGGACTCGGCCAGCATCGCGTCATCCGTGACGGCGGCGGCCTGCTCCGGTCCGAAGGACAGTGCGGCATCATGTGCGCGGCGCAGCAGGTCCGCGTCGAAGCCCTGCGGGGTCTGCACGGCGCGCAGCCGGGAACGGTCCGGTGTACCGGTGACCTGCCGGGCGGCAATCGCGTCCTGCGGTGCCGGAACGGGTGCGGTCTCCTTCACCGTGTCAACCACGGGCACTGCCGGAATCACTGCCCGGGCGCCGGCGGCCAGTGCTGCGGCCACCCGGTGGAAAACCTCGGGGGGCGTCAGTGCGCGGGCTGCGTCGTGGACGAGCACTGCATCCAGGTCCGTTGGCAGGACAGCCAGCGCGGCCCGCACGGATTCGGGCCGGGTGGCACCGCCGTCGACCGCCGTGACGGTGCCGGCAAACTCATCGGCGGCGCAGATGCTGCGCATCAGGGTGTCCCCGGCGGGTACGGCGACGGCGACGGCCGCTGCCAGCTCTGCGGCCTGCACCGCGCGCAGCGCGTGAACGAGCATTGGTTCGCCGGCCAGGGGGACCTGGGCTTTGGGCACGCCGTAGCCAAGGCGCTGGCCGGAGCCGCCGGCCACCACAATGACGCCGATGCGCGGCCGGGAATTGGTAGGTGAAGGCACGGTTCCAGCCTAATGCCCCGCTAACGGGGCTTAAAACAACAATTGCCGGCCCCTGGGGACCGGCAATCGCAGGAAAATGTTCAGCTGCCTAGCTTGCGAGAACCTCGTCAAGCACGGCTGCTGCCTGGTCTTCATCCGTTTTCTCAGCAAGCGCCAGCTCTGAAATCAGAATCTGGCGTGCCTTGGCGAGCATTCGCTTCTCGCCTGCGGACAGCCCGCGGTCATGGTCGCGGCGCCAGAGGTCGCGGACGACCTCGGCCACCTTGACGACATCACCTGATGCGAGCTTTTCCAGGTTTGCCTTGTATCGGCGCGACCAGTTAGTGGGCTCTTCAGTGAGCTCGGCGCGAAGCACATCAAAGACGTGCTCCAAACCTTCCTTGCCCACTACATCGCGCACCCCAACGAGGTCGACGTTTTCAGCCGGTACTTCAATGGTCAGATCACCCTGGGCCACCTTAAGCTTGAGATACATTTTCTCTTCGCCCTTGATGGTTCGCATCTTGATCTCTTCGATCTTCGCGGCACCGTGGTGAGGGTAAACAACTGTTTCGCCAACCTCAAAAACCATGTGGTCTTTCCCCTTTCCCGGCCCTCAGTTTAGCAGAGATGCGACACGCCGAGTAGAGTTTTCGCAGGTCAGGTATATCTTGGGCCTGCATGTGGGTACTATGCCGCCTCACGCGGGTACCCGGAGGCCGCCGGCCTTCACCGCTCCCGCGCTGTCCCGGCTGCCCGTAAAATCCAGTTTTTTACCCTTTTGCCGATAGGCTAGGCAGCAAAGATAGCCTCAGGTCGGTAGACCGCAATACTTCAGGAGTTTGTGCTGTGAGATTCACACCCAAGAACCGGGTCCGGCGCACCGCTGCAGCCGGTGTCATCGCGCTGGCCATGCTGGGCTCGGCAGGCTGCAGCGCAGTGAACGATCAGGCAACGACTGCCCAGTATGCCCCCTCCGACGGCATCGTCGAGAACGTCGGCGACCTGCAGCTGCGCAACGTCCTGGTGGTCAGCGACGGCTTTGGCGAGCCGGGCCGGCTGATCGGCACCATCCTCAACGATTCCTCCGAGACGCAGTCCTTCACGCTGGCCGTGGGCGGCTCCACCCTCCCCTGGGACCTGCCGGCCGGCGAAAAGGTCGTGTTTGAAGATGAGCCCCAGGAAAAGGTCCTCGTCCAGACCGTTGAGGACGAGCCCGGCACCGGCATCGACGGCCAGCTGACCGTCAACGGTGAGAGCACCGGCCTGAACATTCCCGTGGTCAACGGTGACAACCAGGACTACGCGCCCTTCCTGCCCACCTCCGCGCCCACCGCACCGGCAACCGACGAGTCCACGGTTATGCCTACCGAGACCGCCACGGACATGGCAACGGAGCCGGCGGCTACGGAAACCAGCAACGGCTAACATCCCTGTTCCCCTAACCGGGGAAGAGTGGCCCGAAGGGGGCCTGCGCCGCGGCGCAGGCCCCCTTCGCTGTTTGGGGAAGCCCGGTCTCAGGACTCGAACTTGTACCCGAGGCCGCGGACCGTCACCAGGTGGCGCGGCGCGGAGGAATCGGGTTCAATCTTCGCGCGCAGCCGTTTGACGTGGACATCCAGGGTCTTGGTGTCCCCCACGTAGTCCGCGCCCCAGACACGTTCGATGAGCTGGCCGCGGGTCAGCACCCGCCCGGCGTTGCGCAGCAGCATCTCCAGCAGTTCAAACTCCTTCAGCGGGAACTGCACACCGGTGCCGTTGACCTGGACCACGTGGCGGTCCACGTCCATGCGCACCGGGCCGGCCTCCAGGGCAGCATCGGCAAAGTCGCCCGTCTCACCCCGGCGGCGCAGGACGGCACGCACCCGGGCCAGCAGCTCCCGGGAGGAGTAGGGCTTGGTGACGTAGTCGTCGGCCCCGATTTCCAGGCCCACCACCTTGTCGATCTCCGCGTCGCGGGCCGTCAGCATAATCACCGGGACGTCGGAGCGCTGGCGGATCCGGCGGCATACTTCGGTACCGGAAAGCCCGGGCAGCATCAGGTCCAGCAGGATCAGATCGGCGCCGTTCTGCTCGTAGGAGGTGACAGCCTCCAAGCCGTTATCCACCACCGCCACTTCGAAGCCTTCCCGGGCCAGCAGGTAGGAAAGGGGGTCGCTGAAGGACTCCTCGTCTTCAACAATCAGGATCCGGGTCAAGCGGTTACTCCCTGTTCGGACTCGCGGGTGTCCACCGGGTCCATTTCCGGCAGGCGGACGGTGAAAGTGGAACCCTGCCCGGGACGGGACCAAAGGTCCACTTCCCCGCCGTGGTTGGCGACAACGTGTTTGACGATGCTCAGGCCCAGGCCGGTGCCGCCGGTGTGGCGCGACCGTGCGGAATCGATCCGGTAGAAGCGCTCGAAGATGCGTTCCTGTTCCTCGGCCGCAATTCCGGGGCCCTGGTCCGTCACAGCCACCTGCGCCATGCCGTCCCGGGACTGCAGCCCGATCCCCACCCGGCTGCCCTCGGGCGAATAGCGGATGGCGTTATCGATCAGGTTGCGGAACGCAGTGGTGAGCATGGGCGCATCACCGTAGACGGCGGCGTCGGACGTCCCGCCGAGGAGCACCTCGATGTTCTTGTTCTCCGCGTTCAGCCGGTTGGCTTCAACCGCGTCTTCGAGCACGCGGGCAACGTTGACGGGCTTGGCCCGGTCCACGATGTCGGTGCTCTGCAGCCGGGAAAGCTCAATGATGTCCTGCACCAGCGCGGTCAGGCGGCTGGATTCCCGGCGCATGCGGCCGGCGAACCTGCGTACCGCGTCCTCGTCTCCGGCGGCGTCGTCCAGCGCTTCGGAGAGCAGCGAAATAGCACCGACCGGGGTTTTCAGTTCATGCGAAACGTTGGCGACAAAGTCGTTGCGGACTTCCTCGGTGCGCGTAATCTCCGTCCGGTCATCGGCCAGGATCAGCACATACTCCTCCCCCACCGTGGCCACCCGGACCTGCAGGATGAGTGCGCCGTCTCCGAGCGGACCGCGGGGCAGCTCCAGCCGCGCCTCTTCGATCACCCCGTCGCGGCGGACCCGGGCGCAGATGCCCAGCAGCTGCTCATTCACAATGGTGTGGCCGCGCACCAGCCCGAAGGCGTACGCACCCGGGCTTGCCCGCACCACGCCGTCAATGGCGTCCGCAATGATGTAGGCACGCCCGATGACGCTGAGTACCTCGGCGGCGCCCTCGGGGATGGTGGGCTCGGAGATGGTGGCGAGGTCCCGGCGCTGGCGTTGGCTCGCGGCGTAGGCAAGGACACCGAAAGCCCCAGCGGCCAGGCCGAGCATGCCGGCCAGCAATGCCAGCAGTACAGGATTCACCCTCCTAGCTTAGGCATGTCTTCGCCGCGGGGCGGGATCGCCGGTGGCTTTGCTTCGTCCGTTAAACTAACGTTCATCTAACGGGTCCGTGCGGTTAACCCCCGGCTGACATCCTGCAGGAGCGGCGTGGCCGTACTGCCCCGCTGATGTTCAGGATCCGCCGTTTCGAGAGGACGCTTCAGTGCGCAAGGTTTTTCAGGCCGAACTTCACCAGATCGGTGAGGAGCTGACCCAGATTTCCCAGTTGGTCACGGAGGCGATGCGGAAGGCAACGCTTGCCTTCGAAGGTGCCGACATTGAACTGGCCCAGGACGTGATTGCCGCCGATGCGCGCATCGACTTCCTCCAGAATGACCTGGACGAGCGGGCCATCGATGTCCTGGCCCTCCAGGGACCCGTGGCCAGTGACCTGCGCATGATTGTCGGTTCCCTCCGGATGAGCGCCTCGCTGGAGCGCATGGGCGACCTTGCCCGGCACGTCGCCCAGCTCGCCCGCCTGCGGTACCCGGCGAACGTGGTCCCGGAGAACATGGTCGAGACCTTCCGCGAAATGGCCCGTCTGGACATCAGCATCTCGGAGAAGCTCACCGAGCTGCTGGAGACCCGGAACCTGGAACTGAGCAAGGACATCTACGCGTCCAACAGCCGCATCAACGAGCTGCACGCCGGGGTCTTTAAGTCCATTGCTTCCCCGGACTGGAATGTGCCGGCAGTGAGCACGGTGGACCTGACCCTCGCCAGCCGCTATTTCGAGCGGTTCGCAGACCACGGCGTCTCCGTGACCCGCAAGGTCAACTACCTGGTGACCGGGGAATGGCAGCCGCTCTCTGAGAGCGGCATGTAGCCAGGAGGCAGACAGCAAAAAGGGCGGTCCCGCGGGACCGCCCTTTTTGCTGTTCTTTTACCGGTAAACCGGAAACTACTTCTTTTTGCCCTGGTTCGCCACGGCCTTGATGGATGCCGCGGCGGCCTCGGGATCGAGGTAGGTGCCACCGGCCTTGATCGGCTTCAGGTCCTCATCCAGTTCGTAGACCAGCGGAATGCCGGTGGGGATGTTGACGGCGGCAATGTCGGCGTCGCTGATGCCGTCCAGGTGCTTGACCAGTGCACGCAGCGAGTTGCCGTGTGCCGCGATCATAACGGTCTTGCCGGTGCGGATGTCCTTGGAGATATCGGATTCCCAGTACGGCAGGAAACGCTCCAGGACGTCCTTGAGGCACTCGGTGCGTGGCAGCTCGTTCGGGTCCAGGTCCGCGTAGCGCGGATCGTGCGCCTGGGAGAAGTCGCTGTCATCCGGCAGGGGCGGCGGCGGGGTGTCATAGGAACGGCGCCAGAGCATAAACTGCTCCTCGCCGTATTCGGCCAGCGTCTGTGCCTTGTCCTTGCCCTGCAGCGCACCGTAGTGGCGCTCGTTCAGGCGCCAGCTGCGCTTGACGTCGATCCAGATGCGGTCAGCGGCACCAAGAGCCAGATTGGCCGTGTTGATGGCACGCTGGAGCCGGGAGGTGTAGAGGATGTCCGGGAGAACGTTGTTCTCCACCAGCAGCTCGCCGCCGCGGAGGGCTTCCTCGCGGCCGAGGTCCGTCAGATCCACATCCACCCAGCCCGTGAAGAGGTTCTTTTCATTCCATTCACTCTGCCCGTGGCGCAGAAGGATCAGTTTGTAGGTCATACCTGCATGGTATCGGAGAGCACACCCGGACGGGGAGGGCGGGGGTGCGTGCGGGCGCCGCGATGCCCGGGGTTCCCCAGCTCACCCCGGACCGGAGCATCCCCCGAGGGGCACTACCATTGTCTGGTGCAAAAACCGCAAAAACCCGTAGGAAATGTGACCCGGGGCACTACAAACCCGAACCGACTCCGACGGGTGGACCGCTGGTTGGCCGGCCCTGCGCGGTGGCGGTTGCGGCAGGCCGCGGATCCGCTGATCGTGGACCTGGGCTACGGCGCTGCGCCCACCACCGCCGTCGAGCTCCACGGCCGGCTGGGCCGGGTGCGTTCGGACGTGGAGGTGGTGGGCATTGAAATTGATCCGGCCCGCGTGCGCGCCGCAAAACCGTTGGAACGCAGCGGGCTCAGCTTCCGTCAGGGTGGTTTTGAACTGCCGGTGGACGGGCGCAGGCCGGTCATGGTCCGGGCCTTCAACGTGCTGCGCCAGTATGCGGAGGAGGATTACGCCCAGCATTGGGAGATGGTCTGCTCCCGGCTGGCACCGGACGGTATTTTCATCGACGGGACCTGCGATGAAATCGGCCGGCGGGCCACGTGGGTGGAACTGGATGCAAGGGGTCCGGTGTCGCTGAGCATTTCGCTGCGGTTCGGAGATTTTGACCGGCCATCCGATGTGGCCGAGCGGCTGCCCAAGGCGCTGATCCACCGCAATATGCCGGGCGAACGGGTCCATGCGTTTCTGCAGGCCATGGACCGCGCGTGGGAGGAAGCTGCCCCGATGGCTTCCTACGGCAACCGCCAGCGCTGGATCGCGATGTGCGCCGCACTGAAGGCCGGCGGCGCGCCGCTGCTGACCGGACCGGCACGGTGGCGGCTCGGCGAAATCACCGTGGCGTGGGACGCTGTCCGGCCGGGGTAGGCCCTGACCGGGCCCGGTTTACCAGGGGCCGTACGGTCCCTGGCTGCTGCCGCGGCCGCGGGAGCTTCCCATGGCCGGCTTTACATCGGCCAGATACACGCACGCGGCAATCACAGCGGCCAGCTGGAACAGCAGCAGGCTCAGCGGCGAGGGCAGCAGTACGGCAATCACGCCCACGGCACTGGCACCGCCGGTAAGGCCAAGCCAGAATCCCTTGGTCCGTTTGTAGGCGCGCTCAAACTCGGCGGGTTTGCGCCGCACGCAGTCGAAGAAGGCCCACAGCTCGATGACGAGCGCAATGATGCCGAGCGCCACGTAAAGGTAGTGCTGAATCTGGAACATTAGGAACACAGCGCTAGCCTACCGTGTAAGTGCCTGCTCGAGGTCTTTCCAGAGGTCTTCGAGGTTTTCTATTCCAGTGGACAGCCGCAGCAGCCCCTCCGGAACGGTATGCGGTTCACCGGGCTGCCGCCGACGCCGCTCAATCAGGGACTCCACGCCGCCCAGCGAGGTGGCGGGCAGCCACAGGTTCACGGCTTCGGTGACTTTCTCCGCGGCTGCCGCGCCGCCGGCAACCTCAATACACAGAATGGAGCCGAACCCGCTCATCTGGGCGGCAGCGCGGGAATGCCCCGGGTCATCCGGCAGCCCCGGGTAGCGCACCCGTTCCACCTGCGGCAGTATCTGCAGCCGCCGTGCCAGTTCCATGGCTGTGGCCTGCGAGCGCTCAATCCGCAGGGCAAGGGTTCGCAGGCCGCGCAGTGCCAGCCACACCTCGAACGGTCCGGCGACGGCGCCGTGCAGCGAACGGTAGCGCAACAGGCGGGCCAGCAGGTCCGGGTCGGAGGTCACCGTGGCTCCGAGTACGACGTCGGAGTGCCCGGCCAGGTACTTGGTCACCGAGTGCACCACGACGTCGGCGCCGAGGGACAGGGGTTGGGTGACCAGCGGGGTAGCGAAGGTGTTGTCCACAACCACCAGCGCCCCGGCGGCGTGGGCGGCATCAGCCAGCACCGCGATTTCCGCCACCTCCAGCATCGGGTTGGTGGGGCTCTCCAGCCAGAGCAGGGACGCGCCGTCGAGCTGCGCTATCACCTCACGGGTGTCCGCGATATCCACGGTGCGTACGCTGAAGCGGCCGTTCTCCGCCTCGCCCGCCGCGAGCAGCAGCGAGCCCTGATAGCTGTGCCGCGGCATCACCACAACTCCCCCCGGAGGCACCAGGGACAGGGCGGCCATCACGGCGGCCAGGCCGGAGGAAAAGACCAGGGCCGGTTGTTCGGCGCCTTCCAGGCCGGCAAGCGCTTCCTCGAACGGATCCCACGTGGGGTTCGAGTACCGACCGTAGCCCCGCTCCCCCGGTACCGGCGCGCCGGTGCCGAAGAAAGTGGAGGTCAGGACAATCGGCGGATTCACCGGGGCGTCATGTTCACGCGGGGGACGTCCGGCCGAGACAACCAGGGTCTCGGGAGAAAGCTCCGGTGCAGGCCCGTCGGCAAAAGTGTGGCTCATGGTTGCCAGCCTAAACCGCCGGCCGGCTCCGCCGGGACTGCGTGTTACGCGCCGGCTCAATGAAGCTGCCGCCGGGAGCCGTGCCGGGGAAACGCTATCCGGGTGTCGTGGCCCTTCACACGCACGGCTCCGCCTCGACGCTTTGCCGCACCCCGGGCCTCCTGCTGCCCGCGGCCGCCCCGGCTCAGCCTTCCCAGACTCACTAGGTAGGCTAGGCGGGTGAGCACTTCTATTCCCCCCGAACCCCGCGGCCTGTTTATTGCCATGGAGGGCGGAGACGGTGCCGGCAAGTCCACGCAGGCACAGCGTCTGGCTGCCGCCCTGCAGGATCGCGGGCATTCGGTCCTGCGCACCCGTGAGCCCGGCGGCACCCCCGTGGGTGAGTCGCTTCGCGCACTTGTGCTGGAACACGGCAACGGCGAAATTGATGCGCGCACCGAAGCCCTGATCTTCGCCGCATCCCGGGCCGCACATGTCCGGCAGGTGATCCGACCGGCGCTCACTGCCGGAACCGTAGTGGTCTGCGACCGCTACATAGACAGCTCCGTTGCCTATCAGGGAGCGGGCCGCGGCCTGGGCACCGATACGGTGCGCGGCTTGAACGAGTGGGCCACCGAAGGCCTGGAACCGGACCTGACGGTGCTGCTCGACGTCGACCCTGAACGCGGACGGGACCGCAGGACCGCAGGTCAGGCCGCTGAAGACCGGCTGGAATCGGAACCGGATACCTTCCATCTGCAGATCCGCCGTGCCTTCCTGGAAACCGCGCAGGCGGACCCCGGCCGGTACCTGGTCCTCGACGCCGGCCGTCCCGTGGAGGAACTGGCCCGGACCATCCTGCAGCGCGTGGAAACCCTGCTGCCGTGAGTGTCTGGGAGGACCTGCAGGGACAGGATCCCGTGGTGGAGCAGCTGCGCCGCGGGGCCGCGGAAGCCCGCCCCAACCACGCCTGGCTGTTCACCGGCCCGCCCGGCTCCGGCCGCTCCAACGCCGCCCGTGCCTTCGCTGCCGCCCTGGTCTGTGACCAGGAAGATCCCGCCCTGCGTGGCTGCGGGGAGTGCAAGGCCTGCCGGACCGTGCTGGCAGGCTCCCACGCAGACGTGACGTCCGTGACCACGGAAAAGGTCACCATCAGCATCGATGAGGCCCGCGAACTGGTTCGCAAGGCACAGGACAAGCCGTCCACCGGGCGCTGGCGGGTCATCATTGTCGAAGATGCGGACCGCATGCAGGAACGCAGCACCAACGTGCTGCTTAAAGCCATCGAAGAGCCCCCGCCGCGGACCATCTGGCTGCTCTGCGCCCCCAGCCCCGGCGATGTCCTGGTGACCATCCGGTCCCGCTGCCGCCCGGTGGGCCTGCGTCTGCCGCCGGTGGAGGATGTGGCCGAGCTGCTGATCCGCCGTGACGGCATCGATCCGGATGTGGCGCTCAGTGCTGCCCGCGCTGCCCAGAGCCATATCGGTGTGGCCAAGCGGCTGGCTACCGACGAAGGGGCCCGCACCCGGCGGGAGAGTATTGTCCGGCTGCCGTTGATGCTGCGGAATGTCTCCGGGGCCATGAAGGCTGCCGCTGATCTGGTGGCGCTGGCAGAAGCGGAGGCAACCAGCTCCTTTGAACAGCGGGACGCTGCCGAGAAGGAGGCGCTGCTGGCGTCCCTCGGGGCGCCTGCCGGGGGCACGCTGCCGCCGGCGCTGCGCAGCCAGCTCAAGCGGCTGGAGGAGGATCAGGTGCGCCGGGCCAAGCGGTCCAAGAACGACTATTTTGACCGCGCCCTGACGGATCTGCTGTCCTTCTACCGCGATGTGCTGATGATCCAGCTCGGCAGCGGCGGACCGCTGGTTAACGAATCCCTGCGCCGCGAACTGGACGAGTTTGCCGCCTATGGTTCACCGGAACAAACGCTGATGCGCATGGAAGAGATCAACACGGTGCGCCGCCGGCTGGTGACCACCAACGTGGCCCCGCTGCTGGCCATCGAAGCCATGACGCTGAGCCTGTTGTAATGACCAAATCCGCCATGAGCGCTGACCTACCCCGCCAGGAGCATGACATGACCACCGCCACCGCACGCCGCCGTTTCCCGCGGCTGGCTGCCGCCGCCGCCTCGGTGGTACTTCTGGCCACAGCCACTGCCTGCACCGCCGGCACCGAGCCCAATGGGGAGGAAACCGGCAGCAGCGACACGGCCACCACCGCGGCTGCGGATGTCATCGGCACCGTGCCCGAGGACCTGATGGAGTTCTACAGCCAGGAGGTCACCTGGACGGACTGCGAGGGAAGCCTCCGCTGCGCCACCGTGGATGCGCCCCTGGATTATGCCGACCCCGGCGCCGGAACCGTGGAACTTGCCGTGGTAATGGCGGAAGCGGACAAGGAAGCCCGGGGCACCGTACTGCTCAATCCCGGCGGCCCCGGCGGCTCCGGGTACTCCGTGGTCAGCGAGTACGTGGAGAACGTCACCAGCGACCGGCTGCGCGAAAACTTCAACATCCTGGGCTTCGACCCCCGCGGAGTCGGCCGATCCACCCCCGTGGAGTGCCTCAGCGATGAAGAACTGGATGAAGCCCGCGCCGAATACGTGGACCCAAGTACCCCTGAAGGGCTGGCCGAGGCGCGGCTCAGCGCCAAGGAGTTCGCCGACGCCTGCGCCGCAGAGTCCGGCGAACTGCTCGGCTTTGTGGATACCACCAGCGCCGCACGCGACATGGACATCCTCCGCGCCGTCGTCGGGGACCGGAAGCTGAACTACCTCGGTTTCTCCTATGGCACCTTCCTGGGCGCCACCTACGCAGAACTGTTCCCGAACAACGTGGGCCGCCTGGTGCTCGACGGCGCACTGGACCCCGCGGCCAGCAACGAGGACGTCACGCTCGGCCAGGCCGCTGCCTTTGAAAAGGCCATCCGCGCCTACGTTGAGGACTGCCTCTCCGGCAGCAATTGCCCGCTTGAAGGCAGCGTCGACGAGGCCGTGGAAACCATCCAGGCCCTGTTCGCGTCAGTGGAGGAAAGCCCGCTGACTGCGGCGGACGGACGGACCGTGACCGTCTCCACCTTTGTCTCCGGCTTCATCACTCCCTTGTACGACGACGCGAACTGGCCCGCGCTGTCGCAGGCGCTTGAGCAGGTCCTGACCGAGGGCGATCCGACCTATATGCTCCGGCTCGCTGATATCAGCGCCGACCGCACCGATGACGGCACGTACGCGTCCAACAGCTTTGTGGTTTTCAACGCCATTAACTGCCTGGACTATCCGATGGTCTCCGACGACGCGCAGATGGCCGCGGACGCGAAGGAACTGGAAGCCGCTTCCCCCACCCTGGGCAAATACCTGGCCTACGGCGGCATCACCTGCGAGGCCTGGCCCTACGCACCCGTGAATGAGCCGCATCCCATCAAGGCATCCGGGGCGGATGAGGTGCTTGTCATCGGCACCACCGGAGATCCCGCCACCCCGTACGAGTGGGCCGAGGCCCTTGCCGCGCAGATGGAGTCCGCCGTGCTGGTGACCCTTGAAGGCGAGGGCCACACCGCCTACGGCCGCGGCAGCGACTGCATTGACAACATAGTGGACGATTACTTTGTGGACGGGACCCTGCCGGCGGAGAACACCGTCTGCTGAGCGCCCGGCTCATTTTGACCGCACCCGCCCGTACGTATAAAGTAGTTCCTTGTGGATTCTGGCCGGCAACGGACTGATGAAGCCCGCCTCCTTAGCTCAGTTGGTAGAGCGTCTCACTCGTAATGAGAAGGTCGCCAGTTCGATTCTGGCAGGAGGCTCAGCAGCAACAGCAAAGCCCCCGGCGCCTTCGCGCCGGGGGCTTTTTGCGTCCCGGCAGCAGTCCGCCGGGTCCCTGCCGGGCCCGGATACGGTCTTGCGGTAATCCTGCGGAAAAATTCGGATGTCCTTGAGCCCGAGTTGATGGTTTCCGGTGCCGCCGCACCTAATCTCAGTGGTGGAGCCAGACCGGCAGCAACCGCCGGAGAATCGAGGAGACACGCATGGAAACCGCGCCGTTGGGCCACACCGCCCGCCGCTATACGCAGGTCCAGCGGGACAACTACCAGGCTCCCATCTGCGCGGAATGCAACCGCCGCATGGTGCCGAACTGGCTCGAGGACCGCGGCCGCTGGATTATCCGCAGCTTCCAATACCCCGGCGTCCGCTGCAGTGCGCATGAACGCCGCGTGCTGCCCGAGTATTTCGGGCTCTCCCCTCACAACCCGTCCCCCGGCCTGAGTGTACGGCGGGACTCTGCAACGTCTGCCCGGCGGGGTTCCGCCGGCAGCCGGTTCCCGTGGCTGGGTGCCAAACGCGCACAGCGAGGTATCTCCTAGCCGCCGGTCCCTTGATATGCCCGGCCGTCCCCGGGCAGTTGACCGGAAACCCCCGATGTTCTCCCCAAGGAACAACGGGGGTTTCTGTTTTGGTGCTAAGAAAACAACGACGCCCCGGGGGATACCTCGGGGCGTCGTTTTCGGAAGATCTGCTCTGGGGGTTACTGGCTTTCGGGCGGCGCAATACGGCCGGCCAGCAGCGCCTTGATGCGCTCTTCGGCGTCCGGGAGTGCCTCTGCGGCAGCCACGTTGGCTTCTTCCACGGCACGGACTACCTCGTGACGCTGGATCTTGACCCCGCGCGGCGCGTCGATGCCGATGCGTACGCCGTCACCGCGTGAATCCAGGACGGTAATGACAATGTCATCCCCTATCAGGATCTGCTCTCCGGACCTGCGTGTTAGCACCAGCATCCGCCCACTCTATCGCAACCGGAGACCCCTGCCGGGAAGCTGCAGGCGGGGCCGCGGCACCATGGGTGCGCGGGCGGGCAGCTACAGCACCGGTGAGGGTGAAGGCTCGCCGTCGAGCCAGCCGATCGGCAGGTTCAGCGCGTTCACTGACTGAGGTGTTCCGGTGGTGTCGATGCCTTCAACCGCCGCGGCGTCCACCGGGACGGCGTTGCGCACCGCCCCCACCCAGGCGGCCGTATCCTCGGGCTTGCGGCCGGCGTCCACGGCTACCCACACCTGGTCTGCCGCCAGTGCTGCGATCAGGGTGGTGTGCCGGCCCATTTCGGTGCCGGACCGGCCCAGCCCGTAGGCAAGATAGATGCTGTGCCCGGCCATCACGCCGGCGGCACGGGCCGTGGCCACAGCCCGGCGGTCTGCTGCGCGGCCCACACCCTCGGTCTCCAGCGCACCGGCAACCCTGACCGCGGCAGCACCGCTGCCCGCGAGTTCGGCCATGGACCGGCAGACTTCCAGCGGCTCATCCCCCAGCCCCACCACCATGACCAGATCACCGGCGTTGCCGAGCGGGGCGGGTGCCTGCGGGATGGCGCGGCGTTCCGGCTCCAGGCCCTGGTTGATCCTGCCCTGGTTCAGCGGCGGCGGATACAGCCGGGCGGCGTCCGCCTTCGCGACTCCCGGCGCAGCCGGTGCCGGGGGCGCCTGTGCGGCGGGTGTGCCGGTGCTGGCGGAGATGTTGTCGATCAACTCAGCGAACGCGAAGGAACCGGTGGAGACCGCCGGAGCGGCGGGTCCGGCCGGCGCGGCAGGCGCAGCGGGATGCAGCGTGGACTCCGCCCGTTCGGCCTCTTCGAGCAGTGCCGAAATGCCGGCCCGTGCCGCGGAGGCCCGGCTGGGGAGGTCCGGTTCCACCGGAGCGCGGCGGCGGCCGCTGGGAGGCAGTTCCACCGTCACTTCATAGTGATGCCGGGACAGGAAGCCGCCTATCCCGCCTACCGTCACTTTCTCGGCAGCGATAATCCTTGCGCGCGGGCCGTGTTCGGCCAGCACCTTGGCCTTCAGCGCGTCCAGCGACGGCCCTTCAAGCTGAAATCGTCTCGGTTCCACGTACCACCCCTACAGTCTCGATATTGACATTACCTGCAGTGGCTTCCTGATAGGACAGGACAGGCAGTCCGCCGGTCTGGGATGTCACCAGCCGCCGGATGGCCGGGCGCAGGGCGGGTGCGCAGACCAGTACGGCGTTGTAGCCGGCATTCTCCGCTCCCGCGACGGCGGTTTTCAGCGAGCCGAGCACCGCATCGATCCGTGCCGGGTCCAGCAGGATCTGGCTGCCCTGGTCCGAGGGACGCAGCGCCTCGAGCATGGACTGCTCCAGTGCCGGGTCGATCATGATCACGCGCAGGACGCCGTCGGCAACGTACTGGGCGGCCAGGGCCGGTCCCAGGGCGGTCCGGGCTGTCTCGATCAGGCCCTCGGGATCGGGTGAGACCTTGGCCCGCAGCAGCAGCGACTCGTAGATGCGCGGCAGGTCATTGATCGGGATCTGCTCGGCCAGCAGTCCCTGCAGGACCCGCTGCACCTCGGCCAGCGAAAGCACGTTGGGCACCAGTTCCTCCACCGCGGAGGGGTTGACCTGCTTAACGCCTTCGGTCAGCACCCGTACGTCTTCACGGGTTAGCAGCCGTGCGGCGTTGGCGGTGATGACGGCGGACAGATGCGTCACCAGCACCGAAACCCGGTCAATCACCGTGGCGCCGGACATCTCTGCAGCATGCTGCATTTCCGCCGGTACCCATTTCCCGGCCAGGCCAAACACCGGTTCAACGGTGGCGGTTCCGGGCAGCCCCTCCAGGGCGTCGCCCAGAGCCAGGATCCGGCCCGCCGGCGCCTCGCCGCGCCCGGCCTCCACACCGGCAATCCGGATGACATAGGTGGACAGCGGAAGGTCCACGCTGTCCCGGGTGCGGACCGGCGGCACCACAATGCCCAGGTCCATGGCGATCTTGCGGCGCAGCGCCCGGACGCGGGCCAGCAGGTCATCGGATCCGCCGGTGACAATATCCACCAGGTCCGGGGCAAGCATGATTTCCAGGGCATGCACCCGCATCTGCTCAATCAGGTCCTCGGTGGTTTCCGAGGTGGCAGGTAAGTCCAGGGCGGCCTGCGCCGCGTCCTTCTCCGCCTGCTCGGTTCCCTCACGGACCTTGATCCGCTGGGCCACCAGGATCAGCAGTGCGCCGATGACGATGAACGGGATCTTTGGCATCCCCGGAATCAGCGCCATGACGATGGCGGCGCCGCCGGCGATCATCAGCGCGTTGCGGGACTGCCCCAGCTGCGCGCCTGCAGTGGAACCCATGTCCGCTTCGGCGTTGGAGCGGGTGACGATCATACCGGTGGAGACAGCCATCAGCAGGGCGGGGATCTGGGTGACCAGGCCGTCGCCGATGGTCAGCAGGCTGTAGGTATTCACCGCTTCCCCGGCGGACATACCGCGCTGGAGCATACCGATGGCAATGCCGCCGATGACGTTGATGATGATAATGATCAGTCCGGCGATGGCATCGCCCTTCACGAACTTCGAGGCGCCGTCCATGGCACCGTAGAAGTCAGCTTCGGCAGAGACCTCCGCGCGGCGTTCCCGGGCCTGGGTATCGGTAATCAGTCCGGCGTTCAGGTCCGCGTCAATGGCCATCTGCTTGCCCGGCATGGCGTCGAGGGTGAACCGCGCCCCGACTTCCGCCACGCGCTCGGCGCCCTTGGTGACCACCACAAACTGGATGACCACCAGGATCAGGAAGATCACCGCGCCGATGACCAGGGAGCCGCCCACGGCAACGTGGCCGAACGCCTCGATCACCTGCCCGGCGTACCCCTCCCCCAGCACCAGCCGGGTGGAGGCCACGTTCAGGCCCAGCCGGAACAGGGTGGCGACCAGCAGCAGGGACGGGAAGACCGAGAAGTCCAGCGGCTTGCGGACAAACATGGTGGTCAGCAGGATCACCAGGGCCAGCAGGATGTTGATGATGATGAGGATATCCAGCAGCCCGGCGGGCACAGGCACCACCAGCAGCAGGATAATGCCAACGACACCCACCGGGACGGCGAGTTTCAGGAGGTTGCGGTTGCGGTTCATGACGCGGCCTTACGGTGTTGTGGGGTGGTCACTGGTTCGGGCGGGGCTGCCGCCATGGCGTGCATCCCGTACGCGGCGCCGCGCCGCTTCAGGGACATCACGAACGCCAGCACGCGGGCCACGGCGTTGTAGAGTTCCACGGGGATTTCGGCATTGAGTTCACAGGCGCTGTGCAGTGCGCGGGCCAGGGGAATGTCCTGGACCATGGGAACGCGCTGCTTTTCGGCTTCCTCGCGGATGCGTGCGGCAATGTTGTCCGCGCCCTTGGCCACGACCCGGGGCGCCGATTTGCCCGGCTCGTATTTGAGGGCGACCGCCACGTGCGTGGGGTTAACCAGCACGACGTCGGCATCCGCCACGGCGGCGATCATCCGGTTCCGGCTCATCGCCAGCTGACGGGAACGCCGCTGCGATTTGATCAGCGGATCACCTTCGGAGTTCTTGTTTTCATCCTTGACTTCCTTTTTGGTCATCCGGGTTTTCTTCCGGTTGCGCTTCATCACCACAAAAATGTCCGCCGCAGCCAGCACCAGGCCGGCGGCTACGGCTGTCTGCAGCAGCAGGGCGGTGCCGCCGCCCGCCGCTTCCAGCACCGCAGCAACCGGCAGGCCGCCGGCAGACATCAGGACCGGCATCAGCTGCTGGATTACGGCGTAGAGCACCAGTCCCACAACGGCGGTTTTCAGCAGTGATTTCACACCGTTCCACAGGGCCTGCGTGCCAAAGACACGTTTGAGCCCCTTGACCAGGTCAAACTGCTCGAACTTGCCCTTGAATTTCTTCACGTGGATACCGCCCTGCACCGCAGCGGTCAGCAGCACAACGGCGGCCACCACCCCCAGCATCGGCCCCAGGATGTAGCCCATGGCGCCCAGCCCCTCGGTCATGATGGCCAGGGCCAGTTCCGGGTCCGGGTTGGCGGTAATGGTGGATACGCCGTCGAGCATTTCCCCGCCGGCAGAGGAGCCGCGGGAAATGGTCAGCGGCATCATCATCGCCGTGGCGCCCACCCCCACCCAGGCGGTGAGGTCATCGGAGCGGGAGAGCTGGCCCTTGGAACGGACATCCTTCATCCGTTTTTGGGTGGCCTGCTCTGTCCGTTCCCCTGAGTCCGGTTCCGGCATCTACTCCACCCCCGTCACGGCGCGCACAATGGTGGAGACCAGCGAGGAGACAATCCGGGGCAGGGCCAGGAACACCATCGAGGCAAGGGTCAGCGTCAGTAAAATCTTGAGCGGGAAGCCGAGGGCGAAGGCGTTCAGCGCCGGGGCGACGCGGGTGAGCAGGCCCAGCCCGGCGTCGGCCAGGAACAGGACCACCAGCAGCGGGCCGGCAATCTGCACCGCGGCCAGGAACATCTGCGAAACGGCGGTGACCATTGCTGCCGCCGGTTCGCTCAGGTCCACTCCCCCGGTCAGCGGCAGCGCGGTGAAGCTGCGCAGCAGACCGCCGATGATGAGCTGGTAGCCGTCTGAAGCGAAGAGCAGTGCCAGGGCGGTGATCTGGAAGACGCGGGTGAACTGGGCGCCGTTGACCATGGACTGCGGATCGAAGGCCTGGGCCAGCTGGAAGCCGCCGAACGTATCGATCAGGTTGCCGGCGGACTGGACCGCGGAAAAGACCACCAGCACCAGGAAGCCAAGCAGCGCCCCGACCAGCAGTTCCAGCACCAGGGCCATAAAAAACGCGCCGGTGCCCAGTGCGCTGTAGCCCTGGCTGACCTGCGGCGCCACCGCGAGGGCAAGGCCGAGGCCGAGCATGGCCTTCACCCGGGCGGGAAAGGCGTTGTAGGAAAACGGCGGGGCGATCACCAGGAAGGCGACCATCCGTACCGACGCCAGCAGGAACGCCTCGATCCAGTTCTGGTCAAGGGTGATATTCACTTAGCTGCCGCCGAGCAGGGACGGAATCCTGGCGAACATTTCGTGGGTGAAGGACACTATTTCCGAAATCATCCAGTGCCCGCACACCAGCAGGGCGATTCCCACGGCCACGGCCTTGGGCACAAAGGAAAGCGTCACTTCCTGGATCTGGGTAATGGACTGCAGCAGCGAAATGGCGAAACCCACCACCAGTGCCGTGATCAGCACCGGCGCCGAGAGTTTCGCGGCAACCCACAGCCCCTGCAGGGCGATGTCCAGGACGGCATTCGTATCCATCAGGTGCCGCCCTGATAACTGTTGATCAGCGAGGTAATGATCAGGCCCCAGCCGTCCACCAGGACAAACAGGAGGATCTTGAAGGGAAGCGAGATCATCACGGGCGGAAGCATCATCATGCCCATGGACATCAGGGCCGCGGCCACCACCAGGTCAATGACCAGGAAGGGAATGAAAATGACGAAGCCGATAATGAACGCCGCACGCAGTTCCGAGATCATAAACGCCGGTATCAGCGTGGTCAGCGGCACCGACTCCGGGTTCTCCGGGTTCTCCTGTCCCGCAGCCCGGGTCATCAGCGCAATGTCCTCTTCCCGGGTGTGGGCGAGCATAAACTGCTGCAGCGGCCCGGAGCCGGTGTCCAGGGCGGAGTCGAAGTTGATCTCGCCGTTGAGGTAGGGCTGCACCGCGATGGAGTTAATCTCACTGATCACCGGCGCCATGATGAACAGGGAAAGGAACAGGGCCAGCCCGGCGAGCACCTGGTTCGGCGGGATGGAGGGCAGCGAGAGCGCGTTGCGCGTCATCGCCAGCACCACGAAGATCTTGGTGAAGGAGCTGAGCATCAGCAGCAGTGACGGCGCCACGGAGAGCAGCGTGATGCCGATCAGTGTGGTGACGGCCGTGGAAGGTCCGCCGTCCTGGCCGTTGATGTCGATGCTCAGTCCGCCGTCGTTCGGTTCGGCGGGGGCTGTCGGGTCCTCCGGCGCCACCGGCGGCGCGGGGTCCAGGGTATTGGCGTGACCGGCAGCGGCCCCGAGCAGGAGCAGGGCGGCGACGGCGAAGAGCAGTGCCGCGGCAAGGGTCAGGGCACGCAGGAACGGAGCCGTGCGCGCCGGGGCGGCGGTGCTCACCCTTTGCGTCCGCGGCTGCGCAGGACGGCACCTGTCTGGCGCCAGGTATCCGGCGAGAGGATGGAACCGCTCAGCGGGGATTTTCCGGGAGTAACCCCGGGCAGCGCATGCGCACCACGGGCCGCGCGGCGGGTGTCCGCGGTGTGCCCTGCCGGTACGGGTGCGTACGGATCACGGCTGATGCCGTCCGCTCCTGCGGCCTTCAGCGACGCCGCGAAACCGGCGTCGGGCGCGGCAGCGGTGTCCGGTGCGGGTTCAGGGGCATCCGCAGTGTGCAGCACGTTCACGGACCCTTCGGTCACGCCCAGGAGGAAACGCTGGCCGCCGGTTTCCAGCACCACCACGGAAGCCTTCGGCGTGATCGGCTGCCGGCTGATCACCCGGACTTCCGGCTGGCTGGCCGCCGAACCGTTGGTGCGGGCGAACCGCCGCTGGAGCCACCACAGCAGCCCGAGCACGGCGCCCAGGGAAACCAGGACACGGAGTCCCAGAAAGAGGGTTTCCACTAATTGAGCCCCTCAACCACGTCCAGGATCTTGGTAATGCGCACCGCATAGTCCTGGTCAATGACCACTACCTCGCCGTTGGCGATGAGGCGTCCGTTCAAAAGAATGTCGGCGGGTGCTCCGGCGGAGCGGTCCAGTTCCACCACGCGGCCGGGTTCCAGGTTCAGGACGTCGCGGACCGACATCCGCGTGTGGCCGATTTCCACGGTCAGGGCCATCTCAATGTTGTTGATGCGCCCCATTTTTCCCACGATCGAGCTGTCCGGGGTGGCCCCGGCGGCACTGCTGTCCCGCAGCCGGATGGCGAACCAGCCGGCGGTGCCGTCCGGGGAGCGCAGCTCGAAGACGGCGGTAGCCGGGTCCGCGAACAAGGCGGCGGCGTCTTCGGTGCGGGCCTCGCCCAGGACACCGACGCCGAGCGTGGCGCTGGCGGCTTCCAGCGAGGGGCGCAGCACGTCCGCCGCGGAAACCAGCGGGGAATCGGTGCCGGCAACGTCGGCCAGCGGTGAGGAGCTGTCCAGGATCAGGGCCAGGTCCGCGGACTCGGAACCGACGAAGGAGGCGGTGACGGCAGCAGCGGTGTGCGCCGCCGGCACCCCGGCACCGGTGTGCGGGATCGGCTCCAGGACAATGGGGGTGGGCAGGCCGCGTACCAGGGCGGAAACGGCGTCGGCGTGCAGGCTGTGGGGGCTGGTCATAAGGTTAGTTCTCCTCGATGCTGACGATGCTGCCGGCCAGCCGGGAGCCGCTGGCTCCGACGGCTGCCTGGGCCAGGGTCTGACCGTCTACGGTCACGTTCAACGGGCGGTGGCGCGGGTGTCCAAGGTTTAGGACGTCCCCCACGGCAAGGTTTAGGACCATGGCGGGCTTCACCACGATGGGTTCGAGCTGCAGGCACACCTTGACGGGCACGTGCGCCATCTGCAGCTGGACAAGTTCGGCGGGGGTGGCGGTGCTGGTTTGTGCGCCCAGCGGATCCAGCTGCGGGAGCAGGGCCGCTGCCGGAATGGCCACGGTGGCCGGGGCGGTGGTTTCGCCCACCGCCATGTCGAAGGTCGCCACGATCATGGGATCGCCGGATGCCGCCGCCTGGGCGAACTGGGAGTTGTACTGCACCGATGAAAGTGTCAGCGGGGCAGTCAGGAGGTGGCCGAGGGAATAGTGCAGGTCCTCAACGGCGTCGTCCATGATCTTGCCCAGGAGGGCCTGTTCAATGTGGGTGAACTTGCGGTCCGGCGCGGTCTGGAAGCCGGTGCCGCCGAGCATGTGTCCCACCCAGGACAGCGCTGCCGCCACCGGGAACTGGATGACGGCCTTGGCCGGAATGCTGCCCATGTTGAACAGCACCATGCCGGTGTTGTCCGGCAGGGACGCAGCGTATTCGTCATAGCTGAGGACCTGGACGTCCTCGGAGGTGACCTGCGAGAGCACACGCACCTTGGCAGTGAGCTGGGTGCCCCACTGCCGGGCGAAGGTATCGAAGGCCATTTCCAGCACCCGGGCATGCTCGCGGGCGAGGGTGGTGGGCCGGCTGAAGTCGTAGACCTCAACAGGCTTGGATTTGGAATGCGCAGCCTTTGCAGGCACGCCTAAGGAAGGTGATTCTTGGACCGTCACATTCCGCACTATCGGCAGCCGGGCCGGGCGCGTAAGCAGTGCTGCTAGGTGCCTGCCGTGGCATCGCGCTCGGCCACAATACCGGGAATCAGCGAGCGTACGTCCTCGCTCTGCCCGGACAGCACCACTATGTCCACCCGCCGGTTCTGGGCCAGCTCCGCCGCCGTCAGTCCGGGGGTCAGCGGACGCGATTCGCCGTAGCCCACGGCCTTGATGCGGTCCTGGACCACTCCACCCTGGGACACGAGGTAGCGCAGCACATTGACCGAGCGGGAGGATGAGAGCTCCCAATCCAGGGCATTGTCGGCAAACTGGCGCACCTGGGCGGTGTGCCCCTCAACGGAGACCTGGTAGGTGGTGGGTGCCAGGGCCGGCCCCACGGTATCCAGGACCCGCACGGCCTCGCCGGTCAGGTCCGCCAGGTCCGGGGCGAAGAACATTTCGGAGCTGACCAGGCGGATGGTCAGGCCGCGTTCATCCATCTCAAAGCGGACGGCGTCTTCCAGGCCCTTTTCCTGCAGGCCGGCATAGATAGCGTCCTGCAGCGCGGTCAGGTCGTCGACTTCCTTGGCGGCCAGGGCCGCATCGGGTTCAATGACCTCCTCGCTGTCCACCTTGTCCGGAGGCACCACAATTCCGACGGCGGTGTCCACGGTGTTGGTCTCCTCGGCACCGAACCCGGTGGCCAGGGACTCCTTAAGCTGGGCGAACTTCTCCGCGTCCACGCTGGACATGGCGAACAGGACAATGAACATGCACATCAGCACGGTGACCATGTCCATGTAGGAGGCCATCCAGCGTTCGTCCGGGTGCTCGTCCTCCTCCACCTTGGGGCGGCGCCGTTTGCTGGCGCTCACGCGGCGTCCTGCACCTTATCGGCGCTGTCGCCCTTTTCTGCCTTCTCAGCCTTGGTGCCCAGGGCATGCGCGGGCACCATGGCCCGGAGCCGTTCGCCCAGAAGACGCGGCTGGCTGCCTGCCTGCAGGGCGAGGACGCCTTCCATCAGCAGAGTCATTTCCTCTGCTTCCAGGTCCGCCAGGCGCTTGAGCCGGGCGCTGATGGGCAGCCAGATGAAGTTTGCCGACAGCAGGCCCCAGAGGGTGGCCACAAAGGCAGTGGCAATCATGGGTCCCAAGTGGTCAGGGGTGGAGAGGTTCTCCAGCACGTGGGTCAGGGACACCACCGTGCCGATGATGCCGACGGTCGGCGCGTAGCCGCCCAGGCTGTTAAAGAATTTGACCGGGATCTTGTCGCTGGCGGTTTTGGTGGCCACTTCATCTTCGAGCAGCATCCGCAGTTCCTCACCGTCGGTGCCGTCGGCAATGTTCTGCAGTGCTGTGCGCAGGAACGGATCCTCCACTTCGGCGGCGTCCTGTTCAAGGGACAGCAGGCCTTCGCTGCGGGCCTTCTCGGCCAGCAGGACCACCCGGTCAATGGTCTCCTGCGGCTGCGGCGTTTTCCCCATAAACGCCCGAGGCACAGCCTTAAAGGAGATCAGGAAGTCCTTCAGCGTTCCCCCGGCCAGGCCCACGGCAATGGTTGCGCCGAAGACCAGGATCATCGGGGCCGGCAGCAGCAGTGCGGAGACGTGGGCGCCTTCGAGGGTGATCATGGCATAGAGCGACCCGAAGGCCAGGACTAAGCCGATAATTGTTGCTGGATCCATTAGCTGTTCCTAGGGCGAAGGGGCACTGTCTTGCCGCCGGACGTACTGTCCCCGGCTGTTTTGTCACCGGTTTTGGCACCGGCCGGCTCCGCGGAGAAAACCTCCGGTACCAGGCCCAGACCGGGCCGTTCATAAATCTGCGGGGGAATGTCGCGGGCCATGGAAATCACCTGCGCCCGGTAAGCCGCAATACGGTCAATGACCTCCTGCAGGCTTTCAGTCACGATGTATTTCGAACCGTCGACCATAACCAGCGTGGTATCCGGATTGACATGGATCCGCTCGATCAGGTCAGGGTTGATCGCAAACTGAGCATCATTGAGACGCGTAAGTACAATCATTGCCCCGTCCAGGTTCGGTTCCGCAGGACTCCGATAGGTCCTCACCCCTACTTTCGGCCGGAATGCCGCCGTCGTTAGGAAGACCCGGCAGCGGCACGGCGGGAACAACGACGCCGGGGCGCGCGCCGCGGGCGTCCGGCACGGGTTAAGCGCCAAACGGCCCCGCTGCACACCGTGCTGCGGAGCCGTTCGCCCTCAGGGGGGCGGGATTAGCGCTTGAGGTTCGTGAGTTCCTGCAGCACTTCATCGGAGGTGGTGATGATGCGGGCGTTGGCCTGGAAACCGCGCTGGGCAACAATCAGGTTGGTGAATTCCTGCGAGAGGTCCACGTTGGACATCTCCAGCATGCCGGACCCGATTCCGCCGCTGCCGGCCTCGCCGGGGCCGGTGATGACGGCATTGCCGGAGTTCACCGTGGCGGTGTAGCCCGAGTTGCCGGCCTTCTCCAGACCCGCAGGGTTGGTGAAGGTGGCCAGAGCAATGCGGCCCAGGGCAATCTTGGACTCATTGGTGAAGGACCCAATCAGGGTGCCGTCCTTGGCAATGGAGAAGGATTCCAGGGTGCCGGCGCTGCGGCCGTTCTGGCCGGTGACCGAGGCGGTGCTGACACCGGCGTAGCTGGTCAGCGCCGCCAGGTCCACGGCCACGCCGTTCACTGTGAAGGTTTTGGGATTGCCGGTTGCCTGCACACCGTTTTCAAAGCCCAACCTGACATCGGTGGCACCGTCGGCCGACACCGTCCAACCTTCAGCTGCCCCGGCAGGTGTGCCTGCGGCGACCCGGGTGAAGGTCATGGTGACCACGGACACGTTGCCGTTGGCGTCGTAGACATTCATGTCCTTGACCACGGTGCCGCCCACCGCAGTTTCGGAAGGCAGGTTGCCGCCCATAGTCGCGGCGCTGGTGGCCGCGGCCGGAGAGATAGCGCCGTCGGGCAGGGTGATGTTGCCTACCGCGCCGCCCGTGTTGATGTTGCCGGCGGCATCCGCCGTCCAGCCCTGGACAATGCTGCCGTCGGTGGAGACCAGCCGGCCGGCGGCGTCGAGGTTGAACGCACCGGAGCGGGTGTAGGTGGTCTGCGCTCCCTGGCGGGTGATGAAGTAGCCGTCGCCGGAAATCATCAGGTCCTCAGCCCGTCCGGTGGACTGGGCCGAACCCTGGGTGAAGTTTGTGGTGATACCCGAGACGAGCACGCCGAGGCCCACCTGTGCCGGGTTGCCGCCGCCGTTGTTGGCGCCGGGAGCAGTGGCGCCCTGGGTCAGCTGAGAGAGGGTGTCCTGGAACTGGACGGCGGTGGCCTTGTAGCCGGTGGTGTTGACGTTGGCGATGTTGTTGCCGGTGACGTCGAGCATGGTCTGGTGTGAACGGAGTCCGGAGATGCCGGAGTAAAGGGAGCGAAGCATGGCTGGCGCCTTTCAGCTTGGGTGGTGCCGGGAGGTGGAGGGTTATGCAGTGGCTGGTGCGGGAACTGCTGCGGGGACCGGTGCGGTGTCTTCCGGAGTCCCTGGTGTGGCGTCCGGTGCTGTTGCCGGCGGTGCGGCGGCAGCTGTTGAGACGACGCCGGAGATGCTGTCCAGCTGGATGTCCACGCCGTCGACGTTGACGGTGGGAACACCGGCTGCGTAGGACACGGAACGGGCGATTCCGGTGACGGACTCCCCTGCTTCGTTGGTGTAGGTGACGCTCTGGCCAATCAGCGCTGCCGCGGCGATGCGCATCTGGAGGGAGAAGTTCTCTTCATCCATCTTGGCCATGGCGGTGAGCTGTTCCATGGATGCCAGCTGGGTGGTCTGGGCGATCATCTCGTTGGTGTCCATGGGCGAGCTGGGATCCTGGTTGCGCAGCTGGGTGACCAGCAGATGCATAAAGACCTCGCTGTCCAGGGTTTGTTTGGGCGCACGGGTTGCTGCGGCGTTGTTTACGCCGCCGATTGCCGCTATTGCGTCAACGGGCACAGTGGTCTCCTTTTCTAGGCCAGGAAGTCGATGGTTGAGGCCGTGCCGGGAAGTCCGGTACGGAAAGTGCGGGGGACGGCGTCCGTCTCGGACCGGCGCTGGCCGGGCGGAGCGTCGGCTCCGGTTCCGGGCCGCGGTTCGCCGTCGCCGCGTTCGGCGCCTTCCCTGCCCGGGGAATCCTGTGAGGACAACGAAAGGTTGGCGCTCATCCCGGACCCGGCCAGGTCACGGCGGAGATCGGTCAGCAGGGTCCGCAGCGCATCGCGGCCGGCATCGGAGGGTGCGAAGAGTTCAATCCGCACACCGTCGGCTCCCACATGGGCGCGGACGGTCACCGGGCCGAGGTTTTCCGGAGTGACGCTCAGGGTCATGACATGCTCACCCTGTTGGGCGGTCGCGAGGCTGAAGAGCGGCTGCGCCACCTGGTTTAGCAGCGGTGTGGCAGGAGCCGGAGCGGGCGGCGTGGCGGCCGGGGCAGCGACGATCTGCGGTGCGGCGGTCTGGGGAAGGGGGACGGCGGCAGGAGCAACCGGCGCGACGGCGGGAGCGGAACCTTCCGGTGACACCGCTCCGGCCGCAATAGCTCCGGTGGCGTCGGTGCCGGCCGCAGCCGAGAGCGTCGTGGCGAACACGGTGGAGGAAGCTGTGATGGAGGAAGCCGTGGTGGCAGCGGCGCTGAAGCCGGTACCGGCTCCTGCGGCGGCCGCACTATGCGCAGTCTGTGCAGCGGCACCGGGAAGGGTGCCGGGAAGGGTGCCTGCCGGGGTGGCGGTGCCCTGCATGGGCAACACCGGAACGGCGTTCCCGGCAGCGGGGATGCCGGACGTTGCGGCGGCCGTCCCGGTGCCCAAGGGCGCCGGCGGTGCAACGACAGCTGACGCTCCGGAAGACGCGGCAGCGGATCCCGCAGGGCCGGCGGCTGAGGCGAACCCGGCAGCGCTGACGGCACCGGCCGTACCGATGGTCGCGGCGGAGGCGTGGGTGGCGGTTGCAGCTGAAGTGGCCTGAGCCGCGGTGCTGCGCCCGGCTGGCACTCCGGTCTCTCCGGAGGTGGGCCCGGCAGGGGCAGCGGCTGCGACGGCGGGCATCTCTTCCCCTGCAGTTGCGGTTCCTGCAGCGGCAGCACCGGAGGGTGAACCGTCCATCGCTGACAGGGACGAGCCGGGCAGGCTGCTCCCGGCCAGGCCGGCAAACGCCGTGGCCAGGGCGGCGCCCCCCGCGGTTTCCACCGTCAGGGAAGCACCGTTCAGGGAAGCACCGTTCAGGGAAGCACCGTTCAGGGAAGCACCGTTCAGGGAATTATCCGCCGGAGACGCGGTCGCGGAATCTGCTGCAACAGCCCGGGCAGCATCGGACCCGCCGTCGCCCTGCCCGGCACCAGTTCCGGCGGCCGCGGTTCCCGAGACCACGGTTCCCGCGCCGGCGTACCGCGGATCCGAGGCGGAGGAGGCACTGCCGCCACCCGCACTGTCGCGGGCCCCGGCGTCGTTGCGCTGGCTAGCCTTGTCGCTGCGGCTGGTGGCGTTGACGGCATCTTCGAGGGAAGAACCGAAACGCTGTGCGCCATCCTGCGAAGCGGACCCCGTCCGGGTGCCGGTCAGTGCGGAATCCCGAACCGTGGGGACGGCAGGCCGGAGGAGCCCGGCGGCGGCACTCATGCTGCCGAACCCATCAGTGCGGCCTGCGCGGCCCGGGCGGAGGCAACCAGGTCAGAAATGCCCGGAACACCGGCTCCGCCGGGAGCCGAAAGGGATCCGGCGGCCCCCGCAGTCTCGGTAGGCAGGATGCGCCGGATGGTGGTGATGTTGGAATCGTTTTCCCAGGCATCCCGGATGGCGATGGTCTGGCCCGGCTGCGGGGCGTCCACTGCCTTTCCGTTGCCCAGGTAGATGGCGACGTGTCCGCCGTCGTGGCTGAAGATCAGGTCACCGGGCTGGGCCTGGGCCAGGGAGGCCACCTCGGTTCCGGAGTTCATCTGGTCCCAGGTGACGCGGGGCAGCGTGTAGCCGAGATCCTTGTAGACATTCTGTACAAAGGAGGAGCAGTCCAGCCCCTGAGCCGGGTCGTTGCCGCCCCAGATGTAGGGCAGGCCAAGGTACTTCTGCACGGCGTCGAGCACTTTGCCGTCCGCTGCGGCACCGCCGGCGGCGGCACCTGCGGCCCCGGCGGCGCCTGCAGCTCCTGCGGTCCCCGTTGCCGCCGATGTCAGGGAGGACAGGGTGGAGGCGAACTCCGTATCCGTTCCGGTGACGGACGACGTCGTACCGAGCGGAGCTGTTTTGGTGCCCGCGGCGCCGGAGAGCTGGCTCAGCGTGCTCCGGATTTCCTCGATCCGCCCCAGGGCGTCAGTCATACTCATGAGTTGGCTTCCTTCTGCCGGCGGTGCCAGGCGGTGCCGACAAGTTCATCCAGGATGGTTTGTTCTGCGCGCAGGTTCTCGGCGGCTTCGGCCTCGGCGTGCTTGCCCTGCAGTTTTTCCAGGCCCACGGACCGGGCGCGGGCGGCGGAAAACTCGGCACGCGCGGTTTCCACCTCGGCGGTCCGTTGGGCGCCCAATGCGTTCAGGTCCGCGAGCATGCTGCGGGAGGAGGCGCGGGCGGCGGCAATGGCGTTCATGGTGGCGGCGTCCACCGCGTCAGTGTTGGAGGTTTCCAGCGAAGCGTAGGCCTCGACGCGGGCCTGCCGGGCTTCCCGGTTCCGGGCGTTGGCGGCCGAGAGTTCACCGGCTGCGCGGTCCTGCTGCAGCTGGCGCAGGCGAAGCAGGCCGGCCAGTGGAAAGGCACGGGACATTTAGGACACCCCCAGCATCCGGGTCAGTTGGTGCAGCTGCGCCCAGGCGGTTTCCGCCGGGGTCTGTTCATCCATCCGCTGCTGCAGGAAAGCGTTGATGGCGTCTTCGTTATCCACTGCCGCGTCCACCAGCGGGTTGGAGCCGCGCTGGTAGGCGCCGACGTCGAGCAGGTCCTGTGCCGCCCGGCGCGCAGCCATGACCCGGCGCAGGGTGGAGGCCGCGTCACTGCGTTCGCGCGGGTTCACCCGGGAGGCCACCCGGGAGATGGATGCCAGGGCGTCCACGGACGGGAAGTGGCCGGAGACGGCCAGCTTGCGGTCCAGCACCACGTGGCCATCCAGGATGGACCGGGCACTGTCGGCAATGGGCTCGTTGTGGTCATCGCCGTCCACCAGCACGGTGTACATGCCGGTGACCGAACCGCGCTCTCCGGTGCCGGCGCGCTCCAGGAGCTGGGCCAACAGGGAGAAGGTGGAGGGCGGATAGCCGCGGGTGGCGGGCGGTTCGCCCACGGAGAGTCCGATTTCGCGTTGGGCCATGGCCACGCGGGTCAGGGAATCCATCATCAGCATTACGTCGGCGCCGCGGTCGCGGAAGGATTCGGCGATGCGGGTGGCCACAAAAGCGGCGCGCAGGCGCATCAGGGCCGGTTCGTCCGACGTCGACACCACCACGATGGAGCGGGCCAGGCCTTCGGCACCCAGATCGTCTTCGAGGAACTCGCGCACTTCACGCCCGCGCTCCCCTACCAGGGCAATCACGGACACTTCGGCGTCCGTGCCGCGGGCAATCATGGACAGCAGTGAGGACTTGCCGACGCCGGAGCCGGCGAACAGGCCCATGCGCTGGCCGCGGCCCACGGTGGTGAGCGTATCCAGTGCCCGCACGCCCAGCTGCAGCGGGGTGTCGATCCGGGTGCGGAGCATGGCGGAGGGGGTTTCGTGGTCCAGCGGGACCAGGGCTTCGATGTCCAGCGGGCCCTTGCCGTCAATGGGCCGGCCCAGGCCGTCCAGCACACGGCCGAACAGTCCGGTGCCGGTGGGAACCAGCAGCGGGGTGCCCTTGGACCGGGCCGGAGCGCCGGCGGTCAGGCCGGTGAGCCGGCCAAACGGCATGCAGCGGACGCCCTCGCGGGTGGCTGCCACTACCTCGGCGTCCACCGCGGAACCGGGATCCCCGATGGACACCAGGTCACCCACGCCGCAGTCCAGGCCGGAGATTTCCACGCTGAGGCCGAGCACGGAGGACACCCGGCCAACCCGCTGCGGGGCGGCGGTGCGGAGGGCGGCGGCGAAACCGGCGCTGCGGGGCCGCCAGGCGGTGGCGGTCATCCGGCATCCTCAAGCAGGGCGCGGCGGGCGCGCTCAATGGCTCCGCTGAGGGAGGCATCCAGGTAGCCGTTGGGGAACTCGGTCACGGCGTCTCCTCGCTGCAGGCCGGCGTCGCCAACAAAATCCACGCGGGCACGGCGGAGGGTTTCTTCGTCCAGGGCGGCCAGGTCCACCGGATGCATCCGCACCCGCTGGACGAGATCGGTGTCCACGCCTTCCAGCGCCCGGGCCAGGGCCGCACGGGCGGAGGCTTCGTCGTCGGCCAGTTCGCGGCGCAGCAGGGCTTCGGCCAGTTCAATGGCCGCGGCGGCTAGGGTGTCCTGCATGTCCGTGATCAGGGCAACGGTGCGGCCTTCAAGGCTGAACACCGCAGCGTTCAGGGCGGCGACGGTGCGGTTCACGCGTTCCTGCCCGCGGCGTATTTCATCCTCATGCTGCTCGCGCAGGGTGCGGCGCAGCAGCTCCGTATCGGCGGCGGCTGCGCGCAGGCCGGCGGCATACCCGGCGGCGTGGCCGCGGGCTTCCACCTGTGCATTGAGCTGTTCCTCGTCGGTGGCGCCCAGCGCGGTGTAGACGAGCCGGGAGAACGTCTGCTGCTCAGTAGACATATTCTTCCTCGTCCGCGTGGTGCACCTCGATGATGCCCTGGGCTTCCATCTCGCGGATGGCCCGGACAATGTTGGCGCGTGCCTCTTCCACCTGCGAGAGGCGGGCGGGGCCGGAAACCTTGATTTCGTCGTCGAGCAGTTCGCGGTTGCGCTCGGAGACGTTGGTGCGGATGGCGTCCAGCACCGCTTCGGTGGCCCCCTTCATGGCCAGTGCCAAGGTCCCGACGTCGATGCCGCGCAGCACCAGCTGCACGTCCCGGCGTTCGAGCTTGACCAGGTCGGCGAAGGTGAGCATCCGGGAGCGTACTTCCTCGGCAAGCTCCGGATCGCGTTCCTCGAGTGCTTCCAGCAGTGCGCGTTCAGTGACGGCGTCGGAGCGGTTGATGATGTCCACCAGCGGCTGCACTCCGCCGATGGCATCGGATGCCTCGCGGGCAGCACCCAGCGCGGAGGCACGGGACTTCAGCGTTTCGGCGACCACCCGCACGGCTTCGGGCGTGGCCCGGGCCATGGTGGCGATGGCCTGCGCAACGTCGGTACGCAGTTCGGCGTTCAGGCCGGTGAGCACCGCGGAAGCACGCTGGGGGCGCATGTGCGCCAGGACCAGCGCGATGGTCTGCGGCAGTTCCCCGTCCAGCAGGGAGATCACCTGATTCGGTTCGGCGCTTTCGAGGAATTCGAAGGACTTGCCGGCCATGGAGGACGCGAGCCGTTCCATCACACCGGAGGCACGCTCGACGCCGAAGGACGCTTCGAGCAGGCCCATGGCGACGTCGCGGCCGCCGTGCGCACGGCGGCGGCCGTCCACGGTCATGTCGTAGAACTCGTTGATGGCCTTCTCGGCCAACCCGGCATCCACCCGCTTGAGCCGGACAATTTCCGCAGCAATAAGCTGCGCTTCGGCCTCGGTGAACTGTTGCATCACCACTGCGGCGCGGGAAGTCTCCAGCTGCATCAGGATGACGGCGGCTTTCTGGATGCCGGTCAGTTCCTTGGTTTCCGGCGCGACGGCGGTGCCCAGCGCTAGCGGCATCCCCACCGGGGCGGTGGCAAGCTCGGTCATGACCGGCTCTCCTCCATGAGGTTGCGCAGATAGTCCGCGGTGCGGACCGGATCCTGGGCAGCCAGGGCATCAAGCTCTGCCCGCTTGCGGTCCTGGTCCACCGTGGCGGCAACAATCTGCAGCGAGGCAGTGTCAGTGGGAACTTCCGGCACCGGTTCGCCCAGCATGGCCAGTCCGGCGGCGGGAGCCAGCGGATCCAGCTCGGGCAGTTCGCCGAGGTCCACCACTTCGCGGTTCTGCCGGCGTGAGCGCATCGCGTAGGCCACCAGGGCCAGGATGACCACCAGCACGATGCCTGCCACGATGATGCCCATCTGCAGCATCTGCGCGCGGCGCTCGGCTTCTTCCGCTGCCTGCGCCTCGGCCAGGGCGCCCTGTGCCTGGGCGGCGCCGTCGGCGTTGAAGGAGACCATTTCCACGGTGATTTCATCCCCGCGTTCCACGTTGATGCCGGCGGCCGAGGCCACGAGTGCTTCCAGGTCCGCGACGTTGAGTCCGGCCGCGGCCTGCGTGTTCAGCGCCACCGAGACGGTCTGGCGGTTCAGTGAGCCGGCCGGGATCTCCCGGGTTTCGGTGACCTTGTTGACCGCGTTGTTCTTGGTGCTGGTCTCGGACCGGAAAGACCCGTCGTCGTTGCCGCCGTTGGGTACGGCAATGTTGTCCGGGCCCAGCACGCCGGCAGCGGTGTTGCCGTTGGCTCCGGTGTATTCCTCAACGCTGGTGGACTCGTTCAGTGCGGGGGTGTCCTGCGGTGCGTTGAAGGACTCCTCCACCCGGTTGGCGGATTCGTAATTCATGTCCGCGGCCACTGCCACGGTGGCGTTGCCCGGGCCGACCACGCGGTCCAGCATGGACTGGACGGAGGCGCCGACGCGCTGTTCGTAGTCAGTGGCCTGCTTGTCCGCGGATCCGGTGGCTCCGACGCCGACGGCGGACAGCACAGTGCCGGTGGCGTCAATCACTGCCACGTCGGTGGACTGCATGCCATCCACGGACGCGGAGGTCAGGTGGACAATGGCCTGCACCTGGTCCGCGGTGAGCGTGGTGCCGTTGGCGGTTTCCACGAACACCGATGCCGTGGGATCCGACTTTTCGGAGACAAACACGGTGTCTTCGGGGATGGCCAGCTGCACCGAGGCGTTCTTGACCCCGTCGATGGAGCCCACGGTCTTGGCAATCTCGCCTTCCAGTGCCCGCTTGTAGGTCACGGACTGCTGGAATTCGGAGGAGGTGACACCCATTTCATCCAACAGCGAGTAACCGCCGGTGGAGGCGGAGGGCAGGCCGGCACCGGCAGCCTTGAGCCGCTGGTCGTAGACGTTCTCTTCCGGCACCATCACGGTGCCGCCGCCCCCGGCAATTTCGTAGGGCACGCCGTCGGTCTTGAGCTGTTCCACAATGGCGTTGGCGTCCTCAGCCTGCAGGCCGGAGAACAGCGGGGTGTAGGCGGGCTTGGTCAGCCACGAGGCCAGCAGCGCCACACCCAGGGCCAGCACGGCGACGCCGATAATGGCGATGGTCTTCTGGGCGAGGCTGAATTCCCGGATGGTGGAGCCGAAGCGGCCGGCCATCCCTTTTACTGCCGGCGGCATCAGGCCTGCATCCGCATGATCTCGTTGAACGCGTCAACACCCTTGTTCCGCACCGCGGCAACCAGTTCCAGGGTCAGGGATGCCCGGGTGGAGGCGATCGTGGCGGCATGGATGTCATCCAGGTCGCCGGTGACGGCCTGGACCGCGAGGGTCTTGGACTGGGCGGACAGATCGGTGACGTTGTCCACGGCCCCGGTCAGCGAGGCTGCGAAGGAGGATCCGTCAGTGGAGACGGCCGGCTTCACCATCTCAACGTAGGCCGTGGGCGTGGTGCCGCTGACGGCCGCGATGGCGGGGACAGGCATTAGGAGCGTCCAATCTGCAGTGCTGCTTCATATGTGCTCTTGGCACGGTCAACGACGGCGGCGTTGGCTTCATAGCCGCGCTGGGCGAGGATCAGGTTGCCCATCTGTTCCGAGAGGTCAATGTCCGGGTAGCGGACGTAGCCTTCCGCGTCGGCCAGGGCGTGGTCCGGCTGGTAAACCATCCGGCCTTCGGCGTCGCCGTACTGGACGCCGGCAACGTAGACGCCGTTGCCCTCCGCACCTTCCTGCGCCACGACGTAGCGGGCCTGGAAGGCTGCACCGTCGGTGCTGGAAACGTTGTTGGCGTTGGCCAGGTTGTCGGAGACCGCGTCGAGCCACTTGCGGTGGGTGGTGAGGCCGGTGGCGGCAATGCCGATGGCGTCAAAAGTCATTAGTTGGTCCTCATTGCGGTGCGGAGGGAGTTGGCTTCCCCGCCTACGGCCTGGGTGGCGAACTGGTAGCGCAGCACTGTGTCGATGTTGGACAGGGTTTCCGTGTCCAGGTTGACGTTGCTGCCGTCCAGTCGGGTGGGCTCGAGGGAGCGGGAGGTGGTGGCGGCTGCCGCCCCGTTGCCGGCCTTGACCGATTTGGCGAGGGCGTCTTCGAAGCTGACGCGCTGGGCCTGGTAGCCGGGGGTATTCACATTCGCAATGTTGTTCGCGATGGCGCGCTGGCGGAGGGCGAGCCCGTCCAGGGCACTTTGCAGCGCAATGGAGGAAACGGAATCGAACACAGTGGAACCCAGTTCTCGCTAAGGGGACAGTGCGGCCGATCCGTGGCCTAAGACGTGAGCGATCCATGCTCACTGTGAGTTATCGGCATATCGCAAATCCATGTAAGTGGAATGCCGAGTAATTTTTATACTTTTTGCAGGTATGCGTTACACAAAAAAGTAAGCAGACTTTCCTATGTCTGCTTTCAGCCGTCCACTTCCAGGTAAACGGCCGACGACGACGGTCCGGGGACACTGCGGATCAGCATGGACTGCTTCCGGTTGGTCCGGGATTCGTTGCGCAGCTGCGCGTAGGCACGCGCCTGCGCCTTTGCCAGCAGGCGGGCCCGCTGGGTGAGTGCCTCGGGCAGTGGGCCGAGCTCGGCCGGCGGTTCCCATTCAGCGGCCAGCTCGTTGGCCTGTTCAGCCAGCGACTGTCCTTCCAGGAAGGCCTCGAGGTTGTCCTCGAGCTGCGTGAGTACGGTTTCCCAGAGCAGGAAGTTGGCCAGGTCCTCCGGTGCGGGGTAGGGCTCCGCGGATTCAGCCGACACCGAGGACCCCTCCCGGAACGCCCGCTACTGCCGGTGCTGCACCGGCGGCGGGCAGCTGGCCGGCGGCGTCATGCCAGGCCAACCGGATCGGCTCCAGCAGGTCAATGCACTCGCGGGTCAGTTTGGCGTCGCGGCCGATGTTGGCGTTCATCAGGGTGGAGAGCGAGTAGGTGTACAGGGCGTGCAGGTTCTCCCCGCCCTCCCACACGTCGGTCTTCAGCGTGCCGAGCAGTTCGGTGATGATGGCCTGGGCGTGGAGCAGGTTCTCGGAGGCAACCTGCCAGTTGCCGTTCTGCTGCGCTTCCTCGGCCCGGGCCAGGTCCAGCAGCAGCCGGTCGTAGAGCATGGTCAGCAGCCGCGCCGGTGAGGCGGAGAGCACTGCGTTGCGTGCGTATTCGGCGCGTTTGGCGGCAAGTCCGTAGTTCACGGTCACTTCTTACTCGAGTTGGCGGAGAGGGAATCAAGCTGGCCGGTCAGCCAGTCCATCTGGCTGTTCAGCGAGCCGAGTTTGACTTCCAGGTTGGTCCAGATGAGTTTCAGCGTGGATTCGCGGGAGGCCAGCCGGCGGTCCCAATCCTCCACCTGGGTGTTGAGGGTTCGCACCATGGATTCCTGGCTGGTGATCCGTTTGGTGATGGAGCCGTCGTATTTGTCCGAGGCGGCTTTGCCGGCGGTTTCCACGCGGGCGGCAATGGCACCCAGCGCGGCCTGGGTCTTTTCCGGATCCGCTGTGAGGGCGGCGGTGAACTTCTCGGCGTCAAACTCGACCGTGCCGTACTTGGTGAGGGTGATGCCGATGGCCGACGTCGAACTCCCCTCCAGTGCGCCGGTGGCAGCGTCCATAATGGACTGCTTCAGGGAGCGGGTGGCCGAGTCTCCGGTGAACACTCCGCCCACGGTCTTGGTGACCCCGTCGGAGGTGTTGACGCTGACGGCGGAGTTCCGGTCGATGTAAGTGAAAACGTCGGTGAGGCTGGCAACCAGGGACGCCGCGACGTCGGAAATGGCTTTGGTATCCCGGCTCACGGCCACGGTGACGGGATCGGCAGACACGGCGGAAACGGTGATGTCCACGCCCGGCATCAAGTCCGCGAAGGTGTTGGTGGCCGAGGTAATTTTTGTTTCCGCACCGGCGACCCCGGCCCAGAGGGTGACCTCGGCGTCCTGCCCGGTGCGGATGGCCCCCAAGTCGGTGCCGTTCTGGGAGACGGTAAATGTCCCGGCAGCACCGGTGGCAGCAGCGGTGAACTGCATCCGGTACTGCTGCACGCCATCCACGCTGCCGGCGGAGATCTTCACGGCGGTCACGCCGAGGTTTGCCTTGTTGACGGTGCTGATCACCTCGTCAAGGCTTTTGCCGGCGGTATCCAGCTCGGTGATGGTTCCGTTGGCGGAAATGGCGAGGGCGTCGCCGTTGGGCCAGGCAGCCATAGCTCCGGACAGCGACACCTGCGCGGTGGCCAGTTTGTTGACGGTGAGGTCCAGGGAGCCGGCGGCGGCACCTGGCTTCACAGCCGCTTGAACCGTCTCCGAGCCGGTGACGGCGGCGTAACGGTCGGTTCCGCCTGCTTTGGCGATCTTTCCGGCGGACTCGGCCAGGGACGCGATCTTGGTATTCAGGTTTTGCAGGGCCGTAGCGAACAGTTTGTTGGTTTCGACCTTTTGCTTGAGCATCGCCTGCGGGCGTGCCTCAATCTTCATCAGATCAGCAATCATGGCGGTGGTGTCGATGCCGCTGATCAGCCCGTCAATGCCTAGCGCCATGGAAATGCTCCTTGAGAAGTCCTGCTGTCTGTGTGCTGCTGGTCCTGCTGAGAAAAACCGAAGGCAGGGAATGGGCTGGCGGCGGGAAGCGTGAGGTCCAAGTCATGTTTCCCCGCCGCCAGCGGCCATTCACCTGCCGGTTCTGCGGTTACTGCTGATGAATCGAGTCAGGCGCTGCTACTACTGCAGGAGCGACATAACGCCGGAGTTCATCTGGTTGGCCTGGGCCAGCATGGCGGTGGCTGCCTGAGACAGGATCTGGGACTTGGTGAAGTTACCCATTTCCTGTGCCATATCCGTGTCGCGGATGCGGGAGTTGGCCGAGGAGAGGTTCTCCACGGACACCGCGATGGAGCGTCCGGTGGATTCCAGGCGGTTCTGCTGTGCACCAAGGGTGGCGCGCTGCTCCGAGGTGCTGGCGATAGCGATATCCAGCGCGGCGATAGCCTTCTGGGCACCGTCCTCGGTGGAGACCGAGAGCGCATCAGCGCCTGTACCCTTCAGCGTCGTCATTGTGCCGGCAACATCCGCCAGATCGACAACGATCGTGTCCTCAGCAGAAGCACCAACCTGAATGCTCACGTTTGCTGCGCCGGTTCCGGCTGCATTGTTGTTCGTGTTGTCCAGCAGCTGAATGCCGTTGAAGTTGGTCTTCGAGACAATGCGGTCGAGCTCGCTCGTGAGAGCGGTGACCTCGGACTCGATGGCTCCGCGAGATGCTTCATTGTTCGTATCATTCGCGGACTGCACGGCCAGGTCGCGCATCCGGTTGAGGATGTTGTGGACCTCGGTCAGAGCGCCTTCAGCGGTCTGGATGAGGCTGACGCCGTCCTGGGCGTTGCGGCCGGCAACCTGAAGACCGGAGACCTGGTTCTTCAGACCTTCGGAGATGGACAGGCCTGCAGCGTCGTCAGCCGCACGGTTGATGCGCATACCGCTGGAGAGACGCTCCACCGACTTGGCCTGAGCCGTCTGGTTCAGGTTGAGGTTACGCATCGCGTTGAGCGACGAGGTATTGGTGTTAATTGTGAAACCCATGATGTATTCCTCCGTGAGCGGGCTGTGTTCCCAGGCCCGTCCGTGGGCCTGCAACCATAGCTATCGGCGGAGCATCAATCGATGTTAGGAGTTCGGGAAAAAGTTTTTTAGGCTTTTTTCAACGACTTCTTAACCGGTATTCGTAGCCGGAGTTCCTAGGACGCTGCAGGGTTGAACAGCGGGGGCAGCACCGGAGCGGCAGGCATGGCAGGTGCCAGGTGGTGACGGGTGATCCCGCCGGCAGTACGGTCCCCTACCGAGGTGAGGTAGGCGTTCCGGCGGGCCGGGGCAATCCGGGACGAGATCTGCGGGGCTGCGCCTTCGTCAGAGTAATGCGTCCCCAGTCCGTCTCGGAGCAGGCGGACGGCTTCGGCACGCTGCTGGGAGACGGCCGAATGAGTGCTGCCCAGCTCTTCGGCCAGGTCCTTGACGGTGCGGTCATGGAAGTAGATTTCCTCCACGATGTACCGCATCTTCTCCGGCAGCGCGGCCACCGCAGCGGTCAGGTATTTCAACCGCTCCGAGGCCAGCAGGGACCCTTCCGGGGTGGGCAGGTCCGTCACCAGGAAGTCGGAGACGGACTCATCCAGGCTGGACACGGTGCGGGACGCATCAGACAGGGCATCTTCAGCCACCGTGCGGTCCACGCCCAGCGCGGAGGCAATCTCATCCACATTCGGGGTGCGGCCCAGGGCAGCGGTCAGCGTCTCTTTAACTGCGAGGGTTTCCTTGATCCGGCGCCGGGCGGAGCGGGTGGCCCAGTCGCTGGAGCGCATTTCGTCAGCGAACGCGCCAACGATGCGGCGGCGGGCGTAAGCACCGAACGGCACGCCCAGAGTCGGGTCGAAGGAATCCGCCGACGTAATCAGGGCTATGGACCCGGCGGACGCCAGGTCATCACGCGAGAGGTGCGTGGCCTTGGCGCAGACTTCGGATACTAGATAGCCAACCAGCGGCAGGTTTTCCACCACAAGGGCATTGCGTTCGGCGCGATTCAATTTTTGGACCCCCAAGCCCTTGTTCCCCAAATGACCCAACTGTTTTTTTCCAGTTGCCCAACTGTCTCCAGTTGTGCGCCGGCTTCGTGGTCAGTGGCTGAGTCCCCTGCGGTATCCACGCTCAAGCGCTTTAGCTGAAACATACCACTAACATTGAGAGGGAACCGGCCGATAGTGTTTTGTGGCGGACAAATAGCCAGATGTCCGCCAAACCGAAGACTTTTGCCGCAGGTTGGGGCCTGGAAGCAGACGTCTTAGTTCTGCTTATTGATATTCAGTGCACAACCTAGGAGGTGAGCTAAGCATGGGTACCCAGAAACTCTCGGCGCTTCTCTGGGAGGAACGCGAGTTATTGGAACTTCTTGTGTTCAAGCTCGAAGAAGAACAATTGCTGCTTACCTCCGGGAAAACCAAGTGGCTGACGCATGCCACCCGCGAAGTGGAGCAGGTCCTTGAGCGCCTGCGCGCGGCCGACCTGGGCCGCGCCGTCGCCGTAGCCGGTCTCGCCGCCGAATGGGGTACCGCCGAAGACGCGACCCTGCGCGAGCTGGTGGCCGCTGCGCCTCCCGGACCTTGGACCGAAATCTTCGGCGCCCATCTGCAGGCCATGACGGAACTGACAGTGAAGATCCGCGAACTGCGGGACATCAATGAGCAGTTCCTGCGCACCGCCGCGCGCTCGGCGCAGGAAACCCTGGCCGGGCTGAATCCCGAAGCCAATACCTACACGGCGTCCGGCACCTCGGCCGCTCCTACGTCAGCCGCACGGCTGGTTGACCAGAACATCTGACGTTAAGGACTCCTAAGCAATGAGCACCTTCAGCGGCCTTAACACGGCCTACACAGGCCTTTCGGCCGCCCGCAAGGGCCTGGACGTAGTGGGCCAGAACGTGGCGAACGCCAACGTGGCCGGTTACACCCGCCAGCGACTGAACACCTCCGCCGCGCCCTCCGTGGCACCGACCGGCCGGTTCGCCTCCGGCACCGGTGTGGGCCAGGGCGTGTCCGTGGACTCCATTGCCCGTCTCGGCAGCCTGCAGCTGGATACCCGGGTGCGCAGCACCGCAGCCGTTGCCGGCTACTCCGCGGTCCGTGCCAATGCGCTGATCGATCTGGAGGACAGCTTCAACGAGCCAGGCGAAAACGGCCTGTCCGCAGCGCTGCAGAACTTCTCCGCCGCGTGGCAGGGCATCAAAAACAGCCCCGGCGACAATGCCGCCGCTGCCGTGCTGCTGAACGCGGCAGGCGCCGCCGCCGGACAGATTGCCAACGGCTACAACACCGTCAAGGACCAGTGGAACAGCACCCGCGGCTCGCTCAATGACATGGTGGGCGAGCTCAACGCCAGCGCCGCGCAGCTGGCCGCCCTCAACGGCACCATCCGGTCCACGCTCGCCTCCGGCGCCTCCGCAAACGAACTGGTGGACCAGCGCAATGCCCTCGCCACCACCATCTCCGCCCTGAGCGGCGCCACGGTCCGGGAATCCGCGGACGGCATGGTGGATGTGCTCATTGACGGCAACGCCCTGGTCTCCGGCACCAATGCCCGGACCCTGCAGGTCACCGGCGGCACCTCCATGGAGGACGCCCGGGAAACCGCCGTGGGCTGGACCGACCGGTCCGGCACGGCAGGAATCAGCAAGGGCGAAATAGCCGGCGCCGTTTCCCTGCTGGCTTCCGCCGACAGCGGCGGTGTGTTCGCGAAGGCTGCAGCGTCCTACAACGAGGTAGCCGCCACGCTGGCTGCCTCCGTCAACGATCTGCACCGCCAGGGCGCCACCACGGCCGGGACCACCGGCCTGAACTTCTTCGCCGTCGGCAATCCGGCAGCCACCACGCTGAAGGCGATCCCGACGGATGCCTCCGGCATCGCCGCCGGCTACCCGAATGCCGGTGCCCTGGACGGCAGCCTGGCCGAGGCGATCTCCCAGCTCGGGTCCAAGGCCGGTTCCGCGGACAAGGTGTGGAGCGGTTTTGTCACTGCCACGGCCTCCCAGAGCCGGGCGGAGCTGCAGCAGGCCACCCTGGCCGGGGTGGCCTCCTCCTCGGCCGTGGACCTGCAGCTGTCCAACGCCTCGGTGGATCTGGACGAGGAAAACGTGAACCTACTGATGTACCAGCACGCGTATCAGGGCGCCTCGCGCGTTATGAGCGCCATTGACGAAATGCTTGACACCCTCATCAACCGCACCGGAATTGTGGGAAGGTAACCCGTGATCAGCCGCACCACCAACCAGACCATGGCCCGGACGGCCCAGCAGAACCTGCAGGCCAGCATGTCCCGGATGGCCAAGCTGCAGGAGCAGGTCACCTCCTCCTCCGCCATTGCCCGTCCCTCCGACGATCCCACCGGCACCGCCAATGCGATGAAGGTCCGGGCCGAAATCCGGGCCAACACCCAGCACGCCGCCAACGTGAGCGACGCCGAGGGCTGGCTCAGCGTGACCGACGGCGCCCTAGCCAACACCAACAAGATCCTCGGGCGGGTCAAGGACCTGGCGCTCAGCGCCAGCACCGGCACCATGTCCCCCACGGACCGGCAGGCCATTGCCACCGAGCTGGAGGGCCTGAAAACGGACCTGCTGCGCGAGGCCAACACCACCTACCTGGGCCGTACCGTCTTCGCGGGCACCTCGGACACCGGCAAGGCCTTCACCGAAAATCCCGCAGGCACCTACGACTACAGCGGAAGCGGCACCCCCACTACGCGCCGATTGGACAGCAGTACGCTCATGCGCGTTGATACCGATGGTGAAGCAGTCTTTGGCAAGGGCGAGAATTCCGTCTTCCGGCTCGTGGATGACCTGGTCTCGGATCTGAAGGCGAACAAGGATTCCACCGGGTATCTCACCAAGATCGACGCGGCAGCCAACACTGTGCTGCGGGAACACTCGGCCCTGGGTGTGCGGCACGCAGCCACGCTCAAGGCCAAGGACACGCTGGCGGACCAGTCCATCAGCCTGGAAACCCGCCGCTCCGGCATCGAGGATCTGGATACCGCCAAGGTCATCCTGGATATGAAACTGCAGGAAGTCGCCTACCAGTCGGCCCTGGCCGTCACCGCACGGGCGCTGCAGCCGACCCTGATGGACTTCCTGCGATGAGCACGGGCCTGACGTTCCTGACCCCGCCTCCCGGACTGGCGCCGGAAGTGCATTTCGAGCTGGAAGAGATCGACGGCGCCGCGGGGCTGTTCGCGCTCACCGCCGCTTCGGCATCCGGCGGCAGCCACCGGCTCTATGTGCTGGATGCTTCCGTCTACCTGCCGGACTACCACCCGGAAATCACCGACGACCAGCGCCGCCAGCTGGACCTGAACACCTCCGAGGACGCCGCGGTGCTGGTGGTCGCCAACCCGGCACTGGACGGCACCACCGTGAACCTGCTGGCACCGATCGTGCTCAACGTCCACACCGGCAGCTGCGCCCAGGTGATCCTGGAGGGCCAGGACTGGCCGGTCCGCGCTCCGCTGGAGCCGGTCGCAGCCTAACCCGGTCGCGACACAGCCCGGTCGCGACACAGCCCGGTCGCGGCGCAGCCAGGCCAGCCGGACCCACCACACGAAAAAGGCGCACACCCCGCGGGGTGTGCGCCTTTAGTGTTTCGCAGCTATTAGGCGAAGTCGGCCGTGGCCGGATCCGCACCGTAGCGGGTGCCGTTATCCAGCGCGTTGATGGCCTCAATGTCCTCATCGCTGAGCGTGAGGTTCAGCGCTTCCCAGTTTTCCCGGATCCGGGATTCGGTCACGGACTTGGGGATCACGATGCTGCCCAGGGCCAGGTGCCAGGCGATGACCACCTGGGCCGGGGTGGCGCCGTCGTACTTCGCGGCGATCTCCACCAGCTTGGGATCCTCGAGCAGGCCCTTGCCGGAACCCAGCGGGGACCAGGACTCGTGCAGGATGTTGTGCTCGGCCTCGAAGGCGCGCAGGTCCGCCTGGTTCAGGTACGGGTGGGTTTCCACCTGGTTCAGGACCGGGACCACGCCGGTGGCGTCGATGATTTCCTGCAGGGCTTCCTTGGTGAAGTTGCAGACGCCGATGGACTTGACCCGGCCCTGCTTCTGCAGTTCCACCAGGGCCTTCCAGGTGTCCACGTACTTGTTCTGCTTCGGCTGCAGCCAGTGGATCAGGTACAGGTCCAGAGTTTCCAGGCCCAGGCGCTCCATGGAAGCGTCGAAGGCCTTCAGGGTCTCTTCGTAGCCCTGGTCTGCGTTCCACACCTTGGTGGTGATGAACATGTCCTCGCGGGGAACCGAGGTGGCGGCAATGGCGCGGCCGACGCCGGCCTCGTTGCCGTAGATCTTGGCCGTGTCGATGTGGCGGTAGCCAACCTCGAAGGCCTGTCCCACTACCTTTTCGGCAACCTCGTCCTCAACCTGCCAGACGCCGTAGCCAAGCTGGGGGATGGTATTGCCGTCATTGAAAGTCAGAACCGGTGATGTAGTCATTCCCACATCCTTATCCCGCGCTCCCCGGGATACAAAGCGGATATGCTCACCGCGAAAAGCCGGCTTAACGTATTCCCGTTTCCGGCGGTTATTTCCGGGATCTTCTACTGCAGTCCGGCAGCCTTCAGCGCACGTTCGGCCTCGGCTACGTCCTCCTCCACCAGGGCAGCCCGGCGGCGCACGTTCTCCAGCCCGGCCGAGGCAATCCCCCAGCGCTCCCCTTCCAGCCGGGACATGGCTGCGGCTTCCGCCGCGGCGGCCAGCGAGTTGCCGCTGCGCGAGAGTGCCCGGTGCACGGCCGTCAGGGCACCGGGAATGTTCTGCCCGGTGCTGGGCAGCTGCCGCTGGGCGCGGGCGCACACCTCACGCACGCGCGGCAGCAGGGCCGCCAGGTCATTGGCCACCGTCACCAGCCCGTTGTAAACGGCGTCATCCTCCACGCCTTCGAGCATCTGGTAATAGCGGTCCAGCCCGCGGGTAAACCGGTCATGGGCACGGCGCCACACGCCCTTGCCGAGTTCAACATCGTCCTTCCGCCCCTGCCGGGCGGCTGCAAAAAGTGCCATCTACGTCCTACTACAGGTACTGACCGGGGCCCGCGTGGGGTTCCTGCCGCGGGCTGCCCGTTCCCTGGGGTCCCTGCGCGCGGTGCGGTTCCCCGTCATCTCCGATAACAACTCCCGGGGCCAGCATGGTCCCGGGCGGCAGCTGGCGCAGCTGCAGGCGGCCGGCGTTTAGCTGGTTGGCGGTCTGCTGGGCGGCGATGGCCGTCTGGATGCCGCGGAACAGCCCCTCCAGCCAGCCGACCAGCTGGGCCTGGGCAATCCGCAATTCGGCGTCGGTGGGGGTGGCATCATCCAGGAACGGCAGGTTGATGCGGTGCAGCTCGTTCACCAGCTCCGGTGCCAGCCCGTCTTCGAGCTCGCTCACCGAGCGGGCATGGATTTCCGCCAGCCGGTTGCGGGCGGCATCGTCCAGGGGCGCGTTGCGCACTTCCTCGAGCAGCTGCTTGATCATGGTGCCGATCCGCATGACCTTCGCGGGTTCATCCACCAGCTCGTTCAGCTTGGCCGGGCCGTTTTTGTGTTTGGGGTGCCCGTCCTGCCCGTCCGCCTGTGCCGTGTCCGCGTGTGCCGTGTCCGCAGCGCGGTTCCCGTCCGCCGCCGCGCCGGAATCGGCTGCAGCGCCACCCGCCGTTCCGCCGCCGTCCGGAGTCTCATGTGACTTCTGCCCGACAGGAGCGTCCGCGGCCTGCGGCCGGTCGGAGGATCCGTTCTGTTCAGTCATGGGCTTAATGCTCTCACGGTTGGTGGCCGTTGCCGCCGGGGCGGTCAGCTTTCCAGCTCTTCTTCGCGGCTTTTTGCGTATTCGCCGTCCGGGCTCAGCCCCGCCACCTGGGCGCCGGCGTTCAGCTGGCCGGCGGTGTAATGCCGGCTGTCGAACTCGGGGCCGGAGACCTTCTCCCCGGCCGGCAGGTTGATGTCCTGTTCCAGGTGCTCGTCGTCGTCCTGCACCTCGGGGGCCGAGGCTGCGCTGATGTCCTCGCGGAGGTGCTCCGGCAGTGCCTGCAGATCATCGTCTTTTCGCATTCCTCCACCCAACCAGCATCCGTGCGTGCACTCAAGGGGACGCAACAAAGGGACGCGGACGGACGACGGCGGTGCCGCAGCTTCTGAAAAAGCCGCGGCACCGCCGTCGGAATGGGCCGGCTATGCGGCCGTCAGCAGCAGCGCCCCTCGGGGTTGGCGTCCTGCCGGTCCATCTTGTCCCGCCAGAACTCCCGCTCGCTCATCAACGGCGACGAGCAGCCGGAGGCAGCGTGGAAGTCCGCGTACTTGCGGTAGGCGTCCTCCCCCATCACGTCCCGGAAGAAGCGCACAAATCCGGCCAGGCCCTGCCGGACGGCGACTGCGGCACTCATGAGTGTGCCGCCCGTTTCCCGGGCCGGCTCTCCTCCGGCAGCGCATCCCACTGAGCCATGATCTCCTTCTCCGCCGGCGTGGCCAGGAAACCTGCCGGTGCGAAGGTGCGGGACGGAACTGCCGGGTCCTCGGCGCTCGGGGCGCCGCCGGAGCGGAAGGACCGGATGGTGGCGATGATGGCCGTGATGATGACAATGATCGCCAGGGTCACAAACACCACCGAAAGCGTGGTCTGGATGAGCGTATTGCGCACCACTGCCTCCATGGCCTCCACCGTCTTGGCCGTACCGAAGCTGGTCTTGCCGTCGGCCAGCGCCTGCTGGAACGCCTCGTGGTTGGCCCAGTAGCCAACGCTCGGCACCGGCGAGAAGATCTTGTAGAACGACGCCGTGATGGTCACCACCGCAGCGAACGCCAGCGGCAATGCCACGATCCACAGCCACTTGAACGCATTGTTCTTGGCGATGATGGCCATGCAGATGGCCAGTGCAATGGCGGCCAGGAGCTGGTTGGCGATGCCGAAGAGCGGGAACAGCGTATTGATGCCGCCCAGCGGGTCCGTGACCCCCATGATCAGGATCGATCCCCATCCGGCGACCATGATGGCCGTACATATCCAGGCTCCGGGACGCCAGGCCATGTCCTTGAACTTCGGGGCCACGTTGCCGATGGTGTCCTGCAGCATAAAACGGGCCACCCGGGTGCCGGCGTCCACTGCGGTGAGGATGAACAGGGCCTCGAACATGATGGCGAAGTGGTACCAGAAGGCCATCATGCCGGGTCCGCCGATCAGGCTCTGCATGATTGTGGCGAGGCCGACGGCGAGGGTGGGCGCGCCGCCGGTGCGCGACACAATGGATTCCTCGCCCACGTCGGATGCCAGGGAGGAGAGCATGTCCGGGGTGAGGTTCACTCCGGCCAGGCCCAGGCTGTTTACGAAGGCGACGGCGCCTTCCACCGTGCCGCCGGTGGCGCCGGCGGACGAGTTCATGGCGAAGTAGATGCCGCGGTCAATGGAGATGGCCGCCACCAGCGCCATGATGGCCACGAAGGACTCCATCAGCATGCCGCCGTAGCCGATAAAGCGGGTCTGGCGTTCCTTCTGCAGCATCTTCGGAGTGGTGCCGGAGGAGATGAGCGCGTGGAAGCCGGAGAGCGCACCGCACGCGATGGTGACGAAGAGGAACGGGAAGAGCGGTCCGGCGACCACCGGCCCGTCGTCCCGGCTGGCGAACTCGCTGACCGCCGGAACGTTGATCTCCGGGCGGACGATGATGATGGCCACGGCCAGCATCACGATGGTGCCCACCTTCATAAAGGTGGAGAGGTAGTCGCGCGGGGCCAGCAGCAGCCAGACCGGCAGGACGGCGGCGATGAAGCCGTAGATGATGATGCCCCAGGCAATGGTGGTCGGTTCCAGGGTCAGGGCGTCGCCCAGCGGAGTATCGGCAACCCAGCCGCCGGCAATAATGGCGGCCAGCAGCAGGACGAAGCCGATAATGGAGACCTCGGTGACCTTGCCCGGACGCAGGTAGCGCAGGTACACGCCCATGAACAGGGCGATGGGGATGGTCATGCTGACGGAGAAGACGCCCCACGGGCTTTCGGCGAGGGCGTTCACCACCACCAGGGCAAGGATGGCCACGATGATGATCATGATGACCAGGGTGGCGATCAGGGCGGCGGTGCCGCCGATGAGTCCGAGTTCGTCCCGTGCCATCTGGCCCAGGGAACGCCCGCCGCGCCGCATGGAGAAGAACATCACCAGGTAGTCCTGCACCGCGCCTGCCAGCACCACGCCGACGATGATCCAGATGGTGCCGGGCAGGTAGCCCATCTGCGCGGCCAGGACCGGCCCGACCAGCGGTCCGGCGCCGGCGATGGCGGCGAAGTGGTGGCCGTAAAGAACCCGGCGGTCCGTGGCGGCGTAGTCCTTGCCGTCCGCCTTGTATTCGGCGGGGGTGGCGCGGCGGTCATTGGGCTTGAGCAGCTTCGCTTCGATGAGCTTGGAGTAGAAGCGGTAGCCGATCAGGTAGGTACAGACCGCGGCGAAGACAAACCAGATGGCGTTCACGGTTTCGCCGCGGACTACGGCGAGCATGGTCCAGCTCAGGCCGCCCAGCAGGGCGATGCCCGCCCAGATGGCAATTTTTGCCGGGGTCCAGCGGCGGTCCTCGGCGTCGAGGACTTCCGGATCCACGGCCACCGGCGGCAGTGCCGGGTCCTGTTCCAGGACGTCGCCGTCCGGCCGGCCGGTGGGGCCTGGCGTGTCCGGGGTTTCGGCCCGGCGCCGATGTTTCTCGCTCATGATGAATCCCTTTGTGTGCGGTGGCGTTGTCTGCGTTGACAGTCATACCGATAGGCAGGGAGTGGCCCTGCACCTAGAGATTACTACCACGGGGGTGTGTTACATCACGTTAAAGCGCGACGGCGGCCGCACCGGGTGGGCGGCCGCCGTCGTTGTCCTTCCGCTAGACGGTCAGCAGGATCTTGCCGGTGTGTTGTCCGGAGTCGAAGTACTCGTGGGCAGCGGCTGCCTCAGCCAGCGGGAAGGTGCGGTCCACCAGCGGGCGGATGGCGCCGGAGGCGAGCAGCGGCCAGACGTACTGGCCCACGGCAGACATGATGGCGCCCTTTTCCTCCACGGGGCGTCCGCGCAGGGTGGTGCCGATGACGGCGGCCCGCTTGGCCATCAGCTGGTTCAGGTTCAGCTCGGCCTTTGCCCCGCCCTGCAGGCCGATAATGACCAGGCGTCCGGCGACGGCGAGCGCGTCCAGGTTCCGCTGCAGGTATTTGGCGCCCACCACGTCCAGGATGACGTCGGCTCCGTGGCCGTCCGTCGCTTCCCGGACCGCTTCAACAAAGTCCTGTTCCTTGTAGTTGATCAGCACCTTCGCGCCCAGCGACTCGGCCAGCTCCAGCTTTTCAGCGGATCCTGCGGTGACGATCGGGACGGCGCCGAACGCGGCAACCATCTGGATGGCCATGGTGCCGATCCCGCCGGAGGCACCGTGGATGAGGACGTAGTCCCCTTCCTGTACGGCGGCGGCCATAAAGAGGTTGGAGAAGACGGTTGCGGCGGTTTCCGGCAGCGAGGCTGCGGTGACCGCGTCGATGCCGTCCGGCAGGGGCAGGACCTGGACGGCGGGTACGGCCACCTGTTCGGCGTAGCCGCCGCCGGTCAGCAGGGCGGCTACCTCGGTGCCCACGGCCAGTCCCTCCACGCCCTCCCCCAGTGCGGCGATCCGGCCGGAGACTTCCAGGCCGGGATATTCGGAGGTTCCCGCCGGGACCGGGTAGTGCCCCTGGCGCTGCAGCACGTCTGCACGGTTGATGCCGGCGGCAATGACATCAATCAGCACTTCCCCGGGCCCGGCTTCGGGCGCCGGGACATCCTGCACTTCCAGGGCCTCGGGGCCGCCGGGTGTTCCAATAACGATGGCTTTCATGCTGTCCTTCCTGCTTTGGGGAATTTTGGTGATTTCATCCCTTCTGCCAGACTACATAGTGAGGAAGGTTGTCCGAGCGGCCGATGGAGCTGGTCTTGAAAACCAGTGTGCGGTAACCCCGTACCAAGGGTTCGAATCCCTTACCTTCCGCACAGACACACCGGAAGCGGTCCCGTCACGGGGCCGCTTCCGGTGTTTAAGGCTCCGTTTAAGGGCTCCGTTCCGGGCGGCAGGGCACGGACTAAATAACTTAGGCTGGTCTTAAGTAATCGAGTCCGCAGTCCCCCACCACGTCGGAGCCGCAGTATGTCCCACCATCTCCAGCCCATCTCATGGAGGAAGCCGGCCGGCCTGGCCGCCCTCACCCTGCCCCTTGCACTCACCGGATGCGCCGCCGGCAACGATCATGATCAGCCGGCGTCGGGCATCGGCATGCACGGGGTAGAGGAGCGCACCGCCGAGCGCGTGGTCCAGGTCAGCTCCGTCCATCCCGAAACCGGCATGACCCTCATCGAAGGCCCGACCTTCGGGCCCGACGGCGGCCTGTTCGTTGTCGATGTCACCGCTCCGGCCGGCGACGCGAAGGTGATGCGGGTGGATGTGGAGGAGGAGTCCGTTTCCCCGGTCTACACCGAGGGCAACGGCGCCTACACCTCGGCGCAGTTCAGCCCGAAGGACGGCCGGATCTACCTAACGGACTTTGCCGGCGGAAAGATCGACAGCATCACCGCCGACGGCAAGGACCACAAGACCTTCTTCACCGGCGACGTCGACGGCGCCCCCATGCGCCCGGACGACCTCGCGTTCGACGAGGAGGGCAACCTCTTCGTCAGCGACTCCACCGGCTACGCCGATCCGGCGTGGGAAGCACAGGGCCGCGTGGTGCGGATCGACAAGGACACCGCGGAGGCCACCGTCCTGGCGGAGAACCTTGCCGCTCCGAACGGCATCTCCTTCAGCGAGGATTTCAAGGCGCTGTGGGTCAGCCAGTACATGGACAACCGGATCGACTACCTGGTGCTGAATGAGGACAAAACCGAGGTCGCCACGTCCCACCCCGGCATGCACTTCGACGGCGGCACGAGCCAGACGGATTCCAACGCCGTGGACGCCGACGGCAACGTGTACCAGGCCGTCCACGGACAGCCCCGCATCTTTGTCTACAGCCCCGAGGGCGAACTGCTCTCCACGGTCACCGTCCCCACCGACGACGCCGACGGCCTCACCTCGGCCACCAATATCGCCATCAAACCCGGCACCACCGAGGCCTACCTGACGGCCAGCGGCCCGGACGGCGGTTTCATCTATGAATTCGACGCCCTCTCCACCGGCATCCGCCAATCAAACGGCGGCTAACCTCCACCCAACTAAAGGCGGCAACCTAGGACGCGCTGGCGGGGCCTGTTTTGTTGCCTGCCCCGGTGACGTACCGCCGTAGGGGCCTGGCGGAGGCGGCTTTAATATTCCAAGCGAGCTCTGCGAGCTCTGGAATTTCGTTGCCGCCGGAGCCAGGCCCCGCAGGCGGGGCCGAGCAGGCGGGGCCAAGGCTGCCAGGCCCCGCACACGGACCAGGACAAAGAGGCGCTAAACCTCAGTCACGAGCACATCCTCGATGAACTCCCCGCGCCACTGCTCCAGCATCCGGTGGAACACTACCGGCCCCGGGCTGAAGGAGAAGCTGACGGGCGGCGGGTTACCCTCGCGGTTGTAGTAGCCCGGTGTGCACTCCGCGGCGAACTTCCGGTTGTCCGCCGCAGTGCGCTGGATGGTTTCCCCCCAGGCCGCTTCGGCTTCGGCCGTCGGTTCGATGTACTGGGCACCCACCTCGCGTGCCTTGCCGATGACGGCGGCAATATGGTTCGCCTGTTCCATCAGGATGTGCACGAAGTTCACCGAGTTGGCGTTCTGCAGCGATCCGAGGTGGAACAGGTTCGGGAAGCCGTGCGTGTAGAAGCCGTGCAGGGTCCGCGGTCCGCGCCCCCAGGCTTCCAGCAGGGTCTGCCCGCCGCGTCCGGTCACCGGCATGGCGCCGGAAGTGACACCTGAGACGCCCACCTCAAAGCCGGTGGCGAAGATGATGCAGTCCACCTCGTATTCCTCCTCGCCCACCACGACCGCGTTCTCCTTGATGCGGCTGATCCCGCCGAAGTCCGCGGTGTCCACCAGGGTCACGTTGGGACGGTTGAAGGTCTCCAGGTAGTAGTCGCTGAAGGCCGGGCGCTTGCACATGTAGCGGTACCAGGGCTTGAGCTTTTCGGCCGTCTCCGGATCGGAGACTTCCTCATCCACACGGGCGCGGATGGCGTTCATTTTCCGGAAATCAACAAGCTCGTCGAGCCGTTCGCGTTCTTCCGCGGAAACGGACGTGTCGACGGCGCCGCTGATCATTTTGCGGTGCAGCTGCGGAACCGAGGTCCAGCCGTCCCGGGTCAGGTCCTCCTCCACCGGCTCCCCGGACACCACGGCCAAGAAGTTCTCCATCCGTTCCTTTTGCCAGCCCGGCTGCAGGGAAGCCGCCCAGGCGGGATCGGTGGGCCGGTTGTTCCGGATGTCCACCGAGGACGGTGTGCGCTGGAAGACCACCAGCTGCTCGGCGTCGCGCGCCACCATGGGGACCACCTGGATGCCCGTGGCACCGGTGCCGACCACCGCCACTTTTTTGTCCGCCAGCCCGGTGAGGTTGCCGAACTGGTCTCCGCCGGTGTAGCCGTAGTCCCAGCGGCTGGTGTGGAAGGTGTGGCCTTTGAAGGAGTCGATGCCCGGGATGCCCGGGAGCTTTGGCTGCGTGAGCGTTCCGGAGGACGTGATCACAAAACGGGCCCGCATGGAATCGCCGCGGTCGGTGGAAACAATCCATTCCAGTGCCGCCTCGTCCCATACCAGCCCCGTCACCCGGGTGTGGAAGACGGTGTCGCGGTACAGGTCGAAGCGCTCCGCAATGGCCACGGCATGCCGGCGGATCTCTTCCCCCGGAGCGTAGCGTTCGCTGGGGATGTAGCCGACTTCCTCAAGCAGCGGCATGTAGACGTAGGACTCAATGTCGCAGCGGATGCCGGGGTAGCGGTTCCAGTACCAGGTCCCGCCGAAGTCTCCGGCCTCGTCCATCATCCGGATGTTTTCGACGCCGGCCTGCCGCAGGCGCGCTCCGGTCATAAGCCCGCCGAAGCCGCCGCCGATCACCAGTACCTCCACCGAGTCGCTCAGCGGTTCCCGCTCCGTGCGGGGAGTGTAGGGGTCCGTGGCGTAGTAGCCGAATTTCCCCTTGGCCGGCTGGTACTGGGAGGCTGCGTCCGGGCGGATGCGCCGGTCCCGTTCTGCCTTGTATTTGGCCCGGAGGGCCTCAACGTCCAGGCCGTCCGACAGGTCCCGTTCATTTGCGGGCGTTTGATAGCTCATTTGTTTCCTTACGTCGCTTGCGCGCCCGGGAGGCACAGCGGAGCAAGGAAGACGAACGACGCCGGGGCGCGCGGGAATGCAGCTTGCTCCCCCTACGCCAACCGGGAACGCCGGTATTACGTTCACCGCCTAAACGGTTAGCCTCACCCTAACTAAATTGGCTGAGTGTTTGCTGACTCCGGTGCTGCGGCTACGGTGAACTCATGAGCGACGGAAGCGGCGGCACAGGCAACGAGCAGCAGGAACGCGAGCGAATCCTGCGCGACCTCGAAGACCTCGCCGATTCACTGCAGTCCTCATCCGTACCCACCTTTCTTGACCCGCTGCTTTCCACGGACCTGACGGTGCGCCAGCTGAAGGTGCTCACCATCCTGGTCACGTCCGAGGAAGGGGCCACCGGGCGGGGATTATCGGAGTCCTTTGGCGTCTCGATGGCCTCCATGTCCGGGCTGATCGACCGCCTCGTCGCGCAGGGCGTAGCGGTGCGTTCGGAGGATCCCAGGGACGCACGGGTGCGCCGGGTGAAGGCCACGGAGCTGGGCCGCAGCGTGGTCCGCAGGCTCGTCTCGGGACGTCCGGAGCTGAACTTCGACATTCTGGCCAAGCTCGCCCTGGAAGACCTCCGCGCGCTGGAACAGGGCATGCGTGCCGTTGACGCCGAGGTGAACCGCGGGACGGACTCACCAAGATGATCACCGTCCCGCCGGCGCTGATCGCAGGTATCAGCCGGCTGGTCCAAGCGGCCGGGCTGGTGGCCCTGGCTTACCTGCTTGGCCGCTTCCGTGACGCCGGGACCTTGGTCTATCTGGGCGGAGGAATCGGGTCGGGCCAGCTGCGGCTGGTTGCCCTGGCCGGAGCCTGGGGGTTCCTGCTCGGATCGTCGGTCGCGATGGTTCCCTGGTTCAGCGGCCTGGTCCGCCACGGGGTGTGGCGATGGTCCGCCGGTATCCTCGGCACAGCCGCCAGTTGCCTCGCGTTGGCACTGCTGGCCGGGTACGGATTCATTGCCCTCCTGAGTTCAGGGCCAGGCTATGAAAAAGTGTCGGCCCCGGCGGGGGAACATACACTGCTAATCAACAACCGGAGTTTCTTGCTGCTCGGGACGCATGTCGTATATGAACAGCAGCACGGACCCGTTTACGTCCTCCGGGACACCGTGCTGACAGATGACGGCTACGATCCGTTCGGCACCGGGGCATTTTCCGTGCAGTGGGGACGCGACAGCGCAACCATCTCCTACGCTGTGCAGTCACCGGTCGAGGAGGGCGACGCAGCTCCCCGGGACGGCCGGGCCGTCATTCCCTTCGGGCCCGGGTAACCCCGAGGCAGCTTAGAGCCGCCCGGCGCCGGCGGCGGGCAGGACGGTAAACAGTGCCGGTTCCTTCCAGCCTTTGTCCTCGAAGGCTGCACGCACGGCCGCCCGGACCTCGTCCTCGGCCTCAGCCCGGATCAGGGCTATGGCCGAGCCACCGAAGCCGCCGCCGGTCATCCGTGCCCCCAACGCACCGGCCGCGAGCGCTGCGTCCACAGCCAGGTCCAGCTCCGGGCAGGAAACCTCGAAGTCATCCCGCAGTGAGGCGTGGGAGGCAACCAGCAGCCCGCCGATGCCGTCCACGTTTCCGCGGCGCAGTTCCTCGACCACGGCCAGTACCCGCTGGTTCTCGCCCAGCACGTGGCGCACCCGGCGCTGAACCTCCGCATCCAGTCCGGAGAGGTCCGCATCGGCTGCCACATCCCGCAGCGAGTCCGCGCCGAGGGCTGCCGCGCCGCGTTCGCAGGCGGACCGGCGGGCGCTGTAGCCGCCGTCGGCATGGCTGTGCGCCACCCGGGTGTCCATCACCAGCACCTCCAGCCCGTGGTCAGCCAGCGGAAGCGGCACGTTTTCGGCGTCCAGGGAGCGGCAGTCCAGGAACAGGGCACCGCCGTCCTGTCCCATCAGTGAGGCCGACTGGTCCATGATCCCGGTGGGGGCGCCGACAAACTCGTTCTCGGCATACTGGGTCAGGCGGGCCATCCCGGGCCGGTCCAGGCCCAGGCCCAGCAGGTCATTCAGCGCCACGATCACCGCTACCTCCACGGCGTGGGAGGAAGAGAGCCCGGCACCCACCGGGACGGTGGAATCCAGCAGCAGGTCAAAGCCGGGTACGGAAACCCCGGCACGTTGCTGCAGTGCATAGACCACTCCCGCCGGATAGCTGCCCCAGCCCTCCGCGGCTCCCGGCACCAGGCCGCCGGTCCGGAACCGCGCGTGCGAGAGCCCCCGGCCCTTCTGCCCATAGGTGGAGGCGAGCCGGACGACGTCGGCCTCGTCCTCCGGATCCTGGTCCGGCCGGCGCAGCCGCACGGCGACGAGGGCACTGCGGTCGATCGCGAAGGGCAGCACAAAACCGTTGTTGTAATCCGTGTGCTCCCCGATCAGGTTCACCCGCCCCGGTGCGCGCCACACGCCGTCGGGCTCCTGGCCGTAAACCTCGGCAAACCGCCGGGACAGGCTTTCCGCGCGGTCCTGCAGCGGTTCGGCGTTGACGGCGGCGCTCATGCGCGGACCTCCCGGAGTTTCGCGGCGGTCTGTTCCGCGGTGGTGTCATTGATAAAGGCGCCCATGGCGGCTTCGGAGCCGGCCAGGAACTTCAGTTTGTCTGCGGCCCGGCGCGGGCTGGTCAGCTGCAGGTGCAGCCACCCGGCCTCCCGGTCCGCAGCGGTGACGGGAGTCTGGTGCCACGCCGCAATGTAGGGGGTGGGAGTGTCATACAGTCCGTCCACGCGCTGCAGCAGGTCCAGGTACATACCGGCGAGCTCGTCGCGTTCGGCACCGGACAGTGCAGCGAGGTCCGGCACCTGGCGGTGCGGCACCAGATGGACTTCCAGCGGCCAGCGGGCGGCATAGGGGACATAGGCGGAGAAATGCTCGCCCTGCAGCACCATCCGGTCCCCGGCCTCGGTTTCGGCGCGGAGCAGCTCGCCCATGAGCGGCTGCCCGTGGTCTGCCAGGTGCCGGCGGGAACGTTCGGCCAGCCGCGCCGCATACGGGGCGGCGTACGGGTAGGCATAGATCTGTCCGTGCGGGTGGTGCAGGGTGACGCCAATGTCCTGGCCGCGGTTCTCGAACGGGAACACATGCCGGATGCCGGGCAGTGCGGAGAGCTCCGCGGTGCGCTGCGCCCAGGCCTCCACCACCGTGCGGGCGCGTTCATACGGCAGCTGCCCGAAGGAGGCGTTGTGCTCGGGGGTGAACACCACCACTTCGCAGCGCCCGAACGCGGGCTCGGGGGCGCCCCACAACCGGGCGCCGTCGTCGTCGGCCGGCAGTTCGCCCAGGGCCGGGCCCAGGGACGGAAAACGGTTTTCAAACACAACGACGTCGAAGTCCCCGGCCGGGATTTCGGAGGCCCGGGTGTCCGTGGACGGGCAGAGCGGGCACTGGTCCGCGGGCGGCAGATAGGTGCGGGACTGCCGGTGGGCAGCCACGGCCACCCATTCCCCGGTCAGCCGGTCGAAGCGGACCTCGCCGTTGCCGGAACGGGGATCGAGCGGACGGGCATCGGAGACCTCGTCCACCGGCCGGCCGCCGCGGTCCGTGAAGAACAGCGATTCGCGGCCGTCCGCCAGCTGATGGCGGCGGTGGACGATGGGCAGTGCGGCATTTTCCTGCCGCGCTGCCGGGGACGTGCTGGACACTTACTGGCCTCCCATGCCGGATGTCGCGAATCCGCGGATGATGTGCCGCTGGAAGAGCATAAAGACGATCAGCAGCGGCAGCGCACCGATCATGGCGCTCGCCATTTCGGATGCGTACTGCACACCATAGGCATTCTTCACCGTACCCAGCCCCACGGGGATCGTCATGATCTCCGGGGAATTGGTCACGATGAACGGCCACAGGAAGTTGTTCCAGGCACTGATGAACACAAAGATCGAGACCGCCGTGAGGATTGACCGGGAGAGCGGCAGCACCACGGAGAAGAACACCCGGAAGTCACTCGCCCCGTCCAGCCGGGCAGCTTCCTCCAGTTCCACCGGAATCTGGTCGAAGAAGTTCTTCATCACAATCACCATCAGCGGCATCACCACCTGCGGCAGGGCAACGCCCAGGAGCGTGTCCGAAAGCCGCAGGGCAATCATCTGGTCAAACAGCGGAACAATGAGGATCTGCGGCGGCACCATCAGCGCGGCAATGGTCAGCACGAACAGCCAGCGCCGGCCGCGGAATTTCTGCCGGGAAAAGGCATAGGCGGCCAAAGCGGAGATGATTACGGTAATCACCGTGACCAGGGTGGAGACCAGGACAGAGTTCCAGATCCACAGGGGGATGTCTCCGGCGGCCAGCACGTTGCGGTAAGCGTCCGCCGTCCACCCGCCCTCGGGCCAGAACTGCAGCGGCGCAGCCGAAACATCGGCCTCGGATTTGAAGGACGAGAGAACGGCCCAGACCATCGGCAGTGCCCAGAGGGCAGCCAGGACGGCCACCACGGTGTATGCCGCAACCCGGCCTTTCCTGCCGGGGCCGAGGGTCAGGGTGCGCAGGTGTTCGGCTTCCCGCTTTTTCTGGGCCCGGGCGCGGGCCCGGGCCTCGACGTCGGACCCCACGGGTTCCCGGCCGGAGCCGGCCGGGGCGGTTGCCGGTGTTGTGGACGTAGCCATGTCAGGAGTCCTTCCGCTTCGCGAACCACATCTGGACCAGGGAGACCAGAACAATCAGCGCGAAGAATATGTAGGAGGTCGCGGAGGCGTAGCCGAGCCGGTATCCGGTGAAGCCGGCGTCGTAGATGTACTGCAGGATGGAGCGGGTGGCGCCGTTGGGCCCTCCGGCGGTCAGCAGGAAGATCTGGTCAAAGACCTTCAGCGAGGCCAGTGCCTGCAGCAGCACAATCAGCCCGGTGGTGCTTTTCATCATGGGCAGCGTGATGGAGAACAGCCGCCGCCAGGTGCCGGCCCCGTCCAGCTGGGCCGCCTCATAGAGGTGGTCCGGGATGTTCTGCAGGGCGGACAGGTAGAGCAGGAAGTTGAAGCCCACCGTCCACCACAGGGTCACCAGGGCTATGGACCACATGGCCACCTGGTCATCGCTGAGCCAGCCGACCTGGCTGATGCCGAAACGGTCCAGCAGGCCGTTGATGAGCCCGAAGTCGTTGGTGAAGAGGAAGGCCCAGATGGCAGTGACCACGGAGACCGGCAGCAGGAACGGCGCGAAGAAGGTCAGCCGCCACAGCCACTGGCCCTTGAGCCCGGTGTACACGAGGTACGCCATGGCGAAGGAAACCAGGATCAGCGGCACCGAGGAAATGACCGTGAAGAACAGGGTGTTGCCCAGGCTGGACCACATCTGCGGGTCGGTCAGGGCCTCCGAATAGTTGGCGAACCCGGCAAACGAGGATTCGTCGTTGACCAGGGACCGGTTGGTAAGGCTCATCCAGAGGCCGTAGATAATCGGCCACACGAGGAAGACTGCGAAGAAGAACAGATACGGGGCCAGGAACCAGTATCCGGTGCGGGACGGGGCCGGCTGCTTACCGGGGCGCCGCCGGGGCGCAAGGCTTGTTCCGGCTGCGGCGGGCGGACGGGGCGTGCTGGCGGGACTGTTGGTGGTGGTGGTCATGGCTGGTTCCTCACGCAGTCGGGTTCGGGGCGGCGAGGAAACGGTCCATGGCGGAGAGCATGCCGCCGACGGCGTCCATTGGTTTCTTCAGTCCGCGGAAGGCATCGGCAAGGGCCTGGGACATCTGGTTCTGGAAGTCGGTGCCTGCCCCCGCGAACCATGCGGGCGGGTCAAACACCACATTGGCACCGGCGGCAGCGTAGTCGGACTGCGGCCGCAGGTCCCGGTATTCGGCGGTGTCCTGGGCGGGGAGGTAGGCGGGGATGTGCCCAGCCGTGCCCCACTGCGGTCCGCCGTCCCGGATGACCGAGGTGACGAATTCGTAGACCGAGCGGCGGTGTTCCGCCGTCATGGACCGCTGCCGGGGCAGCACGTAGCTGTGTGAATCGGCGTACGCGGCGGGGGTCCCGAACATGGTGGGCATCGGCATGGCACCGAGGTTGGGGACGGCAGCGCTGAGGCCGGCGACTTCCCAGACGCCCGAAAGGATCATCCCGACCCGTCCGCCGTTGAAGGCCGCCAGGCCGCCCTCATAGTCCAGGTTGTCCGTCAGGGCCTTGCCGTCCATCCAGGACGCCACGGATCCGATCACCTGTGCGGCTTTGTCCTCGTCCAGGCCGGCTTTCCCGCCCGGCTCGAGGCTCCACTCGCCGCCGGTCTGCCGGTACAGGCCCCAGAACAGCCGCCAGGCCTGCGCGGTGTCCATGAGGTAGCCAAAGCTGATCCCGTATCCGCCGGTGGCTTCTGCGAGTTTGGCCCCTACTTCCTGCAGCTGCTCCGGGGAGGAAATGTCCATGGTCCCGTCGCTGGCCAGTACCCCGGCACGCTCGGCCAGGTCCTGGTTGAAGAAGGAGATGAAGGGGTGGGTGTCCAGCGGCAGCGAGTACAGCTTGCCCTCGTACTGGCAGGATTCCCACACTGCCGGCGCGAAGTCCTTCTCGCTGACACCCAGCTCTGCCAGCAGGTCCGTGTCCCACGGTTCCAGGAGGCCGCCGGGCGCGTAGCCGGGCATCCGTGACAGGTGCATGATGGCGGCGTCCGGCGGCTGCTGGGAGGCCGAGCTCATGGCGAGCTTGGTGTAATACGGCGAGCCCCAGGAAAGCGTGGTGGGCTCAACGCTGAGCTCGGTCCGTTCCTGGATGTCCGCGATGATGCCGCGCATGTTGGCGCCGTCGGATCCCTGGAAGGGATCCCAGACGGTCACCGGTGTCCGGCTGCCGCTGCCCGCGCCCGGGCTGCCGCAACCGGCCACTGCACCTACGCCGGCTGCCGTGACGGCAGCGGCCAGCGCTCCCCGCAGGAACTGCCTGCGGTCCGGATATCTGGTGTTCATCCTGCTCCATTCCTGGCCGTCGGTGCTGGCTCATCGTTGAGGACAGACTCTGTGGTGAGCTGAACCACATGACGTGGATTCTAACGTTAGCAATCCGCAACCGTCTACTCTTGGTGTCGAAGCAATGAAATACCCGGCCCGGAACCTCAGGGTCCAACAAGGGAAGGGAACCGGCCAGTGAAGCGTGTGGGGATCAAGGAAGTCGCTGAGCGTGCGGGGGTGTCCTGGAAGACCGTCTCCAACGTGATGAACAACCGCCCGGTAGTGCACCCGGAAACGCGCGCCCGCGTCCTGCAGGCCGTGGAGGAACTGGGCTACACGCCCAACCTCATCGGCCGCCAGCTGCGCCAGGGCTCCACCCGGGCCATTGCCCTGGTGGTGCCTGATCTGCACAATCCCTACTTCGGTGTGCTGGCCCAGACCCTCGAGCATGCGGCCAAGCAGCGCGGCTACACCATCTCCATTGAAATCTCCGGCGGCACGGTGGATATCGAACAGCATTACCTGCATGGCTGGCACGGCCGCCTGTTCGACGGGCTGATCTTCTCGCCGTCGGCCGTGACCGCCGAGGCCATCGCCAAACGTACTGATCCCACGCCACTGGTACTGCTGGGCGAACGCATCATCAGCACCGATGTGCCCCACGTAGCCATCGACAATGTCGCCTCCAGCGTGGACCTGGTGCGTCACCTGGTGGAGGGCGGACGACGCCGGATTGCCTTCCTGGGCGCGGACAGCACCGGAGGCATCTCCACCGGAAGCCAGCGGTTCGAAGGGTACAAGGCGGCTCTGCGGTTTGCCGGACTGCCGTACGACGCAGCCTTGGTGGCGGCCACCAACTCGTGGTTCCGCCAGGACGGCTATGACCTCGCACAGCAGATCCTGGCCACCCCCGGGGTGGATGCCATTGTCTGCGCCAATGACCTGCTCGCCGTCGGCGCCCTGGCAGCAGCCCGCGACCTCGGCCGGCAGGTTCCCTCCGATCTGGCGCTGGTGGGCTGGGACAACATCGACGAGGTCAGTTACACCTCCCCCGGGCTGACTTCGGTGGCCCCGGACCTTCCGGCCCTGGCCGAGGCCGCACTGGATTCGGTTCTCGGGGAGCTGGCCGGCGAGGTGGTCATTCCGCACCGCCTGATGGAGCGCGAATCCTCCGCGCCGGCAGTCCGGGCCTGACTCGCCTCCTCCTCAGCCCCCTCGGCCCGCCCTGCCTGCGCCGGCCCTGACGGAGTCTGCTGGGCAGAAAGAACCAAAAATTCTAACGTTGCAATATTGCGGCCCCTGCGGTTGACTGGGATCACAATTTTCACGCCGCCCGAAGGATGTTCCATGACCCTCCCCGCGTTTGACCCGCCCGTAACCGCTACGGATATCCCCCGCCCCGAACACCCCCGACCGCAGTTCGTGCGGAAAAACTGGGTGAACCTCAACGGCACCTGGGACTTCGAAATTGACCGCAGCGACTCGGGACTGGACCGCGGCCTGCTGGAACGCCCGCTCAATGCCTCCATCACCGTGCCCTTTGCCCCCGAGGCAGAGCTCTCGGGCATCGGCGACACCGATTTTATGGATGCCGTCTGGTACCGCAGGACCATCACCGTTCCGGCAGACTGGGCCGGCCTGCGGCCGGTCCTGCACTTCGGCGCCGTGGACTATGACGCCACGGTGTGGGCCAACGGCACCGAAGTTGCCCGGCACCGCGGCGGTTTCACCCCCTTCGACGCGGATCTTTCCGGCATTGCGGCGCCGGGCGACGACGTCGAAATCACCGTCCGTGCCCGTGACCTGCACGGTGAAGTCCAGGCCCGGGGCAAGCAGGCCACCTGGTATGCCAACACGCACTGCCAGTACACCCGCACCACAGGAATCTGGCAGACGGTCTGGCTGGAAGGGGTCCCCCGCACGGCGGTGAACCGCATCCAGGTCACCCCGAACCTGGCCGGCCGCAGCTTCTCGGTCACCGCACCGCTCAGCGCCAACCTGCCCGGCGGCACGCTGACGGCCACCCTCACCGACATGAACGGGCGCACGGTCGCGGAAGCATCCGTGGGCACTGCCTATGACCTGGCTCCGTCCCTGGTGCTTACGGTTCCGGCTGAGGATGTCCGGATCTGGGATGTGGGCGATCCGCAGCTTTACGGCCTGGAAATCTCCCTGCGCACCGGAGACACCGAAGTGGACCGGATCAGCAGCTACACCGCGCTGCGGTCGGTTGGCATTGACGGCAACTCCTTCCGCCTCAACGGCCGCCGGGTATTCCAGCGGCTGGTCCTGGACCAGGGCTACTGGCCGGAATCGCTGATGACGGCGCCCTCGGACCAGGCCCTGATCGACGACATTGAGCTTTCCCTCGCTGCCGGGTTCAACGGCGCCCGGCTGCACCAGAAGGTCTTCGAAGAGCGGTTCCTCTTCCACGCGGACATGCGCGGCTACCTGGTCTGGGGCGAGTTCGGGGACTGGGGCGTCTCCGGCCAGGGCCCGATGGGCGCCAACCAGAAACCGGATGCCTCTTTTGTCTCGCAGTGGCTGGAAGCGGTGCAGCGGGACATCAACCATCCCTCGATCGTGGGCTGGTGCCCGCTGAATGAGACCCACCAGGTGCTGCATGACCGCATTACGGTGCTCGACGACGTCACCCGCGCGATGTTCCTGGCCACCAAACTGGCTGACCCGTCCCGCCCGGTCATCGACGCGTCCGGCTACTCGCACCGCGTGCTGGAGACCGATGTTTACGACTCGCACTCCTACGAGCAGGATCCGGAGGCCTTCCGCACCGAGCAGCAGGGCCTTGCCGAGGGCAGGCCGTTCCTGAACCGGCCCGCCACGCTGGGTGAGATCGGCCTGCCGCACGGACAGACCGAGTACTCCGTCCCGTACGCCGGCCAGCCTTTCTTCGTGTCCGAATACGGCGGCATCTGGTGGAACGAGCATGAAGCCGCCGAGGCGGAGCAGGAGCGCAAGGCCGTCGGCAGCGACCAGGCCGATTCCTGGGGGTACGGCGACCGTGTCCGGTCCGAGGAGGAGTTCTACGCCCGGTTCGAGGGCCTGACCAACGTCCTGCTCGATGACCCGAACATGTTCGGGTACTGCTACACGCAGCTGACGGACGTCTTCCAGGAAAAGAACGGCGTTTATGACTTCAAGCGGGGCCAGAAGTTCGACGTCGAGCGGCTGCGCAAAATCCAGCAGCGGCCGGCCGCCTACGAGGAGCGGACTGACTGAGGCACACCTGCCATAGGCTGTACGCATGGTTTTCGGCCGCCACGGGGGTGGGCCGCGACAACCGCCATCCAAGGAGTCTCACCGATGAATTCCCCGAAGACCTTCCGCCTGCGCGGACTGGTCCTCTCTGTCCTGCTCGCCGGCCTGCTCAGCGGCTGCACCGGTTCCGACGGAGGGGAGCGTGAATCCGCATCCCCCGCCCCGTCGGTCGAGGCAGACGGGCGGACCGCCTCGGCGTCGGCCTCTGAACCGGCCGCGCCGCCGGTTCCGGCCCGCAGCGTGGACGCGACAGAGCTGGCCCTTGGTGACTGCTTCTCCAATCCGCCGGCGGACGAGGAGCAGGCACAACTCACCGAAGTGGACGTCTTCCCCTGCGACCAGCCGCACGAGCAGGAGGTCTACGCGCTGACCACGCTGCCTGCCGGCGAGTTCCCGGGCGAAGACGCCGTGGACACGGAGGCGCAGGAATTCTGCTCCGCCGAATTCGAAGGGTACGTGGGCCAGGCCTTCGGAAGCTCGGAGCTGGAAGCGGCCTACATTGTGCCCAGCCTTGAATCCTGGCAGTACGCCGACGACAGGGAAATTGTCTGCACGGTGCTGGGACCGATGGGTGAGCCCTCCTCCGAATCCTTCAGGGACGCGGACCGGTAGGGCGATCCTGCCACCCGCAAAAGCGCTGCCGTCCGCGGGGACGGCAGCGCTTTTTTACTGTCCGGGACGTACTCGGACTCCGGAAGTGGAAGTGGGGGCGGGAGCCAGTACACTGTGCTGGCAATCACTTTCTGTCATCCTGGGGGGCTGGCAGTATCGGCTGGCCACCGTGCCCTGCAACGTTGCAGGACACCTCACGGTCATCTGGTTGTAACCTGCGTCATTTAGCGTCATTCCGTACCACCCGCCACCACCGCCGTCCGTCCGTCACGGAGCCGGACAGCATCACTTGCGCTACCCCCTTGCCGCACCGCGCGGCCATGACCCGTCGGCCCGCACGGCCGACCAAGGAGTATGAGGCATGAGACCTTCAACCTGGAAGGCCGTGCTGGGAACAACCCTCTCGGCCGGCCTGCTCGCCGCGCCGCTGACCGCGTTCCCGGCTTACGCACAGGACGGCAAAGCTGCCGTCCCCGGCATCATTATCAATGAGGCATATTTGTCCGGCGGCAGCGCCAATGCCCCGTTCAACACGAAATTCGTTGAGCTCTACAATCCCACCAGTGAGCCGGTGAGCCTGGACGGCTGGTCCCTCCAGTACCGCTCCTCCGGTGCCACTGCAGCTCCCACCGGTATTGGTGCGCTCTCGGGCAGCATCGCCCCCGGCGGCTACTACCTGGTCTCGGGCGCCAGCAACGGCACCACCGGTGCAGCACTTCCTGCCGCTGACGCCACCATCGGAGCCAGCTTCTCCGGCACGGCCGGCACCCTGATCCTCTCCAACCAGTCCACCCGGGTGGATCCCCTGCCCACCGGCTCGGTGACCGCCGCCCCCGGCGTCGTCGACCTGCTCGGCTACGGTGCCTCCAACACGTTCGAGACTGCTGCGGCCGGGGCACCGGCGGGCAATTCCGATCCGAAGTCACTGAACCGCACCGGCTTCGCAGACTCCAACAACAACGCCGCGGACTTCACGCTGAGCACCGCCGTCACGCCGACATCCTCCGCAGGTACGGTCACCCCGGAACCGACACCGACACCGACACCCACACCGACGCCGACGCCGACGACACCGGTTGAACCCGGCGCGGTGGTTCCGATTGCCGAGATCCAGGGCACCGGAGCTGCCAGCCCGATGATCGGCCAGTCCGTCACCACACGCGGCAAGGTCACCGCGGTGTACCCCACCGGTGGCTTCAACGGGTATTACATCCAGACCCCGGGAACCGGCGGAGACCTTGATCCCGCTGCGCACGCCGCGTCGGACGGCATTTTCATCTTCTCCGCGGCCACGGTCGGCCAGGTAGCCGCAGGCGACTACGTCGAGGTCACCGGCACCGTGGGCGAATACTTCGAGCTCACCCAGCTCACAGTTGCCGCCGGCGCCATGACCAAGCTCAGCGAGGCCGCACCGGAGGTCAAGCCCGCAGCGGTGGCCTGGCCCGCCACGGACGAAGCCCGCGAAACCCTGGAGGGCATGCTCCTCGCCCCGCAGGGGGACTTCACCGTCACCGACAACTTCTCCCTGAACCAGTACGCCGAAATCGGCCTCGCCGCCGGCACGTCCGCGCTGGTCCAGCCCACCGCCGTGGCCGCCGTCGGCACCGCGGAACACGCCGCAGTCGTGGCCGACAACGCCGCCCGGGCCGTAAAGCTCGACGACGGTGCCAGCACCAACTTCCTCAACGCGGCCAACATGGACAAGCCGCTGCCCTACCTCACACCCGAAACCCCGGTCCGGGTGGGCGCGGCAGCCACGTTCAGCACCGGTGTCATCCTGGACTTCCGCAACAGCGCCTGGAAGTTCCAGCCGCTGACCGAGCTGACGCCCGCCAACGCCGCGTCGGTCCAGCCGGCGTCGTTCTCCAACACCCGCACCGCTGCGCCCGAGAGCGTGGGCGGCAACCTGAAGCTGGCCTCCTTCAACGTGCTGAATTACTTCACCACCACCGGAGACAGCCTGACCGGCTGCACTTTCTACAATGACCGCAGCGGAGCTCCCGTAACCGTCCGCGGCGGCTGCGATGCCCGCGGCGCCGCCAACGCGGCCAACCTGGAGCGCCAGCAGGCCAAGATCGTGGCCGCCATCAACGCGCTGGGCGCCGACGTGGTCTCGCTGATGGAGGTGGAGAATTCCGCCAAGTTCGGCAAGGACCGCGACGATGCACTCTCCCGCCTCGTGGCCGCACTGAACGCCGAGGCACCGGGCACCTGGGACTACGTCCGCTCCCCCGCGGCCCTGCCCGCGGACGAGGACGTGATCCGGACCGCCTTCATCTACCGCACCGGCACGGCAGAGCCGGTGGGCGAATCCACCATCCTGGACAACGAGGCCGTCTTCTCCAACGCCCGTGAGCCGATGGCGCAGGCCTTCCGGCCCGCCGGCGCTGACGAGGGTACCGAGATCCTGGCCGTGACCAACCACTTCAAGTCCAAGGGCTCCGCCCCGGCCTCGGGTGAGAACGCCGACACCGGGCAGGGCGGCTGGAACGCGGACCGCGTCCGGCAGGCGCAGGCACTGGTGGACTTTGCCGGCACCGCCTCGGAGGCAGCCGGCACCGACAAGGTCTTCCTGCTCGGTGACTTCAATGCCTACCACGCAGAGGACCCGCTGAAGGTCCTCACCGATGCGGGCTACGTTGACCTCGGTGCAACCACCGGCAAGCACTCCTACGCCTTCGGCGGCACAGTCGGCAGCCTCGACCACATCCTGGCCTCCCCGGCAGCCAATGAAGCGGTCACCGGCACCGATATCTGGAACATCAACTCGGTGGAGTCCGTGGCGCTGGAATACAGCCGCTACAACTACAACGCCACTGATTTCTACGCCGCTGATCCCTACCGGGCCTCGGACCATGACCCGATCCTCGTGGGAATGAACCTCACCGCCGAGGGTACGGACACCTCCACCCTCAACCTGCTGAACATCAATGATTTCCACGGACGCATTGATGCCAACACCGTGCCCTTCGCGGGAACGGTCGAAGAGCTGAAGGCCGGCGCGCCGGAAGGCAGCTCGCTGTTCCTCTCCGCCGGCGACAACATCGGCGCCTCGCTGTTTGCCTCCTCGGTACAGCAGGACGCCCCCACCCTTGACGTGCTCAACGCCCTCGGGCTGCGGGCCTCCGCCGTCGGCAACCACGAGTTCGACGCCGGTTTGGAGGACCTCACCGGACGCGTGGCTTCGGCAGCTCAGTTCCCGTACCTGGGCGCCAATGTCTACACCAAGGGCACCACCACTCCCGCCCTGCAGGAGTACGAGATCATCGATGTGAACGGCGTGCAGGTTGCCATCATCGGCGCCGTCACCGAGGAGACCGGCACGCTGGTCACCCCGGGCGGCATCAGCACCATCGAATTCGGGGATCCGGTCGAGGCCGTCAACCGGGTGGCGCAGCAGCTCGAGGAACAGGACCTGGCCGACGTCATCATCGCCGAGTACCACGAGGGTGCCGGCAGCGGCACTCCCGACGGCGCGGACCTGGAGCAGGAACTGGCCGCCGGCGGGGCGTTCGCTTCGATCATCAACGACACCACCGAACTGGTGGACGCCATCTACACCGGCCACACGCACAAGCAGTACGCGTGGGACGCTGCCATTCCGGGCGGCGACGGCAAGACCCGTCCCGTGGTGCAGACCGGCTCCTACGGCGAATTCGTCGGCCAGATCAAGCTCGAGTACAACGCCGAAACCGACGAGGTGCTTTCCTACACCGCGTCCAACGTGGCACGTACCACCACTGCTCCCGCCGAGCTGGTAGCCACCTACCCGGCCGTTGCCGAGGTGAAGCGGATTGTCGACGCCGCCCTGGCCTACTCGGCCGAAATCGGCAACCAGCCGATCGGGTCCGTCACCGCGGATATCACTACGGCCTTCGTGGGCACCGCCCGCGATGACCGCAGCTCCGAGTCCACGCTCGGCGGGCTGGTGGCGGATTCGCTGCTGTCCACGCTCTCTTCGCCCGAACGCGGCGGCGCCGAAATCGGTGTCACCAACCCGGGCGGCCTGCGCGGCGAGCTCTACTACGGTGAGGACGGCGTGATCACCTACGCCGAGGCCAACGCCGTACTGCCCTTCGTCAACAACCTCTGGACAACCACGCTGACCGGCGCCCAGCTGAAGACGATGCTGGAGCAGCAGTGGCAGCCGGACGGCAGCTCCCGGGCCTTCCTGGCGCTCGGCCTGTCAGACAACATCACCTACACCTTCGATCCGGACCAGCCGCGGGGCTCACGGATCCAGAGCGTGACCGTCAACGGTGCCGCCCTGGATCCGGCCCGGGACTACCGGGTGGGCACCTTCAGCTTCCTGGCCCAGGGCGGAGACAACTTCACCGTCTTCCAGGAAGGCACCAACACCCGCGACACCGGCCTGGTGGACCGGGATGCCTGGATCAGCTACATCTCGGCCAACAGCCCGCTCTCCCCGGACTTCGCCCGCCAGGGCGTAGTGGTCAAGGGAGCACCAACCACGGTGAAGGCCGGAACCGCAGCAACCTTCACGGTTTCCCAGCTGAACCTGACATCTCTGGGCAGCCCGGCCAACACCTCGCTGGCCGTCAGCTTCGTGAACGCCGCCGGCACCGCAACTCCGCTGGGCACCGCGCCGGTCAACGCAGGTTCGGCGTCCGTCACGGTGACCGTACCGGCGTCGGCCTCCGGAACCGGAAGCCTGGTGCTGACGGCTGCCGGATCCGGCACCACGGTCACCCTGCCGGTAACGGTGGAGAAACCCACCCCGCCGGCACCGGTCTGCAAGGCGCCCACGGCACCGAAGAACTGGTGGGATGTCCGCGGCTGGGTCCGCTACGCCGTCGAGCTGGCGCAGTACGTCCTGTGCCTGACCGGACGGCGGTAAACCCCGCCCTGCGCTGAGTCCCGCCCTGTCCTGAGTATGGGACAGGGCGGACAGCACAACACAGGAAGCGCCGCTCCGGATATCCGGGGCGGCGCTTCCTGTGGTTGCGGGACGTGTTGGCCCGGGACGTGCGGGTGTTTCCGACGCCGGCTCAGGTACGGTGGCGTTCGAGCAGCGGCGCCGCGCTGAGATTGCTGAGACGAACGGCGTCGGACACCACCGCCGCCAAGCTGCCGGTGCGCGCAAACACGGCACGTTGCCGGCGGGCCCCGGTCCCGCGGCCCAGCACCTGCCGGCCCAGGGATTCCACCAGGGCCACTTCGCCCTGCTCCTCCAGTACCGGCCGGACGTATTCCAGCAGTGTTTTCGCCACGGTGGAGTTGTCCGCAATGGCGGCGCCGAGCGGGTCCACCAGTTCCCCGTCCAGACCAAACCGCCCTGCCCGCCATGCGGCCAGCCGCAGCAGGCTTTCCGGGACCTCACGCGGCTGCGCCCCGCTCCGCCATTCCCGGGCAGCTGTTTCCACCAGCGCACGCACCAGGGCGGCTAACAGGACGGCGTCATCCGGGTACAGGCAGACATCAGCTATCCGTACCTCAACGGTGGGGTGGCTGCGGCTGAGCCGGGCATCAAAGTAAATCTGTCCATGGTCCATGGGAACCTGGGTGGCCAGCAGGTCACCGACCAAACGGTGATAATTCCCTGCTGAGCCGAAGACCGGGTACGGTCCGGCCATCGGCCACCGGCTCCAGACCTGGGAACGGTAACTGGCGAAGCCGGTATCCATACCGTTCCAGAACGGGGAATTGGCACTCAGTGCCGCGAGCAGCGGAAGCCAGGAGCGGATCCGGTCCAGAACCGCCACGCCCTCCTCATCGGATTCCACCCCCACGTGCACGTGGCACCCGCAGGTGAGCTGTTCCCGGGCAATCTGCGCGAACCGCTGCTCCATACCGGCGAAACGGCTGCCTTCCGTCAGGGTGGGCAGGCAGGGCAAGGGAGACGTAGCAAGTGCCGCAGCCCGTGCTCCGGCCGCTGACGCGGCCGAGTCGGCGAGCGCCCGGCAGGCAATCAGGTCCGCAGCGAGGGTATCCAGGGCCAGATGCACACGGGTACCCGATTCGATCTGTTCCTGCTTGAACTCCGCCGTCAGCTGTCCGTCCGCCGGGGCCGACGCGCAGATCACCGGCCCCACCGGCAACGGCACGCCGGTGTCGCCGTCGACCAGGAGGTATTCCTCTTCAATCCCGACGGTGCGCATAGCTCCGCCCTTCAGTGGTGGATGCGGCGGGCCGTTGCTTGACCCGGAGCCCAACTGTAAGTCGGCTGACGATATCGGGCAAATACTCTGGCGTGGCAGCTGCTACCGGCTAGGGTGCTGGAATGAGTGTCCACACTGAGGCAGGCAACCGGTGACGGCGGCGGAACGGCGGAGTACGGTGCGCAGCAGGGGCGCCGATCTGGCGGTGTTCGAGTACGGGCCCCCGCCCACTGCGGAGAACCCGGCGCTCCTACTGGTGCACGGGTACCCGGATGATCATCATGTGTTCGACGCCGTAGTTGAGGCACTCGCTGCGGACCGGCATGTGATTACGTACGACACCCGGAATGCCGGAGCCTCACGCGTGGATACCGAGGAGACGGCGTCCTACCGGCTGGATCTGCTGGTGGAGGATCTGTACGCGGTACTGGACGCCACCGGAGCAGGCAGCGTTCATCTGGCCGCCCATGACTGGGGTTCAATCCAGGGCTGGGCCGCCCTGCAGGATCCACGCGCCGAGGAACGCATCCTCAGCTACACCAGCGTTTCCGGCCCGGACCTGGGACATGTCCGGAACTGGCTGGCGTCCCGGGTTCGGACTCCCCTGCGCTGGCCGCAGGCGCTGGAACAGGTGCTCCGCAGTTCCTACGTGGCGGCCTTTCAACTGCCGGCCGTCCCGGAGGCGGCGTGGAAGTACGTGCTGACCTCGCGCTATGAAAAACGGTCAGGGCGGAGCATCGGGGATAACGCCATCCGCGGACTGCAGCTTTACCGGGCCAATATGTTATCCGGGTCCACCCCGCCCATGGGCACGTATGCCGGTCCCGTGCAGGTGATCGTACCGCTGGAGGATCCTTTTATCTCTCCCCTGCTGGCCTCCGGTCTGAAGGACCGTTTCCCCAAAGTTGAAGTAGTGGCAGTGGATGCCGGCCACTGGTTCCCGGAAGACAACAGTGCCGAGTTTGCACGCCTGCTGGATCGGTGGATCCGGTCGCATCCAGAGAGAAGTACCCGCTAACGCATGGCAGCGGCAGGCCTTCCGGCTGCCGCTGCCATGTTGCGTCTATGGAGGTGCTTAGGAACGGCTACGAGCGGTGACGCCCTTCCGTCCCGTGGCCGCCCTCGCCTTCCATTTCGATCTCTTCCTTGCTGACGTCCTCGCTGACGGTGGCCTCTTCGGTCACGGTTTCGGTGTCCAGCCGGACCCGTTCCACCGGAACGGTGTCCTTCTGTACCACCGGTTCCTCAGCGTGGAGGGTAACCTCGTGTTCCTCTTCGCTGATGGCAGGCCCATCCATTGCCGCGTCACGGTTGGCGTCGGTAATCGGCTCGCGGCGAAGCCTGGGCTCCTCGTGGCTCACCGGGACCGTCTTGGTGACGTTCTCGGTGGTGACATATTTCCGCAGGCGCGCCCGTCCGGATTCCCGGCTCTGCTTGCCCACCCGCAACTGTTCCTCTGACCGGGTCATCGCATCATCGGTGGTGGGACCGGAGGTGTCATGGCCCACCTTGGGTGCGTGCTGACCGCTGGACCGCCCGGACCCATCCACACCGGAGTGCGTTCCTGCGGAACCCGAGGTGCCGGACGAATCCGCCTGCATTCCCCCGGAACCCGAGGTGCCGGACGAATCCGTGTCCGTTCCCGCAGAGCCGGAGGTACCGGACGAATCCGTACGATGGCCGGTCGAGGAGGTGCCAACGGAGTAGTAGCTGTAGAGCTCGTCCTGCTCCTGTTCGCTGATGTGCCCGTCCTCGTCCACCCGCGGCGCATCCTTGACCATGCTCTTGGAGTACGGCACCCGGACTACTGAACCTTCCAGGGTGGCGTCCGCCAGGGGAACAAAGGTCTCTGAAGACCCGAAGAGGCCGGTCTTGGTGGTAACCCAGGCTGGCTGCCCTGTTTCATCGTCCAGGTAGACCTCTCCGGCGGACCCGATTTTCTCGCCGTTGGGGCCTTCGACCGTCCCGTGGTTCAGGATGGCGTCGATTTGTTCGGTGGTGATCACGATTATCTCCTATATCCGCGCCGCAGCGCCTGGTGCTGTGTTGGATCGTGCATCCCCCAAACTGTTAGCGCTCAGTCCCCCAGGCCGGCCTTGTCCACACGCCGGTGGAAGCGCATCCCGCCCAGGCCACCCAATACGGCACCCAGCAGGGCCACGGCAGCGGCAATCACTGCGGCGATGACAGCCGAAGCGGCTGCATTGCCGCCAAGGGCAGGAATCTGCGGAAAACCGTTGAGTTGGACCAGGATATTGAACTGGTCTCCGGCGATGGCCGCTGCGATGGCGGCAACAACGGCAATGAGGAGAGCCCAGACCCACACTGCTATTCCCTGTTTCATCCCGTTGAACCGGGCCATCCGCCCGGCAACGTAACCGCCGCAGTAATAGGCCACAAACAGGATGACCAGCAGCACGATGGTCCCGGTTACGCTGACCGCGGCAGCGTCCGCTGACCCGGCGTCGGTATTGGCTACCAGCACCGCGCCGAGCGCCGTGGCCAGGGCACTGAGCAAAACCGTGGTGCCGATGGCGGTAAGCCAGCCGAAAAAGGCCGAGCCTATCTTCACCCCGCCGAAGCTGGCCTTCTCGCGCTCCACCACCCGCTGCCTGCTGCTGTCCCCCACATCGGTGGTGTCCGGCCGCAGATCTTCCGAACGCCGGCCGTCCGGTGTCGGGTCAGCACCGGCCCGTCGCCCTGCTCCGATCCCCTGCCCCCGCGCGCGGTCACCCGCAGCGCTCGCCCCTGTACTCATGAGGTGTGTCCTTTGCCGTTGGAACTGCCGGAAGCAATGCCTGTGTACGCCACACGGTAGGCGCAGTCGCCGGGAAAACAAAGGGTGCTTAGTTTAGTTTTCACCTTGACTCCGTCCTATCCTCATCATTCGGGAATGGATCGCCCCGAGAGAGGCGTTATACCCCTCAACACACGTCAAGATTCATCAAGGAGAAGTCATGACAACGCAGGTTGAAGCAACGTCCCCCGCCCTCACGGATTGGATCCCCGCCAAGCAGTTCATCGGCGGCGAGTGGCGCGACGGCCGGTCGGAAAAGGTCCTGACAGATACCAATCCTTTCGACGGGTCCCAGTTGCTGACCATGCAGCAGGCCTCCCGGGAGGATCTGGATGACGCGTACGCTGCAGCTGCCGAAGCCCAGAAGGAATGGGCGGCGAAAACCCCCAACGAGCGCCGCGCCGTGATTGCCCGGGCAGCTGAGATCCTGGATGAGCGCCGCGATGAGATCATCGCGTGGCTGAACGCCGAGTCCGGCAGCACCATGCTCAAGGCAAACATTGAGGTGGCTTCCGCCGCTTCCATCACCCGCGAAGCGGCAACGTTCCCGCACCGGGTCTCCGGCAAGATCATGGAATCGGATACTCCGAACAAGGAACTGCGTGTCTACCGCGCCCCGCTGGGCGTTGTGGGTGTCATCAGCCCGTGGAACTTCCCCCTGCACCTGTCCCAGCGCTCCGTGGCTCCGGCCCTGGCCCTGGGCAACGCAGTGGTCCTGAAGCCGGCCAGCGACACCCCGGTCACCGGCGCCCTGATCATTGCCAAGGTCTTCGAAGAGGCCGGCCTGCCCGCGGGCGTACTGAACGCCGTCGTCGGCGCCGGTTCGGAAATCGGTGACGCGTTCGTGGAGCACCCGGTACCCCGCATGATCTCCTTCACCGGCTCCACCCCGGTGGGCAAGAACATCGGCGCCCTGGCTGCCACCGGCGCCACGCTGAAGTACACCGCGCTGGAGCTCGGCGGCAACAGCCCCTTTGTGGTGCTGGCGGACGCCGACGTGGACCAGGCGGTCCGCGCCGCAGCGATGGGCAAGTTCCTGCACCAGGGCCAGATCTGCATGGCCGTGAACCGGATCATTGTGGAAGACGCCGTCTATGACGAGTTCGTGGAGAAGTTCACCGCACACGTGAAGACGCTGAACTCCGGCGATCCCACGGACCCGAAGAATATTGTGGGCCCGATCATCAACGCCAACCAGCTCGAGGGCCTGCAGACCAAGATCGAGACGGCCAAGTCCGAGGGCGCCCGCCTGGTGCTTGAAGGCGAAGTTAACGGACAGGTCCTCACCCCGACCGTCTTTGCCGACGTCACCAAGGACATGGAACTGGCCCGCGAGGAAATCTTCGGCCCGATCGCAGGCATCATGCGCGCCAAGGACGCCGAGGATGCACTGGCCCTGGCCAATGACACCGATCTTGGCCTCTCCAGCGCCGTGTTCACCTCCAACCTGGAACAGGGTGTGTCCTTTGCCCGCCGCATCAAGGCAGGCATGACCCACGTCAATGACTTCCCGGTCCAGGACGAGGCGCACATTGCCTTCGGCGGCGAGAAGAACTCCGGCCTCGGCCGGTTCAACGGCGAGTGGGCCATTGATGAGTTCACCACCGACCACACCATCAGCATCCAGCACGCTCCGCGCGACTACCCGTTCTAAGCGGCACAAGGGTATAAAGCACGACGGCGGCCCCGCACCTTTGGTGGTGCGGGGCCGCCGTCGTTTACGGGGTGGAACAGAAGCTAGTCCCCGAAGCGGGCCACGAGCCTGCCCAGGACCTGGTTGTTCTTCAGCCGTTCCAGGCCCTCACCCACCTGGTCGAAGCCGATTTCCTCGTACGCAGGGGTGATTTCCCCGCGCAGCATCAGATCGAAGACTTCCTCAATGTCGGCCACGGTGCCGCCGAGCGACCCTTCGATGGACTTACCCAGGATGGTGTTGGTCGCCACGGTGAAAGTGGGCTTGCCCAAGCCCACCTGGACCACCTTGCCGCCGCGCCGGACGGCGTTCACGGCCTTCTGCGTGGTGTCGAAGCCTGCGTAGTCAACGATGAGGTCAAAGTCGCCGCCACGCCGGGGATCCGTCACCCATTCCGCGGCATCCCTGACACAGGAAACGGCTCCCACTTCCCGGGCCGCCTCCCATGCTTCCTCTTTCATCTCTGCCACGTGCACTTCGGCGCCGGCGAGTACCGCTGCGCGGGCCCCGATCTGTCCCAGCCCGCCGAAGCCGATAACGCCCACCTTCATGCCCTTGCCGGCACCACCGACCTTGATCATCGCGTGGTAGGAGGTCATGCCGGCGTCGGTGGCCAGGGCGGCGAGGGAGAGATCCAAGCCGTCCGGGACCCGGGCGAGGTCACGGTAGTCGGCCGCCAGCTTGTCGGCGAAGCCGCCGGGGGTGAACATGCCCAGGGGCGGCTGAACGCCGGAGGAGCACACCCCCACCACATCGCCCACCTTGAAACCGGTAACCTCGGAGCCGAGCGCGGTAATAACACCGGCATTTTCATGGCCCTGCGTCATCGGCAGGAACGGCATGGCGGAGTCCCCCACCTCCATGTACATCACATCCGAGTGGCAGAGGCCGGCGGCCTTCACATCGATGAGGACCTGGGTGGGGCTTAGGACGGGTTCCGGGACCTCGTTCAGCTGGATCGGCTGACGGTTCCCCATGTACTGCCAAGCTTTCATCGGACGGTTTCCTTTCGGGACGGGAAGACCAAGCAACCGGACCTGCCGGCGCCTGCCGGAGCACGTACCTCGACCATGCCCTTGCCCTAATTTTAAGTTTCCGGCAGCTGCCGGCCCCGGTGGTTCGCGCGACGCGGAGTCCCGGGCGTGGCAGAGATAGCAGTGCCGACGCCGCTGGTAGTCTGCGACGCACAGGCCCCGGTGCGGGAACGGTCAGGTGCCGGCCGGCACAGCCGGCATACCGGCGTCGTCCCGGGTGCCGGATCCGATACCCCTGAGCACAGCGGCGGCAATGTCGTCCGCGTCGCGGAGCGTCCGCGAACCTTCCGCGGCCGAGGACCCGGCTTCCGCGGCGATGGCGGTGCCCCACTGGACCGAGGAGAGCTGCAGCCCCAGGACGTACAGGTTGGGGACGGGTTCACCGCTCACGCTCACGCTCCGATACGGCGGGAGCGTGACATCCAGTCCGGGCGTCACCACCGGCGTACCGTCGGCGGACATCATCACCTTGGGCCGGGCCAGTCCGTCGCGGATCAGGCCGGCCAGCAGCGGGGACACGCTGCGGTCCACCCGGTTGGGCGGCATCATCGCCTCCATCAGGGTCCGTGCCGCGTACTCCGTGCCGACCCATGGCGAAGAGGCGGTAAACACGCCGCGCGCCTCGTCCACGTCGAACCGCGGGTCTGGGCCGACAAAGTGCACCAGGCCGGCACGGACCAGCGCGGCCAGCTGCTCAATCCGTTCCGGGGGCGGACCGCTGGCCAGGCCCTCCACCAATGGTTCAAACCAGCCGCGCAGTTCCGCCAGCCAGGATGCCTCGGCCAGCCCACCGTCCGCCACCACGGATTTGAGCAGGCTGCGGCCGGCGTTCAGTGCGCCGATGAGCATCTTCAGCGGATCGTCCTCCCCGGCGGCGGACCCGGCGGCGTCGTCTTCCAGGTAGGCGAGAACGGCGTCATCGAGTTCCTGCGGACCGGAGAACGGGCGGCGGCCCAGCGGCTGGGCAAGACCTTCAAGGTTGGTGCGCCGGGCTGACGGGACGTAACGGTCCAGCACTGCTTCCTTCGCCGCGTCCCATTCCGGCCCGGGCAGGTGCAGTGCGGCTTCGAGTTGTTCCAGGAATTCCTGCGGTGTTCCGTTCAACTCGTCCCCGGCCACCCGGGCCAGGGTGCTGTAGTAGGCCCAGACGGCGTCGCGGTGCAACAGCGGCCACAGGTCATGGTCGAAGCCGGGCTGCAGCCCGTCCGCCTTGAACGCCTGCGCAGCTTCCCGGGTGAGCCAGCGCAGCCGTACGCTGCGCGGCACATAGGAGTCCAGCCGGGCCTTGGCCCGGTACGGTGTGCCGCGGCGGGATGCGGCAATCAGCTGCGGCTCCCGCCCGGACGGTTCGTAGCGCAGGGCCCGGCCGGCCGGCTGCCCGGTCGCCACGAACCGTCCGCCGCGGCCAATGGTCACGGCGGCCATGACATCGAAGAAGTTCAGCCCCAGCCCGCGGATCAGGACCGGCTCTCCCGCGGGAAGGCGGGAGAAGTCGACGTCGGCCGGTACCGCCGGCGGCAGGTAGGTGAGGTGATGGCGCTCGGCGGCGTCCTGCAGGCGCGCCTGCTCGGGCGAGAGCAGAGCCGGCAGGTGGCCGATGGCCAGGACGACGGCGTCCGCGGCCAGCACCTGCTGTGCCTCCAGTTCCACCACGAGCCGGCCATCGGGTGCCCGCGTCACGCTGAGGGCTTCGGTACGCCGGTGCACCAGCTCCACGCCGTCTTCGGCAGCGGTTTTCTTCAGCTGCTCGAACATCCATTCCAGATACCGGCCGTACAGCGGACGGCTGGGGAAGTCCGCCGGGCCGAGGGCCGCGAGTTCCGCCTGGTCCCCGGCCGGGAGTCCTTCGGCGGCATGGCCGCGGGCAGACATCAGCTCGCGCCACTGATTAAAGGAGAGCCCCTCCGGTGAGGGCAGCAGGTCCCGGACCGTGTCACCGGCGGGAACCACCGTGGGAAACAGCGCCGGAGTGTTCATCAGGAAAAGCCTGGACTGGCCGGTGCGCCAGACGTGGCCGGGACCGGGGTTGAAGGGATCCACCAGCTCAACGGTCAGCGGCCGCCGGTCCTCCGACGCGCGGCGGTGGCTAAGCAGCCGGTCCAGCACCGACAGCCCGCGCGGGCCGGCACCGATGACAGCTACCCGGAGACTTTGCGTGGAACCCATGCCTCTAGGGTATCGGCAGTCCGTGCCCCGGATTCCCGCGCCTACCCGCAGGAGAGGTGTCCCGGCCGCGGGCGGTGTTCGGAACTAGGATGGGGCCATGACTTCGGCGAACCCTGACCAGGCCCCTGCAGAAACTGACGAGTTCCTCTGGCTGGAGGACATTTATGGCGACAGGCAGCTGGACTGGGTCCGCCGCGAGAACGCCGTGACGGAGGAGCTGCTGTCCCGGACGGGCTTTGAGCGCACCGAGGAACGACTGCTGGAGGTGCTGGATTCCACCGACCGCATCCCCATGGCCGGAAAACGCGGGGACCACTATTACAACTTCTGGCGCGACGCTGAACATCCCAAGGGCCTGTGGCGCCGCACCACTTGGGAAAGCTACGTGGCACCGGATACCGAGTGGGAGGTGCTGCTGGACCTCGATGAACTCAGCGCCGCCGAGGGCACCGAGTGGGTCTGGGGCGGATCTCTGTTCCTGCGTCCCGCGGACGGCGTTTCCTACCGGCGTGCCCTGCTGGTCCTTTCCCCCGACGGCGGGGACGCCGCCCGCTACCGCGAGTTCGACGTCGTGGACCGCGCCTTTGTTCCCGGCGGTTTCGACATCCCCACGGCGAAAAGCCGGATCAGCTGGGCCGGTGAGGACACACTGTACGTCGGCACTGATTTCGGCCCCGGCTCCATGACCACCTCCTCCTACCCCCGCACCAGCAGGATCCTGCGCCGCGGCCAGGAGCTGGCGGACGCCGAGCTGTACTTCGAGGTCCCGGAAGACCACATGATGGCAGTGGTGCAGCGGGACCAGACGCCCGGGTTCGAACGCGACATCGCCGTGGACATCATCGACTTCTACAACACCCGCACCTTCCTGCGGGAGGGCGGCGAATGGGTCCAGCTGGACGTACCGCTGGATGTGAACGTGGATGTGCACCGGCAGTGGCTGCTTCTGCGTCCACGCACCGACTGGGAGCTCGACGGCGAGACCCACCCGGCCGGGTCGCTGCTGGCGGCGTCACTGGCGGACTTCACCGGCGGAAACCGGAAGGTGCACCGCATCTTCACCCCGGAACCGTCCACTTCCCTGCAATCCTGGAGCTGGACCCGCGACCGCCTGCTGCTGAACCTGCTGCGCGACGTAAGCTCCCAAATCACCGTCCTGGCACCGGAGGAGGGCTGGCGGGCGGAACTGCTGGACGCCTGCCCGCCGCTGCACTCGGTGGATGCCTACGCGGTGGACGACGAGGATGAGGAAGCCGGCAACGATTACTGGCTGATCAGCACCGGGTTCCTGACCCCGTCCACTGTTTCCCGGGGAACGCTGGCTGTGGGCGGGTCCGAAGGAAGCACCGCTACGGCAGTAAAGACCTCACCGGCGTTCTTCGACACCTCCGGGCTTACCGTCGAACAGCATTTCGCTGTATCCGCCGACGGCACCCGGGTCCCGTATTTCCAAGTGGGCCCCAAGGACCTGGTGCTCGACGGCGGGAACCCGACCCTGCTGAACGGATACGGCGGATTCGAGGCCTCCCTGACTCCTGCCTACAGCGGCATGGTGGGCCGCGGCTGGCTGGAACGCCGCATCACCGATGCCGGCGGTGTGGAACGCCGCGGGGTGTATGTGCTGGCCAACATCCGCGGCGGCGGGGAATACGGTCCGGCATGGCACCGGGCCGCACTGCAGGAGAACCGGCACCGGGCCTATGAGGATTTCGCTGCCGTGGCAGAGGATCTGGCCGCGCGCGGCGTCGCCTCCCGGGAGCATCTTGGCTGCACCGGCCGCAGCAACGGCGGACTGCTGGTAGGCAACATGCTCACCACGTATCCGCACCTGTTCGGTGCCGTGTCCTGCGGGGTGCCGCTGCTGGACATGCGCCGCTACACCAAGCTTTCGGCGGGCTATTCCTGGATTGCCGAATACGGGGATCCGGATGATCCGGCGCAGTGGGAGTTTGTGCAGACCTTCTCGCCCTACCACCTGATCAGGGAAGGCGTGTCCTACCCGCCCGCGCTGATCTGGACCGCTACCAGCGATGACCGGGTGGGACCGGTGCAGGCCCGCAAGATGGCCGCCCGCATGAAGTCCATGGGCGCCGGCAAGGTCTGGTTCCATGAGGCCCTGGAGGGCGGCCATGCCGGTGCGGCGGACAACCGGCAGAGCGCCCGCATGTACGCCATGTCCTACGAATTTCTCTGGGAAGCGCTGACCGGCGGGCTTGCCTGAGGCGTTTTGCCGAAACCGGCCGCTTGCCGGTAGTCTTGTCAGGCTGGCAGCGGAAGCTGCAAGCCATGCTGAATCAGTATGTTGGAGACGTGCCAGAGCGGCCGAATGGGCTTCACTGCTAATGAAGTGTGGGCCTAAAGCCCACCGGGAGTTCAAATCTCCCCGTCTCCGCCACTAGTCCCCCGGTTTTCCGGGGGACTTTTTGCGTTCACCCCCGGGACGGCGGCTTATCCCCTCCTTTTCGGCGCGCATCCCTGCTCCGGCAACTGCGCTCCGGCTCCGGTAGATTCAGCTCCGTGCCGACTAACAACTTCCCGCGCAGGGGACCACGCAGGGGACCGCGCGTGACCCTGCGGGACCTCATGCCCACCGATTTCGACGCCGTACATTCCTTCGCCTCGGACCCGGCGGTGGTTCAGTGGTCCACGTGGGGGCCCAACACGCCCGAGGAAACCCGCTCTTTTCTTGACGGCGCCGTCGCGGAAGCTGCCGCGCCGGAGCGGCCCGGCTTCACGCTCGCCGTCACGGTGAACTGTGAGGTAGTGGGCACGGCAGCGGTGTGGACCACCAGCCCCGCGGACCGGAACGGGGAACTGGGCTATACCCTGGCGAAGGATGCCTGGGGGCAGGGCATCGGCACCGAAACCGCCGGGCTGCTGCTGGACCATGCTTTCGACACCGTGGGACTGGAACGGGTGGAAGCCACCTGCCACCCGGACAACACCGGCTCGGTGCGGGTGCTGGAGAAAAACGGCTTCCGCTTTGAAGGCAGGCTGCGCGGCCATAAGAGCGTCAACGGGCAGCGGCGGGACTCCCTGCTGTTCGCCGCATTGCGCATCGATCGTATGCCGCTGCGTTCGGAGCCGGAGCCGGATAGGCTGGCAGCCGGTCCGTCAGCATCCCAACAGTGAAGGAAGCCCCCATGGAAATGCGACTACTGGGCCGCAGCGGCACTGCGGTGAGCAACTATGCCCTCGGCACCATGACCTTCGGCAACGAGTCCGACGAGCGCGTCTCGCACGCCCTGCTCAATGACTACGTGGCCGCCGGCGGCAACTTCATTGACACCGCGGATGTCTACACCTCCGGTGCATCGGAGGAAATCATCGGCCGCTGGCTGCACGCCAATCCCGACGCCGCCGCCGACGTCGTGCTGGCCACCAAAGGCCGTTTCCCCATGGGCTCGGGCGCCAATGACCTGGGCACCTCCCGCCGGCACCTGCGCCGCGCCCTGGATGACTCCCTCACCCGGCTGGGCGTGGACCACGTGGACCTGTACCAGCTGCACTCCTGGGATCCGTACACTCCGCTGGAGGAAAGCCTGGGCTTCCTCAATGACGCCATCACCGCAGGCAAGATCAGCTACTACGGTCTCTCCAATTTCACCGGCTGGCAGCTGACCAAGGCCGTGTATGTGGCCCGCGAACACGGCTGGGCGCTGCCGGTGACCCTGCAGCCGCAGTACAACCTGCTGGAACGTGAAATCGAATCGGAAATTGTTCCGGCGGCACTCGATGCCGGCCTGGGCCTGCTGCCCTGGTCCCCGCTGGCCGGCGGCTGGCTCACCGGCAAGTATGACCGGGAGACCGTGCCTGCGGGAAACACCCGCGTGGGAGATAACCCCACCCGCCAGTTCCAGGGCTGGGATCTGCGCAGCCACAACGAACGGACCTGGCGGATCCTGGACGAGCTGCGCACCGTTGCACACGCCCACGGGGCAACGGTGGCACAGGTGGCCCTGGCCTGGCTGGCAGGACGCCCGGGAGTGACTTCGGTGATTCTCGGTGCACGGACCACCGACCAGCTGGCAGACAATCTGGGCGCAGCGTTCCTCACGCTCACTCAGGAGGAGACCGAGAGGCTCACCGAGCTGAGCATGCCGCAGGTAGGGAACTATCCCTATGGCCCCGACGGGCTGAACCAGCGCGAGCGCCTGCTCGGCGGCGGACGCACCGGACGCTAAGCTCCCGACGCAGGGAGAGCCCCGAAGAACAGCAACGCCGGACCGGGCTGCCGGTCCGGCGTTGCTGTTTCAGGTTCGAAGAGCCGTCAGGGCTTCAGGAAATCCTCGGGCCGCAGCTGCTGCGCCCATTTGCTGATTTCCTCTTCCTCCACCGGATCGGCCTTGCCTGCCTTCGCGGCGGCGTCCGGTGTCGCAGCACCCTTTGCGGGTGCGGCATCGCTCCCGGATTCGGGTGCGGGGTCCGGGATGGGGCGCACGTACGGCTGCGGGTGTGCGGCCATGTTCTGGATGGCGGCACCCGAGGCGCGGATACCGGCGCCGGTAAACATGGCGTAAAGCTTCAGTGCCTTGACCGGCTGACCCTGGCCCAGTGCGGCATAGATCTGCCGGTGCTGGTCCGCGCTAAGCAGGGCGGCCGCGTCCTTGGCGGCCTGCGGCGAGGTGCCGGTCTCCCCGGGTGCGGGACGCGGGCGCGACGGGCGGGCAGGCCTGGCCGGCTGCCCGTCGGTGGGGCGCGGTTCGGCCGAGGCCGGACGGTCCTTGGCCGCGGCGGCGCGGCGCTTCTCGAACCTGCCCACGAGCGCGCTCACAACAGCGATGGATAGGACGAAGAGGATGATAACCGCAAGCTCCATACCTTGATCCTAGCTTCGCTTTCTCCGGGCCCTAAAACGGCCGGTATATTGACGTTCGACACATGCACGGCCAATCAACGGAGATGCCATGACTTCCAGCGCCACCACTTTGCCGGGACTGCGGTCCCTCCGTGTCGAAATTCATGCCGGCGTAGCCGAGGTCCAGCTGATTGGCCCGTCTAAGGGCAACGCCATGGGCCCGGATTTCTGGACGGAGCTGCCCGAGGTCTTTGATGCCCTGAGCACCAACGACGACGTCCGGTCCGTCCTGCTGTACGGGTCCGGCGGGAACTTCAGCTACGGCCTGGACCTGCCGGCCATGGCTCCCGTCTTCGCCCCGTTGCTGGGTGCCGGCGGGATGGACGCCAGGTTGCGTGAGGGTTTCCGCCGGCAGATCCGCGCATTGCAGGACGCCGTCAGTTCGCTGGCCCGCTGCGCCAAACCCGTGATTGCCGCCGTGGACGGCTGGTGCATCGGCGGGGCCATTGATGTGATCGCCGCGGCGGACATCCGCATCTCCTCCCCTGCCGCACGGTTCAGCGTCCGCGAAGTGAAGGTGGCCATCGTGGCCGATCTCGGCTCGCTGCAGCGCCTGCCGGCCATCATCGGTGAGGGTGCCACCCGGCAGCTGGCCCTGACAGGCGAAGACTTCGACGCCGCCCGCGCCCGTGAACTGGGCCTGGTCACCGAAGTGGCTGACGACGTCGTCGCCCGGGGCCGTGAGCTGGCCGCCCAGGTGGCAGCGAACCCGCCGCTGGTGGTGCAGGGCGTCAAGCAGGTGATGAACCGGCGGACGCAGAACTCCGTGCAGGACGGGCTGGATTATGTGCAGGTCTGGAACTCGGCGTTCCTGGCCAGCCACGACTTCGGTGAGGCCACCGCCGCGTTCGCCGAGCGGCGTCAGCCGGTTTTCCGCGGGGAGTAACCCGCGCCGCCCCGGCCGTGGCGGGAGTGTGCCTGCACAACCACGGCGAACGCGGCTGCGGCAACCAGAGCCAGGATCGGCACGGCGAAGGGCAGGTCCGGGAAAAAAGCCAGCACCAGGGCCGCCGCCAGTGCCGTTCCACCCATGGCTGCGGTGCGGAGGTCCCGGGTCCGCACCGAGAGCAGAATCAGCGCAAGACCGGGAACCGGGCTGAAGACCAGTGCGGGAGTAAACGGAATACAGAAGACGCCCAGCCCGGCCAGTGCCGCCAGGGCTCCGCGCTGCTGCCGGATCCCCAGGCGTTCCTCCGCGCGTGCAGTGAGGAACCAGGCGGCCACCAGCAGGGCCGCCGCCAGGATTCCGGCGCCGAAGGCCACCAGCAGGGAGCCGGCCTGGTTCTGCGGAACAAACGGCAGCCCGCCGGCTCCCGCCAGCTGCCACACCATCCCGAGCGCTGCCGCCGTGCCTGTGGCAGCGTACAGCCACAGGGCCGCCCGGCGGTCGGCGGAATACGCCGCATCCGTGCCCGGTGTGGGCGCTGCCGTTTGGGTGCCCATGGTTCTCCCCCGTGTGTCCCCTCGTCCTGCCGGGATGCCCTAGTCCGTGGGTCGGGTCCCGGTGTCGGGAAATCTAGCACGCCGTCCGCGGTTCCGCTGCCGCGGCGTCGGCGGGCCGCGAGCCCGTTTCCCCGGCCACGTGTTTACGGCGCGACGCTGCGGAAATAGTGTCACCTTCGACGCAGAGCGGGTACTGCGCAGCGGATCATTGGTTCCGCAGGGACCGGGAAGAGGAAACCAGCATGGGATACATTGCCGCAGGCACCGAAAACAGCACCACAGTCCACCTCTATTACGAAGACCACGGCGACGGGCAACCGGTGGTGCTGATCCACGGTTATCCCTTGGATGGCTCCAGTTGGGAGCGGCAGACCCGTGAGCTGCTGGCGGCCGGCTACCGTGTGATCACCTACGACCGCCGCGGGTTTGGCCGGTCCGCGATGGCAGGGACCGGATACGACTACGACACGTTCGCTGAGGACCTGAACGCACTGTTGGAGACCTTGGACCTGAACAACGTGGTTCTGGTCGGTTTTTCCATGGGCACCGGCGAGCTGGCCCGGTACGTCTCCCGGTACGGTGCCGGGCGCATTTCAAAACTCGCCTTCCTCGCCTCGCTTGAACCCTTCCTGGTGGCCCGGGAGGACAACCCGGACGGTGTGCCGCAGGATGTCTTCGACGGGATCGAAGCCGCGGCCCGGGAGGACCGGTTCGCCTGGTTCACCAGCTTCTTCTCCGACTTTTACAACCTGGAGGAGAACCTGGGCACGCGGATTAGCCAGGAAGCGGTGACCGCCAGCTGGAATACCGCCGCGGGCAGCGCGCCGATGGCCGCCTACGCGGTGGTTCCCACCTGGATTGAGGACTTCCGGGCGGATGTGGAGGCGGTCCGCGACAGTGGGAAGCCGGTATTGATTCTGCACGGCACAGCGGACAACATCCTGCCCATCGATGCCACTGCCCGCCGGTTCCGCACACTGGTGCCGGAAGCCGGGTATGTGGAGATCGACGGCGCACCCCATGGACTGCTGTGGACCCACCACACCGAGGTCAACAAGGCACTGCTGGGCTTCCTCGCCGAGGGCTGAGGCTGCCGGTCAGGCCTTCAGCGCCAGGACAAAGGGCAGCACCGACTCGGCACCGGCCTCGCGCAGCACCCGGCCTGCTTCGGTCAGGGTCCAGCGGCTGTCCGCGAAATCGTCCACCAGCAGCACCGGACCCGGGTTGGCAGCGAACCAGGCAGCGCCCTCGGGCGGGACGGCGAACTGGTCCCAGACCGACGCGAGCCGGAAGGCGCTGTTGCCGCCCGGGCCGCCGGTGGGGCCGCCGTGCGGGGCCAGCAGGGCGCCCAGATACGGAATCCGGCCCAACTCGGACAGCCCGCGTGCCAGCGAATCCACCAGCTGCGGATGAGACCGGGACGGGACGGACACAATCGCCACCGGGCGCTGCTCCCAGCCCCACTGCGCCAGCACCTGGACGCAGCCGTTGATCAGCGCGGCATCCGCCGGAGCGTCCCCGGCGCCGGGGGCGAAGATCTCCCGCAGCCGGCCGCCCCAGCCCAGATCGGTGAGCCGGGCCAGCGCACGCCCGGAGGAGACCGCCTGGGCCGGCTTGATTTTGCCCTTCACCGGCACGCCCAGCCGGTCCATGCCCGAGGGGTACATACCCCGCGGGTCCACATCCACACCCACCTTGTTCAGTGCCTGTCCGGCGTTGTCCGCCGCCTCCTCGGCAACATCGGAGGCAAACCAGCGTCCGGCACAGTTGTCGCACCGTCCGCACGGCGCCGCAGCGGGATCATCGAGCTGCAGGGAGAGGAACTGCATCCGGCAGCCGGAGGTGCTCTCGTAATCCAGCATTGCCTGCTGTTCCTTCACCCGGGCTGCGGCAATCCGCTCGTAGCGTTCGCGGTCGTAGTGCCACGGCTTCCCGGTGCCCCGCCAGCCGCCGGTCACCTTTTCCACGGCGCCGTCCACGGACAGCACCTTCAGCAGCAGTTCCAGCGGCGAGCGCTTGAGGTTGACCCGGGTTTCCAGGGCTCCGGTGGACAGCACCGCGCCGTCGGCCAGTTCCGCGAGCACCGCGTTGGCCGGGCCTTCGGCGGGCATGGAGGAGGTGGCGAAGTACTGCCAGATGTCCCGGTCCTCGGCACCGGGCAGCAGCAGGACGTCGGCATTGGGAGTGCCGCGGCCGGCGCGTCCCACCTGCTGGTAGTACGCCACCGGGGAGGAGGGTGCACCCAGATGGATCACGAAGCCCAGGTCCGGTTTGTCGAAACCCATGCCCAGCGCACTGGTGGCCACCAGTGCCTTGACCCGGTTCTCCTTCAGTGCCGCTTCGGCTTCCTCCCGGTCCGCCGGATCGGTGCGCCCGGTGTACGCGAGTACCGGATGCCCGGCCTTCTGCAGCAGCCGGGCCGTGTCTTCAGCGCCGGATACCGTCAGGGCGTAGATGATGCCGCTGCCTGGCAGCTCCTCCAGGTGGGTCAGCAGCCAGGCCAGCCGGTCCCGAGGATTGGGCAGCCGCAGCACTCCCAGCCGCAGTGACTTCCGTGCCAGCGGACCGCGGATGGTGAAGACGTCTTCCCCGCCTGCGGCCAGCTGGTCCTCTATGTCCTTCACCACACGGCTGTTGGCGGTTGCCGTGGTGGCCAGCACCGGCACGGTGGCGGGCAGCTGTTCAATCAGGTTCCGGATCCGGCGGTAATCCGGGCGGAAATCGTGGCCCCAGTCGGAAATGCAGTGCGCTTCATCAATCACCAGCAGCCCGGAGCGGCGGATCAGTTCGGGCAGGTGCTGTTCCCGGAATCCCGGGTTGTTCAGCCGCTCCGGGGAGACCAGCAGCACATCCACCTCATCGGCTTCCAGCTTGGCGGAGATCTCCTGCCATTCCAGCTGGTTGGCGGAGTTGATGGCCTCCGCCCGGACCCCGGCACGCCCGGCGGCGGCCACCTGGTCCCGCATCAGGGCCAGCAGCGGGGAGACAATCAGTGTGGGTCCGGCACCGCGGGCACGCAGCAGGAGGCTGGCGACGAAGTACACGGCGGACTTTCCCCAGCCGGTGCGCTGGACCACCAGGGCACGCCGTCCGCCGGAGACCAGCGCCTCAATGGCCTCAAACTGGTCCTGGTGGAACTGCGCCGAATCGGTGCCCACCAAGGCCCGCAGCAGCTGCACGGCTTCAGCATGCAGGGCGGGGTTCCGGGCCGCGCCGTCAGAAGGGGCGTCAGAGGGGGCATCTATATCCGTGCGTTCCATACCTCCACTATCCCAGCCTCCTCTGACTGTTTCCTGCGGCGGATTTCCGGTGTGCACAAGTCCCGTGCCGCAGGCGGCCCTATAGACTGGCCCACGTGAACAATGCATTCGACCTCTCCGCGTCCTTTAAGGCCTATGACGTCCGCGGCGTCGTGGGCGAGACAATCACCCCGCAGATCGTCGAGGCCGTAGGGGCCGCGTTTGTTGACGTCCAGGGCCTGGCCGGACAGACGGTGCTGGTAGGCGGTGACATGCGTCCGTCCTCGCCCGAGTTCATCCGGGACTTTGCCCGCGGGGCCACCGCCCGCGGCGCCGATGTGCTGCTGCTGGACCTGATCTCCACAGACGAGCTGTACTACGCCTGCGGTGTGCTCAACGCTGCCGGTGTCACGTTCACGGCCAGCCACAACCCGGCACAGTACAACGGCATCAAAATGGCCAAGGCCGGAGCCGTGCCCATCTCTTCCGAGACCGGCCTGCGGGAAATCCAGGCCCTCGCCGAGCAGTACCTGAACGGCGCGGGGTTTGACACCGTGGCTCAGCCCGGCCGGATCTCCGTCCGCGACGTGCTCGCCGATTACGCCGGCTACCTGCGCAACCTGGTGGACCTTTCCGGTATCCGCCCGCTGAAGGTTGTGGTGGACGCCGGCAACGGTATGGCCGGCATGACCACCCCGGCGGTGCTGGGTGACAGCATCCTGCCCGGCCTGCCGCTGGATATTGTGCCGCTGTACTTTGAACTGGACGGGTCCTTCCCGAACCACCCGGCCAACCCGCTGGAGCCGGAAAACCTGCGGGACCTGCAGGCCGCCGTCATCGAACACGGCGCCGACATCGGCCTTGCGTTCGACGGCGACGCCGACCGCTGCTTCGTGATTGATGAAAAGGGCGAGCCGGTGAGCCCGTCCGCCGTCACCGCGCTGGTGGCCCGCCGCGAAATTGCCCGTGCCAAGGCGGCCGGGGAGCAGACCCCGGTGATCATCCACAACCTGATCACCTCCCGTGCCGTGCCCGAGCTGGTGGCGCATGACGGCGGCCGCGCCGTCCGCACGCGGGTGGGCCACTCCTTCATCAAGGCCGTCATGGCCAGCGAAGGAGCTGTCTTCGGCGGCGAGCACTCCGCGCACTATTACTTCCGGGATTTCTACAACGCGGATACCGGCATGCTGGCGGCCATGCACGTCCTGGCCGCCCTGGGCGAGCAGAACCGCATCCTCTCGGACCTGGCCCGTGAATACGAACCGTACTTCTCCTCCGGCGAAGTGAACTCCCGGGTCGAGGACGTCCCCGCTGCGCTGGACCGCGTCCGCGCCGAATACGGGCGCGACGGCGTCACGGTTGACGCGCTCGACGGCCTGACGTTCACTTCCGACGACGGCGCGTGGTGGTTCAACCTCCGCGCCTCGAACACAGAACCCTTCCTGCGGCTGAACGCTGAAGCAGAGGACCTGCCCACCATGGAGCGCGTCCGCGACCACGTACTTGAACTAGTGAGGAAATAAACATGGCAGATGTAGAACTGAACGGCAGCGAACCCTCCGCCCAGGTCCAGGAGGATCTGAACTCCCTGATCGGCACGGCCCTGGGCGTCGCCCAGGAGCAGCTGGAAGCGCAGGGCGCGTTCCTGCCCGCCGCACTCGTGGTGCAGAACGACGGCGAACTGCGGATGATCGCTGTTGCACCGGAGGAAAGCGACGAGGACCTCGACGCCGACGCCATGATCGATGACATTTACACGGTGCTTACCGAGCAGAAGGGTGAGAACCGTGCAGTGGCGGTCTTCTCCGACATCCACCTGCCGGAGGAAAACACCGACGCCATCCACGTGGTGACCGAACACTCCGAAGGCGTCTGCATTTCCGCCATCCAGACCTACTCCTCCAACGGGGAAGAGTGGACCTTCAACGAGCCCATCTGGGAGGGCGGCGAACCGATCGTCTGGGCCGCAGAGGAAGCCTAAGCCTCAGCAGTAAAACAATCAGCAGTAAAACAAAAAGGGTGGTCCCGCCGGATTCGGCGGGACCACCCTTTTTGTTCTTCTATCCGTGAGGTTCAGCCTCAGGCAGCGAAGCGTTCCTTCAGCTCAGCCAGCCGGTCCTGAAGCTCCTGCGGCAGAGTGGACCCGAAGCGGGCGTACCACTCATCGATACCGTCCAGTTCGGTGGCCCATTCCTGCGGATCCACCCGCACTGCCTGCTCCACGTCCTCGGGCGTCATGTCCAGGCCGGTGAGGTCAATGGAATCCCCGGTCGGCACAAAGCCGATGGGGGTTTCCACGGCGCCGGCCTTGCCTTCGAGGCGTTCAATGACCCACTTGAGCACCCGGGCGTTGTCGCCGAAGCCCGGCCACGCAAATCCGCCGTCAGCCGTCCGGCGGAACCAGTTGACCAGGAAGATCTTGGGCAGCGTCTCCTGATTGGCCTTGCCGCTGAGTTCGATCCAGTGGCGCAGGTAGTCCCCGGCGTCGTAGCCCATAAAGGGCAGCATGGCCATGGGGTCGCGGCGGACCACGCCCACCTGGCCGGCAGCGGCCGCGGTGGTTTCGGAGGACAGCGTGGAACCCATGAAGATGCCGCTGGCCCAGTCGCGGGCCTCGGTCACCAGCGGGACCGTGGTCTTGCGGCGGCCGCCGAAGAGGATCGCGGAGACCGGGACGCCGTTCGGGGAATGGTACTCGTCGGCCAGCATGTCAATCTGGTCAATCGGGGTGCAGAACCGCGAGTTCGGGTGCGCTGCCGGGCGGCCGGACTCGGGGGTCCAGTCCTGGCCGAGCCAGTCCGTCAGGTGCGCCGGCGCTTCGTCCGTCATGCCCTCCCACCAGACTCCGCCGTCATCGGTCAGAGCCACGTTGGTGAAAATGGAGTTGCCCTTGGCGATGGCGCGCATGGCGTTGGGGTTGGTGCTCCAGCCGGTGCCGGGGGCAACGCCGAACAGGCCCGCCTCGGGGTTGACTGCGCGCAGTTCCCCTTCCTTGCCGAACCGCATCCAGGTGATGTCATCCCCCAGGGTTTCCACCTTCCAGCCCTCGATCGTGGGATCAAGGAGGGCCAGGTTGGTCTTGCCGCAGGCCGAGGGGAAGGCGGCGGAAACGTAGTAGTCCTTCTGCTCCGGGCTGGTGAGCTTGAGGATCAGCATGTGCTCGGCGAGCCAGCCCTCGTCGCGGGCCATGATGGAGGCAATACGCAGGGCGTAGCATTTCTTGCCCAGCAGGGCATTGCCGCCGTAACCGGAACCGTAGGACCAGATGGACCGGTCCTCCGGGAAGTGCACAATCCACTTCTCGTCGCTGCAGGGCCAGGCAACATCCTCGGCACCCTCGGCCAGCGGGTAGCCCACGGAGTGCAGCGCCGGCACGAAGAAGGCATCCAGCTCTTCCATCTTCCGCAGCACATCGGTGCCGATCCGGGCCATGATGCGCATGGAGGCCACCACGTAGGCGCTGTCGGTGATTTCGACGCCGAACTTCGGATCTTCGGCCTCGAGGTGGCCCATCACGAAGGGAACAATGTACATGGTGCGTCCGCGCATGGAACCGGCGAAAAGCCCGTTCAGCTTGGTACGCATTTCGGCCGGGTCCATCCAGTTGTTGGTGAACCCTGCGTCTTCGCGCTTTTCCGAGCAGATGAAGGTCTGCTCTTCGACGCGGGCCACGTCCTTCGGATCGGAGAACGCAGCGAAGGAGTTCGGGAAGGTTTCCGGGTTCAGCCGGACCAGGGTTCCGGCGTCCACGAGTTCATCGGTCAGGATCCGGTTTTCATCCTCGGAGCCATCGACCCAATACACGCGGTCAGGCTGCGTCAGCTCGGCAACTTCCTTCACCCACGCAAGGAGGGCCTGGTGGGTGGTCGGGGCATCAGCCCCACCGTCTATGCTGTCCAGCGGCTGGCTAGCAGCGTTTTCGCCGCTCTCATCGAGAACTAGCTGACGCGCGTCATCGCCCATGACTCTTCCCTTCGTTGGGTCAGTGGTGTGTTTTGATGCTAGTTGCGCCTTCCGGACGGCTTCGGCTGGAAAGGTCGCACCTTTAGCGGCTGCGACTCAAAGACTCCCTGAAATCCACGAGTTATGTGCCCTCAACCCCAAGTGAATGTGACTAACGTCACATAGACCGGTCTAGTGACGGAGACGTCATCACTCTCGATTGGCGCTCCCCTCAAAACCCCGCTATAGTTATCTACGGCCAAACAGCCACGGAAGAACTTGAAAGAAACCGGTGAGAATCGGTTTTGATAGACTAGTTCTTATGCGTGCGTAGCTCAACGGATAGAGCATCTGACTACGGATCAGAAGGTTGGGGGTTCGAATCCCTTCGCGCGCACCACTCGGACCCGGCCCGATCAGGACAACCTGATCGGGCCGGGTTTTTTGTTGCCCGCCCACAGGTTGCCCCGGCACCGCGGCAGTGCAAGGCTCGGTCCATGACTGAGACTCTGCAGACCGATGTAATTGTTATCGGCGCCGGCGCCGTCGGCGAAAACGCGGCAGACCGCGTTGTCCGGGGCGGACTTTCCGCCGTCCTCGTTGAAGCGGATCTGGTGGGCGGCGAGTGCTCGTACTGGGCCTGCATGCCTTCGAAGGCACTCCTGCGACCCGGCACCGCACTGGCCGAGGCCCGGGCAGTGGCCGGTTCCCGCGAAGCCGTCACCGGCGCCTTGGACACCGGCGCCGTACTGGACCGCCGGAATTCCTTCACCTCTCAGTGGGATGATGCCGGGCAGGCCGACTGGGTGGCCGACGCCGGGATCGAGCTGGTCCGCGGGCGGGCACGGCTGAGCGCACCGCGCGAAATGGACGTCCGGACCACCGACGGCCGGACCCTGCGCATTTCCGCACGCCACGCCGTCGTGCTGGCCACAGGGTCCACACCTACCCCTCCCCCGCTTCCGGGGCTGGACACCGTTGATTACTGGGGAACCCGGGAAGCGACCTCCGCACAGGAGATTCCCGGCCGGCTCGTGGTGATCGGCGGCGGAGTTTCCGGCGTGGAGCTGGCCCAGGCCTACGCCCGGCTCGGTTCGGCCGTCACGCTGCTCGCCCGCGGCCCCCTCCTGAAATCCTTTCCGGAACCGGCGCGCAACCTGGTGGAGCAGGGACTGAAGAACGCCGGCGTGGACGTACGGACCAACACTTCCCCCGCCTCGGTCCGGGGAGCCGACGACGGCGGCGTCCACCTTGAGCTCGAGGGCGGCGAAAGCGTAGCGGCAGACAAACTGCTGGTTTCCACCGGCCGCCGTCCGGCACTGGCGGACCTCGGCCTGGAAGAGGTGGGCCTGGATCCGCGCACCCTGGAAGTCGATGACTCGGGACAGGTGGCGGGTGTGGACGGCGGCTGGCTGTATGCCGTGGGCGATGCCGCCGGAAAGGTACTGCTTACCCACCAGGGGAAATACGAAGCCCGCGCCACGGGTGATGCCATTGCAGCCCGGGCTGCCGGGAAACCCGCGCCTGCCTCGGCTGCCTGGACCCGCTACACCGCCACCGCGGACAAGTACGCCGTACCGCAGGTGGTGTTTACCGATCCCGAGCTCGCCATGGTGGGGCGCACCGTTGAACAGGCACGGGCCGACGGGCTCAACGTGTCCGAAACCTCGCTGGACATTGCCGTGGCGGGCTCAGCGCTGTATGCGGATGATTACACCGGGTGGGCGCAGATGGTGGTGGATGAGGACCGCCGCGTACTGGTCGGGATGACCTTTGCCGGCCCGGGCGTCTCGGAGCTGCTGCATGCCGCCACCATCGCCATTGTTGGCGAAGTACCCCTGGACCGTCTGTGGCACGCCGTCCCGGCCTACCCCACCATCAGCGAAGTATGGCTGAGGCTGCTGGAGAAATACGGGCTGTAGGACTGCCGCCTGCTGGGACGTGGCGGAACTCTCCGCACCACTATTTGCACTGACCAGTCAGTTTCGCCTAGGTTGGCAGATGCGCCCCGCCGTATGCCCGGCGCGAAGCATCCACGGACAAAAAGGCGAAGACCATGCTCAGTGCGGACAATCTATTCGTGAAGGGGCGCCACAGCCCGCTTCTGCCGCCAACGTCCCTGACGGTCCGCGCCGGGGAACTGTTCCTTGCCTGCGGCGGCAACCAGTCCGTCCGGACGGCCCTGGCTCTGACCCTTTCAGGCCGCATGCTCCCCACCTCCGGTTCCGTTTCCTGGGGCCGCGATCCCCGTCCGGAACATCTGCGCCGGCACGCAGCACTGCTGGATTCGCCCGAGGTCAGCGAACCGGAGCGGCATCTGCGCGTCCGGGACCTGGTGGCGGAGGACCTGGCACTGATTCCCCGCCGCAGCCGGCCGCGAACGGGCGCGTCCGCCTGGCTGTCCGGCGAAGGCCTGGCGGACCTGGGACCGCTGTGGATTGAGGAACTGGGCGCCGCGGCACGGCTGGACCTGCTGCTCCGGCTGGCGCTGGCGGATGCTGCCGTGGACCTGCTGGTGGTTGACTCACCGGACCGCCACGGACCGGACCCGGATGCCTGGCTTCCCCTCCTGGCGGAAGCCGTTTCCGCGGCCGGGCGGCAGGTGACCGCCGTTGCCGTGGTTGCGCAGCTGCCTGCGGAGTGGACCGGACCCTCCGCCGTTGCCGGCGACACGGCAGATACCAATGCAGGTTCCGCGGCGGATACCGCCGGGACCGCCCAAACCGCGAAGGCTTCCGCATGACCGTCTTCCGCCTCGCCCTGAGCGAGCTCAAACGCATGACCGCCGGCATCCTGCCCAAGCTGGCCATCCTTGCCCTGTCCCTGGTGCCCCTGCTGTACGGCGCCATCTACCTGTACGCCAACTGGGACCCTTACGGGAACCTCGACGGCGTCAAGGCCGCGCTGGTGGTTGACGATGAAGGCGCTGACACCGCCGACGGCCGCCTCGACGTCGGCGCTTCGGTGCGGGAGAACCTGCTGGAGGACGGCACCTTCGACTGGGAGATTGTTGACGGGGCCGGTGCTGCCGATGAGGGGGTCCGTGCCGGCAGCTACGAATTCGCCCTGGCCATTCCGGCGGATTTCTCCGCGAACCTCGCCTCAGCCGCAGACCTCGGCGGCGCCCGACAGGCCACCCTGCACGTCACCACCAATGACGCGAACAATTACCTGCTCAGCAGCATCGTGGACAAGCTCACCGCCTCGGTCCATGACACGGTCGCCGCCGAAGTGGGCGAAGAATCGGCCAGCCGGCTGCTGACCGGTTTCAGCACCGTGCACTCCCAGCTGGAGACAGCCGCCGAGGTGCCTGTGGACATCTGGAGGAACGTCGGGACGAAGGCCAGCGCGGCGAACATGCCCATGCCCAGGGTGAAGCCAATGGCG
>NZ_JBNHFW010000009.1:0-107127 GCF_059090685.1 Arthrobacter sp. Y3225209
CGAAGGCACCGAGGATCAGCGACCCGGCCGGCGGGCGGCGGAGCTCCAGCCATCCCGCGGCGACGGCGGCGAGGGCAATAATCAGCGCCATGCCGGTCAGGAGCGCGGCTTTGTCGGCCGTGCCGAACAGGGCGATCGCGGCGTCCTTCACCGGACCGGGAACGGCATCAATCACTACGGAGCCGACGGCGGAGACCGGTGACAGGGACGGGCTCAGGATCGCTGCCAGCAGTTCACCGGCAGCCACCCCCACCGCTGCGGCCACCAGCCCTGCGGCGATGGCCCATCCCGTGGTGTGCCGCGGGGTGGGACGCGGGGTGGGCCCGCCCCGCCGGGTTCGGTTCACGGCTGGTCCATTCGTTTGCAGGCCGGCATTCCCGGAGGCGTCACGGTGGAACGCAGGCCGTTCCTGGCGGTAAAGGTCATCGCGGCAGCAGCCGTCCGGTGCCCAGCCGCGCGAGCAGCAGCACCAGCAGGTACAGGGCAATTAGCATCAGGCAGATCCCCAGAGCCGCCTGCGGCTGGTTGGAGTTCAGGCTCAGTTCTATCTGCAGGGGCAGCGTCCGGGTGCGTCCCTCGATGCTGCCGGCAAAGGTGATGGTGGCACCGTATTCGCCCAGCGACCGGGCGAAGGCCAGCAGCGCCCCGGCCACAATCCCCGGCAGCGCCAGCGGCAGCGTGATGTGCCGGAGGATGGCAGTGGGGCCGGCGCCGGAGGTGGCAGCGGCCATCTCAATGTCCTTGTCCACGGCTGAAAGGCTGTTCAGCGAGGCCACCACAAAAAACGGAAGCGAGACGAATACCTGGACAATAACGACGGCGGCCGGCGAGTAGCCCACATCCACCCCGGCGGCGCCCAGCAGTTTGCCGGCAATCCCCTGCCGTCCCCAGAAATAGAGCAGGGCTATGCCCGAGACCACCGGTGAGAGCACTAGCGGTATCAGCAGCACTCCCCGCATCAGCTGGATCCAGGGCCCCTGCAGCTTGCTGAACAGGACGGCAAGCGGCAGCCCCAGCAGTACGCAGATCAGCGTGGAGCACAGCGACGTGGCCAGGGACAGCCCCAGCGCGGTGCGTGCCGCCCCGGAGCCCAGCAGTTCGGGCAGCGAGGTCCACGGAACGTTGAGCAGAAGCGCCGCAACGGGGCCGGCGCACAGCAGCAGCGCCATTGAGGCGGGAATCCACAGCCAGCCCGGAGTGGTGGCGCGTGCCTCCCGGCTGAGCGGCGCACTCTTCCCGGAGACGGAACGGCCGGGCATGCTGTCACGGACCTGTTCATCCCGCAGCGGTTTCAGGGACATCAGGCACCGTCCCCGGCGGGCACAAACCCGGCTTCTTCGAGGATGGCAGCCGCCTCCGGGCCGCGCAGCCATTCATAGAAGGCAGCCGCGGCATCGTTGCCGGCGCCAACGGATGTCAGGGCTGCCGGATACGGGTTGGGCGGAGCCTCGGGAAGGGCGAGATAGGTGACGCCGGAGTCCGCCGCGGCCAGCGCATCGGTGCGGTAGACAAACCCGGCGTCCGCCTGTCCGCTGGATACCTTGGTCAGCACCGACCGCACGCTGTCTTCCAGGCTCGGTTCGGCCAGGGGCAGGTCCGCGGTTTCGAGCACGTGGTCCGCTGCCCTGCCGCATGGAACTGCCGGGGCGCACAGCGCCGTGCGGATGCCGTCCGCCGTCACATCGCGTAACACTGCGACGCCAGCGGGGTTGCCCGGTGCCAGGGCCAGTACGAGCTGGTTGGTCGCCAACACGGTCTCCCGGGCCAGCTCCGGGCGCACTGGCTCCAGTGCCTCGTTATCGGCGGTGATGACGACGTCGGCTTTGGCGCCGGACTGGATCTGGGCCACCAGCTGACTGCTGGAGCCCACGTTGACGCGGAGCCGTCCGCCGCCGTCGTAAGCAGCGTCAAAGGTCTCCACCACATCGGTCAGCGACGACGCGGCAAAGACCGTGATCCCTCCGGGCCCCTCCCCCGGGCGGGCCCCGGAGCCGGCACAGCCAGCGGCCGTCGTGGCCAGCATCAGCGCGGCACACAGGGCCATGGTCCGGCGGGGCCGGATTACAAAGCGCATTTATAGAGCCTAACTGTGAAAGGGCGTAACCTCGAGGGATGGGAATACAGCTGGGAATGCCTGCCGTTGGACCTTCCCGCCTGCCTGCGGGATCCAATCCCGCAGAAACCAGTACACCAGACAGTCCGCCGGCCGCCGGGCACGGCGTATCGCCTGCGCTCTCCCCCGCGGACGGTCTGCTGGACAGGTACGGGCGGCGCGCCACTGATATGCGGCTGTCCCTGACGGACAAATGCAACCTGCGCTGCACGTACTGCATGCCGGCCGAAGGGCTGGACTGGCTGGCCCGGGACAAGGTCCTCTCCCGCGATGAGATTGTCCGTCTGGTGCGTATCGGCGTGGACCGCCTGGGGGTGCGCGAGCTGCGCCTGACCGGCGGCGAACCGTTGGTGCGTGCCGACCTGGTGGAGATTGTGGCCGGGATCCGCGCCAACCATCCGGACCTGCCGATCTCACTGACCACCAACGCTCTGGGGCTGGATAAGAAGGCACAGGCGCTCAAGGACGCGGGCCTGACCCGGATCAATGTTTCCCTCGACTCACTGCATCCCGACACGTTTGCCCAGCTCACCCGCCGCCCGATCCTGGACCGCGTCCTGCGCGGCGTGGAAGAGGCGGCGAGGGTCGGACTCGGCCTGGTGAAAATCAATGCCGTCCTGATGCGCGGAATCAACGACGCCGAGGCGCCGGACCTGCTGGAATGGGCCGTCAGCCGCGGCTTCGAACTGCGCTTCATTGAGCAGATGCCCCTGGATGCAGACCACGGCTGGACACGGGACGGGATGATCACCGCCGCCGAAATGCGTTCCCTGCTGGAGCGGGATTTTGTACTGACCCCTGATCCTCGCCGGCGCAACGGAGCCCCGGCCGAGCGCTGGGAAGTGCGGCGGCGGGCAACCCCGGACATCGTCGCCGGCACCGTGGGCATCATTGCCTCCGTAACGGAGCCCTTCTGCGCCGACTGTGTGCGGACCAGGGTTACCGCCGAAGGGAAGGTGCGCAGCTGCCTCTTCTCCCACGAGGAAACCGATCTGCTGGCGCTGCTGCGCAGCGGCGCGGATGATGACGCCGTGCTGCGCCGCTGGCAGGAAGCCATGTGGGGCAAGCCCAAGGCCCACGGCATGGACCATGCCGGGCTGGGGGCAGCGGATTATGTACAACCCGAACGAACCATGAGCGCGATAGGCGGCTAGGTGCTGATCCGATACTTCGGCGCTGCGAAAGCGGCAGCCGGCACAGAAGAAGAAACCCTCAACGAAGGACCCCTGCAGCTGGACCAGATGCTGGAGAAGCTGGCCGCTCTGCACCCGGACGCACCGGAGGGAACGCCGGTCCTCTCGACGGTCATAGGGCGCAGCACGTTTTTGGTCAACGAAGTGGCGGCAAGGGACAGGTCCCGCCTGCTCGGCCCTGACGACGTCGTGGATATCCTTCCGCCCTTCGCCGGCGGCTAGGCTGGCGGCTTCACCACACAAAAAAGGCACACCCGGGAGCGCCTGGCTCCGGGTGTGCCTCCTGCAGGAGAGTTAGAATCCCAGTTCCGCCGCGGACTCGAACGGGCCCACCACGGTGATGGTCCGGGGTGCAGCGGCCAGCTCGGCGGCCAGGGCCTGAACCTGCTCAGCAGTTACGGACTGGATCCGGCGCAGCGACTCATCAATGTCGATGAACTCCCCGCTCACCAGCTCGGCGCGGCCCAGCCGGGACATCCGCGAGCCGGAGTCCTCCAGGCCCAGCACCATGCCACCGGAAATCTGGCCCAGTGCCTTGGCCAGTTCGCCCGGCTCCACGCCGTCGGCAGCGAGCCGTTCGAGCTCGCTGCCCAGCAGGTCGATGACCTGGCGGGTCTTGGCGGGCGAGCAGCCGGCATACATGCCGAAGTAGCCGGCGTCCGCGTACGACGCCGAGAAGGAGTACGTGGAATACACCAGGCCGCGCTTTTCGCGGATCTCCTGGAACAGGCGGGATGACATACCACCGCCCAGAATGGTGTTCAGCACGCTCATGGCAAAGCGGCGGTCATCGGTGGCGGTCAGGGATGGGCAGCCCATCACAATGTTGGCCTGCTCCACCGGCCGGTTGAACACGTGCACACCTGCGGTGCCCGAGATCTGCGCCGGTTCGGTGTTGCGCCGCGGCGAGGGGGTGGCGGCCGGGTCCAGTTCCCATCCGGCCGTGCGGAGTGCCTGCAGGACGAGGTCGCAGACCTGGTCATGGTTCAGGCCGCCCGCAGCGGTGATCACCAGCTCGTCCGGCCGGTAATAACGCCGGTAGTGGTCCAGGACGGCCTCGCGCGAGACGCTGCGGATCGCTTCCGGGGTGCCGCCGATGGGGCGTCCCAGGGGGTGATCCCCCAGCACGGCCTCGGAGAACTTTTCGTGGCAGAGATCGGCCGGATCGTCATTGTCCATGGCGATCTCTTCAAGAATGACGTCGCGTTCCTGCTCCAGCTCTTCGGGATCCAGGACGGCGGAGGTGACCATGTCGGTAATTACGTCTATGGCCATGGGCAGATCAGTGTCCAGCACGCGTGCGTAGTAGCAGGTGCTTTCCTTGGCAGTCGCGGCGTTGGACTCGCCGCCAACTTCGTCAAAAGCTGAGGCGATGTCCATCGCCGAACGGCGGGTGGTGCCCTTGAACAGCAGGTGTTCAAGGAAGTGTGTGGAGCCGTGCCGGCCCGCGGCTTCATCCCGCGAGCCGACACCAACCCAGAATCCGATGGCCGTGCTGCGCTGGCCCGGCATTTCCTCCGTCAGGACCCGGACACCGCCGGGCAGCACCGATCGGCGCACAACGGCGCCTCCCGGAGTGCCGACCACCAGGGTCGGGTCGGAGGGCAGGGTGGTCAGCGGAAGCTGGACAACCGTCCCGTGCTCCTTCGAAGAAGGAGTCACGGGACGGTTTCCATCGGAAAAGTCCGGCATTTACTCTGCAGACTCGGTTTCTGCTGCCTCGGCGCCTTCGGCGTCATCGGCAACCACCGGGGAGAGAGAAAGCTTTCCGCGGTCATCAATCTTGGTGATTTCCACCTGGACCTTCTGGCCCACGGAGACAACGTCGTCGACGTTGTCCACGCGCTTGCCACCGGCGAGCTTACGCAGCTCGGAGATGTGCAGGAGGCCGTCCTTGCCCGGGGTCAGGGAGACGAAGGCACCGAACGTGGTGGTCTTCACTACCGTACCGAGGTAACGCTCGCCGATCTCGGGGACCTGCGGGTTGGCGATCGCGTTGATCGCCGAGCGGGCAGCCTCGGCGGAGCCGCCGTCGGTTGCACCGATGAGGACGGTGCCGTCATCTTCGATGGAGATGTCAGCGCCGGTGTCCTCCTGGATCTGGTTGATCATCTTGCCCTTCGGGCCAATGACCTCGCCGATCTTGTCCACGGGGATCTTCACCGAGATGATGCGCGGAGCGAACTCGGAGAGTTCGTCCGGAGCGTCAATGGCGGCCTGCATAACATCCAGGATGTGCAGGCGTGCTTCGCGGGCCTGCTTCAGCGCTGCTGCCAGCACGGAGGCGGGGATACCGTCGAGCTTGGTGTCCAGCTGGATGGCCGTGACGAACTCGGAGGTACCGGCAACCTTGAAGTCCATGTCGCCGAAGGCATCTTCGGCGCCGAGGATGTCGGTCAGGGCGGCGTAACGGGTTTCGCCGTCAACCTGGTCGGAGACCAGGCCCATGGCGATACCGGCAACCGGAGCGCGCAGCGGGACACCGGCATTGAGCATGGACAGCGTCGAGGCGCAGACCGAACCCATGGAGGTGGAGCCGTTGGAGCTCAGGGCTTCGGAGACCTGGCGGATGGCGTACGGGAACTCTTCACGCGAAGGCAGCACCGGAACCAGGGCGCGCTCGGCGAGGGCACCGTGGCCGATTTCGCGGCGCTTGGGCGAACCCACGCGGCCGGTCTCACCGGTGGAGTACGGCGGGAAGTTGTAGTTGTGCATGTAGCGCTTGCGCGTCACCGGGGACAGCGAGTCGATCTGCTGTTCCATCTTCAGCATGTTCAGCGTGGTGACGCCCAGGATCTGGGTTTCGCCGCGCTCGAAGATTGCCGAGCCGTGCACGCGGGGCAGAACCTCAACCTCGGCGGTGAGCTGGCGGATGTCCGTCAGGCCGCGGCCGTCGATGCGTACCTGCTCCTTGAGGATGCGCTGGCGCACAACCTGCTTGGTGACGGAACGGAAGGCAGCGGAGATTTCGCCTTCGCGGCCTTCGAACTTCTCGGCCAGCTCGGCCTTGACTTCGTCCTTGAGGACGTCGGCTGCGGCGTCGCGCTCCTGCTTGTCGGCAATGGAGAAGACCTGGGCCAGCTTGGCTGCGGCTGCGGCTTCAACGGCCTCGTACACGTCATCCTGGTAGTCCAGGAAGATCGGGAACTCGACGGTGGGCTTGGCGGCGCGTGCTGCCAGGTCCGACTGGGCGTCGCACAGGACCTTGATGAACGGCTTCGCCGCTTCCAGGCCTTCAGCAACGATCTCTTCGGTCGGGGCGGTGGCGCCCTCGTCCTTGATGAGGTTCCAGGCGTTGTCGGTGGCTTCGGCCTCGACCATCATGATGGCGACGTCGTCACCGGCAATGCGGCCGGCAACCACCATGGAGAAGACGGCGCGCTCCAGTTCGGAGTGCTTCGGGAAGGCAACCCACTGGCCGTCGACCAGGGCAACGCGGACGCCGCCGATCGGGCCGGAGAACGGCAGGCCGCTCAGCTGGGTGGACATGGACGAAGCGTTGATCGCGACGACGTCGTAGAGCACGTCGGGGTTGATCGCCAGGACGGTGACGACTACCTGGACCTCGTTGCGCAGGCCCTTGACGAAGGCGGGGCGCAGCGGGCGGTCCATCAGGCGGCAGGCCAGGATGGCTTCGGTGGACGGACGGCCTTCGCGGCGGAAGAACGAGCCCGGGATGCGGCCGGCAGCGTACATACGCTCCTCGACGTCCACGGTCAGCGGGAAGAAGTCAAAGCCTTCACGCGGGGACTTGCCGGCGGACGTAGCCGAGAGCAGTGCGGTGTCTTCGTCGATGTAGACCATTGCCGCGCCGGCTGCCTGCTGGGCAAGGCGGCCGGTTTCGAACCGGATGACGCGCTTGCCGTATTTGCCGTTGTCAATGACGGCTTCTGAGAACTGAATTTCGGGACCCTCCATATGAGAGCCACCTCCGTTTCTTCTGTGGGCGGAGGCACCCAGCATCGTTTCAAAACTTCCTTCCGCACGGCATGGGCCGTACGTTCAACACCCGGTCTTCGATCGAGGTCCACGGGCGGATATCTCCCGGAGACCACTACCGAGGACCGCGAATGCTGCGATGCTGGCTGACTCCTATGGTGTTTTGCTGTACTGCTTACTGCTTAGGTACTTCTTTGCGGGTCCCCGCAGCTGTACTGCAGGGACCGTTCGCGATTCAGACAGGTGCGCTTCCGGCTTTCCCGGTGTCCATGCCTGCCTGCGCAAAAGGCGGCTCCCCGTGCGGATGCACAGGTGCCGCCTTCCACAAAGACTATCGACGCAGGCCGAGGCGCTCGATGAGCGCACGGTAGCGGGCGATGTCGGTCTCGCGCAGGTAGGTCAGCATACGACGACGGCGACCAACCATGGCCATCAGGCCGCGGCGGGTGTGGTGGTCATGCTTGTGGGTCTTCAGGTGCTCGGTCAGGTCGAGGATGCGCCGTGAAAGCACAGCAACCTGAACCTCGGGGGAACCGGTGTCCCCTTCAGCCCGAGCGAATTCCCGAATGATCTCCTGCTTGACGGCGGGATCGAGTGCCAATGTAACTCCTAGAGTTGTGCCGTGAGGCCCGAGTCAGCACTTCGCTGCCGGGAATCTTTGTGTTCCTCGGACTCACGTCCTCAGACACAAAGAAATTCAGCCGCCACGGACCGCAGCCGAATTTGAATCCAGTTTACCCGGCCATGCCGCTTTCTGTCGAAAGGACGCTGCGGGTGCGTTCCACGTCCAGACGCATCTGCTCCACCAGGGCCTCCGGTCCGGTGTAGGCCACCATGCCGCGCAGCCGCTCCACGAATTCCACCACTACATGCTGGCCGTACAGATCAAAGTCCTCAACCTGCTCCGCGGGGCGGTCGATAACGTGCGCTTCAACCTGCCGGCTTACGCCCTCAAACGTCGGGTTGGATCCAACGGACACAGCTGCGGGCCAGCGGGCCCCGGACTCGTCCACCAGCCAGCCTGCGTAAATCCCGTCTGCCGGGATCAGCCCGGAGGCATCGGTGGCAAGGTTGGCTGTGGGGAAACCCAGTTCCCGGCCGCGGGCTGCACCGTGCACCACTTCTCCGCGCATCCGGTGCGTGCGGCCCAGCAGGCGGGCGGCAGTCCTGACGTCCCCTTCGCGGAGGGCTTCGCGGATCCAGGTGGAGGAGCAGCGCCGGCCGGTCTCCGGCCCGTCCGGCAGCGCGCCGAAATCATCCACGGCCTCCACGCCAAAGCCGAGTTCCCGGCCCAGTTCGCGCATGGTCTCCAGGTCTCCGGCATTGCCCCGGCCGAACCGGACGTCATGGCCTATGACCACGGTTTTGACGTGCAGGGCGTCCACCAGGACCGTGCGGACAAATTCTTCGGCAGTGAGCGCGGCCAGGTCGAGGCTGTAGTGCATCATCAGCAGTCCGTCCAGGCCGGTGTCCGCCAGCGCATGGACCCGGTCCACTGTGCCCATGATCAGTTCCGGAGCCGTGTCCGGACGGTGGACCTGGGCGGGGTGCGGGTCAAAGGAAATGGCTACCGCCGCGGCGTCCTGCTCACGGGCAGCTTTCACCAGCCGGGCCAGGACATGCTGGTGGCCCAGGTGCACGCCGTCGAAGTTTCCGATGGTGATTACTGTCGGACCAATGCCGGCCGGTACCTCCGCCAGGTCATTCCAGTAGTACACACAGGCTCCTTCAGAATTCTCCAGTGCCGGTCCAACGGCCGGTTCAGCCACCGGGGCGTTGGCCGCGCCGGGACCTATCCATTATGTCCGATCAATGCCGGTCAGCGGGCACCGCCGGCGGCTCCGGGCTCGGAGCCCCCGGTTTCCGGGGTTCCCTGCCCGCTGTATTCGCGGCGCAGTTCGCTGGTCTTGGCTATGAATCGGTGCCAGACGAGCAGCGCCGGCGGGAAGGCGAGTTCAACGATCATGAGCACAATGAAGGTGAAGTGCGGTGTGCCGGAGAACGCCCAGGACAGTACCCGGCCGATGCCGCCCAGGAAAACCATCAGGCAGACCAGCCACAGCATGTTGGCCCACTGGAATTTCACGGCAATGGCGACAAATGCGGCGCCCACACCCACCATCATGGCGGAGAAGAACCGGAACTGGCTTTCCAGTGTGGGGTTGACCTCTCCCCCGCTGCCGTCCGGCAGTCCGGCCGTTCCGGTAATCAGGTTGTAGAGACCGAACCCGGCCACCAGGACACCGACGCCGATGACCACCGTCCGGAACACACCCCAGTCATCGCTGGTTTTGTAGGGCTTGGCTGCCTTGGTGCGTGTACGGCTTTGCCCGCCACCCTTGGAGGGGCGGGCGGGCGCAGACCCCTGGCCTGCGGTTCCGCCCGGCTCCGAGCCCGTGCGGCTGCCTGCGGCTACCGCGTCCCGGGACTGCGGCCGTGCGGCTCCCCTGCCGCCGTCCTGCGGGGTCTGACGGCCGGGTGTTTCCCGTGGCGTTTCTCCGGGCGTTGGCGCTGCGTTGCTCATGGCTTCCCCTGACGAAATCGGCACTGCTGCTTGTTCCTGCCATCGTCTCACGCCGCCGCACCAATCAGGTAAGCATGCTTATCCCTATTGCCGGGCGTCGCTCCGGTGCCGGTAGAGCCACCAGAGACCGATTGCGGGAAGCACCAGCGGAACATACCCGTACCCGCTGCCGAACCCGGACCAGACGGTATCGTCCGGCAGCGCGGCGGGATCGAACAGGCCCAGGAATCCGACGGCGAGCACGCCCGCCATTTCCACCCCTACGGCAACAACCGACACCTTGTAGGCGGTGGGACCGGAGCGGGCCAGGCCTACCGTCGCCACAATGTAGACCGCTGCCGCGAAGGCCGAGAGCAGGTAGGCCAGCGGGGCATGGTCAAACTTGGTAGCGATCTGGAAGGCGGCCCGTGCACTGGCAGCCAGCGCGAAAATCGCATACACGGCAACCAGCAGGCGTCCCGGCCCGGCGTTGCGTGCTGCGGGCTCCGGGTTCTCCCCGTCGGGGAGTCCGGTGATCTTCCGGGATCCGGTGTTGCGGTTCATAGCAGGTTTACTCCATCCCAGATCTGCTCCATGCGGAACAGCATGACAAATACGGTGACCCCCACAGCCGAGAGCACTATGTTGCTCCAGCGGCTGCGGTCCATCAGTGACCACCAGACTGCGCCCACGGGAATAACCATGGCCGTCAGCAGGTAGCCCCAGAACTCCCACGCCTCCCCGGCAATCCCCTGCCCGCCGGCAAGCCGGACCAGCGAAACAACGCCATAGACCAGCAGGAACAGTTCCACGGCTGCCGCGGAGAGAATGGTCAGGTCATTCGGGCCCTGCTTCAGGATGGCCGCGCCGATGCACAGCACCACCGACACCAGGCAGACCAGGGAACCAATAATAAAAAGCGGATCCACGGCCATCTATGCTTTCTCGTTTCCGGGGGCGAACACCAGCAGGGCCTTGGCATGGTCACCCTTGTCTTCCAGCAGGCCCACCACGTGGCCCTGCGGGTCCATGGCGGCAACCGGTGCCGGCACGCCGCTTCCGGTGGCACTGATCCGGCGGCCGTGGGAGAGGTCATCCGCCTCCGCGGCGCTGAGGTGCCGGACCGGGAACAGGTCCGCGGCGGCGTCGTCGAGGTCCGTGACCCGCAGCTCTTCGGCCAGCTGCTCCAGCGTGGAGGCCGCTTCGATGCCGAACGGGCCCACCCGGGTGCGCCGCAGTGCCGTCAGGTGCCCGCCGACGCCCAGCTCCGCGCCCAGGTCCCGGGCCAGGGCCCGGATGTAGGTGCCGGAGGAGCATTCCACGGTCACATCGACGTCGCGCAGCTTGCCGCCCTTCTCCCGGCGGATGTCATGGATTTCGAACCTCGAGACGGTGACCGGCCTGGCCGGCAGGTTAACCTCGCCGCCGGCACGTACCTTGGCGTAGGAGCGTTCACCGTTGACCTTGATGGCGCTGACGCTGCTGGGCACCTGCTCAATGTCGCCGGTCAGGTTCTGCACGGCAGCCCGAATGTCCTCATCGGTCACCGCTGCGGCAATGGTTTCGGCAGTGATGTCCCCCTCGGCATCATCGGTCACCGTGGACTGACCCAGCCGGATAGTGGCCTCGTAGGTCTTGGTGGTGCCGACTATATAGGTCAGCAGGCGCGTGGCCTTGTTGATCCCGACCACCAGCACTCCGGTGGCCATCGGGTCCAGGGTGCCGGCGTGTCCGACCTTCCGCGTACCGGCGAGCCTCCGCAGGCGTCCGACCACATCGTGGCTCGTCCATCCCTGCGGCTTGTCCACAATAATCAGTCCTGAACGGACCTGCCCTGAATTCACGCCTTTCAGTATATGTTGCGACGCACTGCCTCCGGGGCACGCACGCTTTCGGGCAGCGGCGATAGCATTCGACTATGGCACAGCTTGCACCTCACGTCCGAAGCGTCCCGGCGAACCAGATCCGGGAGATCACCCAGGCGGCGTGGGCCCGGCCGGACTCCATTGTGCTGAGTATCGGCGAGCCGGGGTTTCCTACCCCGGGCCATATTCTGGATGCCGCGCGGGCCACGCTGGACCGCGACGAAACGGGATACACCCCCAACGCCGGCATTGCGCCGCTGCGGCAGGCGTTCGCGCAGCGTACAGGTGCCGGCATTGGCCGGGAGGTTGACCCGGGCAGGGTCTTCATCACCTCCGGGGCCCAGCAGGGACTGCATCTGGCCATGAGCGTGCTGCTGGACGCCGGGGACGAGATCCTGGTCCCCAACCCGGGGTATCCCACCTTCGCCATGACCGCCGCACTGCTGCACGCGGTCCCCGTGGAATATCCGCTCTACCCCGAACACGGGTTCCAGCCCCGCATCGAGGACATTGAAGCGCTTTTGACGCCGCGCACGAGGGTGCTCCTGCTCAACTCCCCCTCCAACCCCCTGGGCGCCGTGTTCAGTGCCGACCTGACGCGGGACCTGGTTGATCTGGCCCGGCGGCACGATCTGTGGATCATTTCCGACGAATGCTACGAGGCATTCACCTTCGACGTGCCGCACGTGAGTCCGCTGGCTTTCGACGGCGTGGACGGGGAACGCGTGATCACTTCCCTGACGCTGTCCAAGACGTACGGTCTGACCGGCCTGCGCATCGGTGCCCTGGTGCTTCCGGCCGGAATGGAGACGGTCCTGAACACCGTTATGGAATCCATCGTCTCCTGCGTCGCCTCCCCGTCCCAGTACGCGGCGCTGGCTGCCCTTACCGGCCCGCAGGACTATGTAGAGGAGGCGTCCGCGCACTACCGCGCCAACCGGGACGCAGCCTGCACGGTGCTGGATGAAAAGGGAATCAATTATCTGCAGGCCGAGGGGGCTTTTTACCTCTGGGCTGATGTATCCCATGTATCCGGTGGAAACGTACGGGACTGGACACTGCGTTTCCTGGACCGGCAGGGAGTGGCGGTGGCACCGGGGACGGCCTTCGGCTCAATCGGTGAAGGCTGGATCCGGATTGCGCTGTGCGGGGACCGGGCCGAACTGCTCGAAGGGCTCGGCCGGCTCCCCGGGCGCCCGGCGCTGCCGCAGCCGGTGCGGAAACGCTCAGCGGCTTAACGCCATAAGGGGTAGGAAACCGTCAGCGGTTTCCTACCCCTTATGGGCCCGGCGCCTGGGCGGGCCGGGGACATCAGGAACTACTTTGACTCGGTGTCCACCGAAGCGTCGGACTCGAGATCCTCGTCGAAGTCTTCCTCATCCTTGCGGTACGGGTCGGCGTCGCCTGCGTACGTGGCGCCTTCCTTCAGCGCCGCCAGTTCGGCGTCGCGTTCCTTCGCCGCACGGATGAGCTCCTCGAGGTGCCCGGCGTTGACCGGAATCTCGTCAGCCACGAATTCGAGCGTAGGCGTCAGCCGGACAGTGATGTTCTTGCCCACCTCCGCACGCAGGATTCCGCGCGCCGATTCCAGGGCGGCCTTCGTGTCAGCCTGCTGTGCTTCATCGCCAAAAACGGTGTAGTACAACGTGGCATGCTGCAGATCATTGGTGACCCGGGCATCGGTGATGGTGACGAAGCCCAGCCGGGGATCCTTGACCCGCCGTTCGAGCGCCTGGGCAACTACTACCTTGATTCGGTCAGCGAGTTTCGCAGCGCGTGCTGGATCTGCCATTACCTCTCCTTACCTGAGAACAATCGGGCACACAACGGCGCCGGCGAAGGCCGGGCGTTGTGTGCGTTTGCGGTGGGCCGCACCACGGCCGGAAAACCGGCCGGTACGGGGCCGCCGGTTTCCCGGCGGCCCCGGCCACGGTTGTTAGACGCGCGGCTTTTCGCGCATTTCGAAGGTTTCGATGATGTCACCTTCGCGCAGGTCGTTGAACGAGCCAAGACCGATACCACATTCGAAGTCCGTCCGGACCTCGGTGGCGTCATCCTTGAAGCGCTTGAGCGAGTCCACGGTGAGGTTCTCACCGATGAGCTTGCCGTCGCGGGTAACCCGCGCCTTGGCGTTGCGGCGGATGACACCGGAGCGGACGATCGAGCCGGCGATGTTTCCGAACTTGGAGGAACGGAAGACTTCGCGGACCTCGGCGGTGCCGAGCTGGACTTCCTCGTACTCGGGCTTGAGCATGCCCTTGAGGGCGAGCTCAATGTCATCGATGGCTGCGTAGATGACCGAGTAGAAGCGCATGTCCACGCCTTCGCGCTCGGCCAGGTCGGCAACACGCTCAGCCGGCTTGACGTTGAAGCCGATGATGATCGCGTTGTCCACGGTCGCCAGGTTGACGTCGTTCTGCGTGATGGCACCAACGCCGCGGTGGATGACGCGCAGCTGCACGCCTTCGCCGACGTCGATCTTGAGCAGCGAGTCTTCCAGGGCTTCAACGGCACCGGAGACGTCACCCTTGAGGATGAGGTTGAGGGTGTCAACCTTGCCCTCGGCCACTGCCTTGTCGAAGTCTTCAAGGCTGATGCGCTTGCGGCGCTTGGCCAGGGCGGCGTTGCGGTCCGCTGCCTCACGCTTTTCAGCGATCTGGCGGGCGGTCCGCTCGTCGTCGGTAACGAAGAAGGTGTCGCCTGCACGGGGAACGTTGGACAGGCCGAGCACCTGGACCGGGCGTGAAGGCCCTGCCTCGGTGACGTTGTCGCCGTTCTCGTCGAACATGGCACGGACGCGGCCGTGGGCCGTGCCTGCCACGATCGTGTCGCCGACCTTCAGCGTGCCGGACTGGACCAGCACGGTTGCCACCGCGCCGCGTCCCTTATCCAGGTTCGCTTCGATCGCGATGCCGCGGGCATCCTTATCCGGGTTGGCGCGCATGTCCAGGGCAGCATCTGCGGTCAGCAGAACGGCCTCGAGCAGGGCGTCGATGTTCAGGTTCTGGCGGGCAGAGACCTCAACGAACATGGTGTCGCCACCGTATTCTTCGGGAACCAGGCCGTATTCGGTCAGCTGGCCGCGGACTTTCTCCGGGTTGGCGCCTTCCTTATCGATCTTGTTCACTGCCACCACAATCGGCACGTTGGCTGCCTGTGCGTGGTTCAGTGCTTCCACCGTCTGCGGCATAACGCCGTCGTCGGCTGCGACAACCAGGACCGCGATGTCGGTGACCTTGGCACCACGGGCACGCATGGCGGTGAACGCCTCGTGGCCCGGGGTATCAATGAAGGTGATGGCGCGTTCGGTGCCCTCGTGATCGAAATCGATCTGGTAGGCGCCGATGTGCTGGGTAATGCCGCCGTGTTCGCCCTCAACAACGTTGGAGTTGCGGATGGCGTCCAGCAGGCGGGTCTTACCGTGGTCAACGTGACCCATAACGGTGACTACCGGAGGACGTGCTTCAAGCTCGTCGTCGCCTTCGGCTTCCAGCTCGGCCTCGAAGTCAATGTCGAAGCTGCTCAGCAGTTCGCGCTCTTCGTCTTCGGGGGAAACAACCTGGATCTTGTAGCCCAGCTCCTCGCCGAGGACACCGAAGGTCTCCTCGTCCAGGGACTGGGTGGCCGTTGCCATTTCACCGAGGTGGAAGAGCACGGTCACCAGTGCAGCCGGGTTTGCCTCAATCTTGTCGGCGAAGTCCGTGATGGACGCACCGCGGCGCAGACGGACAACAGTGTTGCCGTCGCCGCGGGGTACCGAAACGCCACCCAGCGACGGAGCTGACATCTGCTCCAGTTCCTGCCGCTTTGCCCGCTTCGACTTGCGCTGCTTGCCACGGCCTGCGCCGCCCTTGCCGAAAGCACCGGCAGTGCCGCCGCGTCCGCGGCCGCCCTTGCCGAAGCCGCCGCCAACGGGTGCGCCGCCACCGGTACCCGGGGCTCCGCCCGGTCCGCGGCGGGGTCCGCCACCGGCACCCGGACGGCCCGGGGCTGCCGGACGCTCGGTGCGGTTGGGCATCATGCCCGGCGTAGGCCGGTTTCCGCCGGCACCGGCCGGACGGGGTGCGCCACCCGGACGCGGTGCACCCGGACGGGGTGCGCCGGGACGCGGTGCACCCGGACGCGGCGCACCGGGACGGGGTCCACCTGCACCGGCAGCGGGACGCGGGCCTGCGGCACCGGGCGTACCCGGGCGTTCGGTCTCGTCACGGCGTCCACCCGGACGCGGCATGCCCTGGGAGGTGGCAAACGGGTTGTTGCCCGGACGCGGTGCGCCGGTTCCACGTTCGCCTTCACCCCGGCCGCGTGGCCGGGGCATTCCCTGGGAGGTGGCAAACGGGTTGTTGCCCGGACGGGGACCACCGGCGCCGGGACGCGGTGTGCTTCCGGGACGGGGTGCCTGCGAGGCGGGCTTCTCAGCCTCGGCTGCCGGTGCCGGGGTTTCCGTAGCCGGTGCGGGTGCGGCCGGTGCAGCCGTTTCAGCGGCAGGCGCTGCGGGAGCGGGTGCTGCCGGAGCCGGAGCTGCGGGTGCAGGGGCTGCCGGAGCGGCTGCCTGCTCGGCGGCCGGTGCTGCCGGAGCGGGTGCTGCCGGAGCCGGCTTGCCGGGCTTGGGAGATGAAGATGCTGCCGGACGCGGCGTGGAATCGCCGGCGGCAGGCTTGGCATCGGTCGCCGGTGATGCGGCGGCCTTGTTGTCAGACGCCGGGAAGGCGCCTCGAAGTTTCTTTACTACCGGGGCCTCAATGGTGGAGGAAGCGGAACGGACGAATTCGCCCAGTTCCTGCAGTTTTGCAACTGCATCCTTTGAGGTAATGCCGAGCTCTTTAGCAAGCTCGTGTACGCGGACCTTGGCCACATTTCTCCTGTCTCGGTCCGCACCGAGCCAGGTACGAACCGTCTATTTGCTGCGGGCTTCCACTGCAGTTACAGCGGGGCCCATCACAGAGCACAACAAAGCACTCATCGCTGGGTACTCATCGGGTTTCCATCAGATTTCTGACCCGCTTTCAGGTTGGACGGTTTCGAGGCCGTTCCCGGTCGGAACGTTCTCAAGGGCCTTGAACCACCGTTCAACGTCCGTTATTCCCGCCGGGCCCTTGAAGGCCCGGGGAAATGCCGATCGTTTCACTGCCAGTCGCAGGCATGCTGGGTCGGGATGCAACCAGGCACCCCTGCCAGACACGCGGCGACGTTCATCGACACGGACGGCGTAAACGCCTTCCATGCTGACACGCGCCAGCCGCAGCAGAACAGCCTGATCACTTTTTTTCCTGCACCCGATGCATGTTCGCTGCGGAACATGCGGGCGCCGGCGCTGCTCGGTTTCCGGGGCAGCGGCCGAAGCGGCTGCCGGTGCCTGAGCGGCGGAAAGTGATCCGGCCTTATACATTCTAGCGCCTTTCCTGCCCGGCGCCGCATCGGCTTCCGGCACTGCCGGCCTAGGAGGCCTTGGCGTCGGAAACGATGTCGATCCGCCATCCGGTCAGCTTGGCGGCCAAACGTGCGTTCTGGCCTTCCTTGCCGATGGCCAGAGACAGCTGGTAGTCGGGGACCACCACACGCGCCGCACGCATGTCCTCGTCCGTGATGGTCACCGAGTTAACGCGCGACGGCGAGAGCGAGTTGGCAATAAACGTCGCCGGATCCTCGCTGAAGTCGACAATGTCGATCTTCTCGTCGTGCAGCTCGTTCATAACGGCACGCACACGCGAACCCATCTCACCGATGCACGCACCCTTGGCGTTGATGCCGGGGACGTTTGCCTTGACGGCAATCTTCGTGCGGTGTCCGGCTTCACGGGCCAGGGCCACAATTTCCACGCTGCCGTCTGCGATCTCCGGAACTTCCAGTTCAAACAGCTTGCGTACCAGTCCCGGGTGGGAGCGGGAGAGCGTGATGGACGGGCCCTTGAAGCCGCGGCGCACATCCACGACAAAGGCACGCAGGCGGGAACCGTGGGTGTACTTCTCCCCCGGCACCTGCTCCGGCGGCGGCAGGAGCGCCTCCACCGATCCGAGGTTGACCTGGATCATGTGCGGGTTGTTGCCCTGCTGGATCTGGCCTGAGACCAGCTCCCCTTCGCGGCCCTTGAACTCGCCGAGGATGTTGTCATCCTCTACATCGCGCAGGCGCTGCAGGATGATCTGGCGGGCGGTGCTGGCGGCAATGCGGCCAAACCCGGCCGGGGTGTCATCAAACTCCCCCACGGCAGCACCGTCGTCGTCGACCTCCGTGGCCCAAATGGTCACGTGGCCGGTCTTGCGGTCCAGTTCCGCGCGTGCAGTGTCCTGCGCGCCGGTGGTCTTGTGGTAGGCAACCAGCAGAGCCTGCTCAATGGTCGGAATGAGCAGATCCAGGGGAATCTCCCGTTCGCGTTCCAGCAGCCTCAGTGCACTCATATCTATATCCATCTAGGCCTCCTCAGCTGTGGTTTCATCCGGGGCGTCCTCGCCTGCCGGGTCGTCTTCAAGGTGGGCGAATTCAACTTCAACGCGCCCCTTGCGGATGTTGGCAAACGGCAGGTGGACCGGGTCCCCCTGCTTGGCCTTCATCCCTTTCTTGACCGGGATTTCCGGTATCAACGTCACGCCGTCGTCATCGACGGAAACTATGCGGCCCATCATGTCGTCCCCGCGGCTTGCGGAGACCGAGACCATGCGTCCGACATTCCGGCGCCAGTGCCGCGGCTCGGTCAGGGGCCGGGAGACCCCGGGGGACGAAACCTCAAGGCTGTAGGGCCGGCCGTCGTCGTGGGGGTCATTGTCCATCGCGTCTGAAACGGCCTGCGCCGCTACGGAAATCGCGTCCAGGCTCACGCCGCCTGACTGGTCCTCCGGAAGATCCACCACAACATGGACCGTGCGGTGGGCACCGGCCATCTTGATTTCGATGTCTTCGAGGAAAAGGCCCTGCATCTGAACCGTGGGAGCCAGGTAAGTCTTGAGCCGCTGCGTCTCTGCGGCTACTTCCGCACGCATCGCATTCTTCCGATAATCCGATGACGTGTCTTTTTTGGGGTTGGGCCGAACCGCCATAGCTGCCTCCCACTAGATGTTGTTGTAATACCTAGACTACCGACTTTCCGCGACCGGTTAGGCATCGATGCAGACCGGAGCGGCTTCGTGACATCATCAGGTGTTGTGAAAAAGCCTGCCGAACGCCCCGTGAACCAGCCGGGGCACACCCGTACCCGGTCCCGGGCGGGTGCCGTCCTGGCCCGCGCTGTGTTGTTTATCGCATTGACGGCCGTGATCCTCAGCTTCGGCATGGTGGCCGGGACCCCGGGCGCGCGGGATGCTCCCCGCACCTTCTCGGAGACCGCGCTCACCGAGGCCCGCGCCTCGGCCCGCAGCCTGGCCGCTGAAGCCCGGGTGCTGGCGGAGGGCGCGTCCGGCCGCACCGCGGCAGAGCTGGAAGGGCAGGTGAACGTACTGCGGGAACAGGCCGCTCTGCTGGCCGGTCCGGGCAGGGATACGGGCAGCGGACACCGGTCCAGTACCGAGGAACCCCTGTTTCCCTCCGGGGCCGCCTCCGAACCGGCGGCGGGACGCCAGGCAGTGGATTCTCCGGACGCGGAAACACAGGCCGCCGAACGCTATCTCCGTCAGCTCGCAGCGTCGGCCCGGACCAGCCTGCATTCGGCCTGGCGGGCCGATGCCGGCACCGCACGCCTGCTTGCCTCCACCGGGACAGCCCAGCAGGTCCTGGCTGAGCGGACGGCGGACCTATACGCCCTCGATGTCCCCGAGGCAGGCCCGGATGCCGGCCTCACCGGGACGTCCGCCGCGCCGGCCAGCGCAGGGACTGCTGCTTCGAAGGCGTTGAACGGATCCGACAGTTCCGGGAAGGACTGTCCGGACCAAGCCGGGTCCGGCACCGTTGCGGCGGCACCGGAGAAGGTCGACGCCGCGGCAGCGCTGAACGCGGTCATCGATGCGGAACTGGGCACCGCCTACGCCTATGAGGTGGCGCTGGCACAGGACCCGCAGGCGGGTGAATACGGCGCGGAATGGCGCCGGCTGGCCCAGGCCCATGAAGCGGGCGGGACGGCTGCGGTACCCTTCCTGGCCGATGTCTGCCTGCCCGTGGTCGCGCCGGTGGCAGCCTATCGCCTGGACGGGGATTTCCTGCAGGATCCCGCAGGTTCCCTGCCGCTGCTGGAAGAGCGTCTGCCCTCCGTCTACGCTGACCTGGTGGCGTTGTCCGAGGGCGCGCTGCGTGGCTGGGCCATCTCGCGGCTGGGCACTGTCTCCACGGACCTGTACCGTGATGCGGAAGCCGTTCCGGCCGCCCCGGGCCTGGCGGCAGTGCCCGATGATCTGCCGTGGAACTGATTTCCCGTCCCCAACTGCCAGGAGGCGCATATGGCACCGGCCGTCGTCGTACCTGATGCCCTGCGCCGGCGTTATCTCGGAAGCAGGGCCGGGCGCACGTGGCTTCAGGAGCTGCCGGACCGCGTAGAGGCGGGGCTGGCCGCCTTCCGGCTGGTGCCGGATCCAGCCGCCGGCGGGCAGGCGTGGCACGGCCACGGCGCCCTGGTGCTTCCCGTACTCTCCACGGCCGGCAGTCCGGCTGTCCTCAAACTCCCGTTTCCGCATCCGGAGGCGGCGACGGAGGCTGCTGCCCTGCAGCTGTGGAACGGCCGCGGCGCCGTCCGGCTGTTGGACCAGGACGCTGCGGGGACCTGCCTGGTGCTCGAACGCCTGAACCCGGAGCGGACGCTGCTGGATGTGGATCTGCCTGAGGCGGTGCGCATTTGGGGTTCGCTGGTGCGGGTGCTGAGCCTGTCGGAAACCGAGTCGCCGCAGTGGGCCGCCATTCCGTCACTGGCTGAACGGGCCGAGCAGCTGTCCGATGAACTGCCGGCCGACTGGGACGCCCTGGACCGGCCCTTTGAGCGCTGGCTGCTGGAGGCCGCCCTTGAGGTGTGCCAGACCCGCGGTGCCGTGGGCAGGCGCTCCGCCGGCGATGTGCTGGTGCATGCGGACCTGCACTACGCCAATGTGCTGGCCAGGCCGGGTGCCGGCGGGGATTATGCCGCCATTGACCCGCAGGCGGTGTTCGGCGAGCCGGAGTATGCGGTGGCGCCTATGTTGTGGAACCGTCTGCAGGATCTTGACCCGGAGGCGCCCGAAGATGCCCTGCTGGCGCGGCTGGAAGGGCTCTGTGCAGCCGCCGGACTGGACCGCAGTGCGGCGGTGGACTGGAGCATCCTGCGCGAGGTCGCCAACGCCCTCGAGTATGTCCGGCTCGGATTGAGGGCAGATGCCGCCCGTTCCGTGTGGGTGGCCTCGGCGTTATCCGGCCGCCGCCATCCGGGCCTTCCGGCGGTTCGGGACCTGCCGGCGGCGTAGGCGGGTCCGGCCGGGCTGTTGCCCGGCCGGACGGTAGACCGGGCTCACCCGCCGAAGTTCTCCGCCCACACGTCGTGGCCGAGCTTGATGATCAGCGCGCCCACCACCACCAGGAAAACCACGCGGATGAACCTGCTGCCCTGCGTCACTGCCATGCGGGCGCCAATGTAGCCGCCCACCATGTTGGCCAGGCCAAGCACCAGTCCCAAGCCCCACAGCACGGAGCCGTGCGGCAGGAAAAATGCCAGCGCTCCGATGTTGGTGGCCATGTTGACGATCTTGGCCTTGGCGCTGGCTGCGAGGAAGTTGTAGCCCAGCAGGGCAACCATGGCAATGATCAGGAAGGAGCCGGTGCCCGGCCCGATCATGCCGTCGTAAAAGCCAATCACCAGCCCGATCCCGGCAGCCGTCGCATAGTGGCGGCGGCCGGAATGCCGGAGCTTCGTCAGTTCGCCCACGGTGGGCTTGGTCGCGGTGAAGATGGCTACGGCCACCAAAGCCGCCACAATGATCGGCTTGAAGACCGATGACGGCAGCGACGCCGCCACCACGGCGCCGCCCATGCTTCCGGCGAGGGCAACGCCGGCCATGGGCAGTGCTGTCCGCAGGTCCGGATGGGCGCGCCGGTAGAACGTCACCGCACTGGTGGTGGTGCCGAACACTGACCCCATTTTGTTTGTCGCCAGCGCCTGGACCGGACTGATGCCCGGTACCAGCAGCAGGGCCGGGAGCTGGATCAGCCCTCCCCCGCCTACTACGGCATCAACCCAGCCGGCGGCCAGGCCTGCCACCAGCACTAGCGCGATGGTGGCAAGCGTGACTTCCTCGAGACCGGAAACCACCCGAGGCTACTGCGCGGCGGCGCGGCGCACGTACTCCACCGCTTCGGCCACCGGCACGTTCTCGGCAACACCGGTGGCGCGGTCCTTGATCTCCACCACGCCGTCAGCCAGTCCGCGGCCAACCACCAGGATGGTCGGAACGCCGATGAGCTCGGCATCACCGAACTTCACGCCCGGGGAGACCTTGGGACGGTCATCGTAGATAACCTCCAGCCCGGCGGCCTCCAGCGCTTCGGAGAGCTCTGCAGCAGCAGTGAAGATCTCCTCGCCGCGGCCGGTGGCCACCACGTGGACGTCCGCCGGAGCCACGGAACGGGGCCAGATAATGCCCTTCTCATCATGGTTGGACTCGGCCAGCGCGGCCACGGCACGGGTAACACCCACGCCGTAGGAGCCCATGGTGACGGTCACCAGCTTGCCGTTCTTGTCCAGGACCTTCAGGCCCAGGGCCTCGGCGTACTTGCGGCCGAGCTGGAAGATGTGGCCCATCTCGATACCGCGGGCAGCTTCAAGGGCTCCGGATCCGTCCGGGGCTTCGTCGCCTTCGCGGACCTCCACGGCCTCGATGACGCCGTCCCAGGTGAAGTCGCGGCCGGCCACCAGGCCGATGACGTGCTTACCGGGCTGGTTGGCACCGGTGATCCAGCTGGTGCCGGAGACCACGCGCGGATCCACCAGGTAGAGCAGGCCCGTGGCGGACTCGGTGCCCAGCACCGGCTCTTCCACAGACAGGCCCGGGCCGATGTAGCCCTTGACCAGGCCGGGGTGCTTCCTGATGTCTTCGTCGGTGGCTGCCTCGACGTCCAGCTCGCCGCCGATCTCCACGTGCGCGGCAATGTTCGCTTCGATGCGCTTGAGGTCCACTGCACGGTCACCGGGCACGCCGACGACGACGACGCGGCGTTCGCCGGTCGGCAGGGTCACGGCCAGGACCACGTTCTTGAGGGTGTCAGCAGCGGTCCACTCCCCCTCCGCGCGCGGGAAGCGGGCGTTGACGTCCGCCACGAGGGTCTCGATGGTGGGGGTGTCCGGGGTGTCCACCACCTTCGCTTCGGGCGCCCCGGCGTAATCGATGTCGGCCGGAACAACGGTGGTGACCGCTTCCACGTTGGCAGCATAACCGCCGGCGGAACGGACATACGTGTCCTCACCCACCGGGGTCGGGTGCAGGAATTCCTCGCTCTTGGATCCGCCCATGGCGCCGGAGACGGCGGAGACTACCACGATCTCCAGGCCCAGGCGCTCGAAAATGCGCAGGTAGGCGCCGCGGTGCGCCTGGTAGCTGGCTTCCAGGCCTTCGTCGTCAATGTCGAAGGAGTAGGAGTCCTTCATGATGAATTCGCGGCCGCGGAGCAGGCCGGCGCGGGGGCGCGCTTCGTCGCGGTACTTGTTCTGGATCTGGAACAGGGAGACGGGCAGGTCCTTGTAGGAGCTGTACAGGTCCTTGACCAGCAGCGCGAACATTTCCTCATGCGTGGGGGCCAGCAGGTAGTCGGCGCCCTTGCGGTCCTGCAGCCGGAACAGGTTGTCGCCGTATTCCGTCCACCGGTTGGTCGCTTCATAGGGTTCGCGCGGCAGCAGGGCCGGGAAGTGGACTTCCTGGGCGCCGATCGCTGCCATTTCCTCGCGGATGATGGTCTCGACCTTGCCCAGCACGCGCAGGCCCAGCGGGAGCCAGGAATAGATGCCCGGAGCAGCGCGGCGGATGTAGCCGGCCCGGACCAGGAGCCGGTGGCTGGCGACGTCGGCGTCGGCCGGGTCTTCGCGCAGGGTGCGCAGGAAAAGGGTGGAGAGTCGAAGGACCACGCGAGGAATCCGTTTCTGCAGCTGTACGGCTGCATCTTCAGGGGATGTATTCCCTACTAATCTAGCGCGTGCCGCTGCCGGGGCCGGACAGGTGAGGATAACGACACAGCGCCGGCCGGCTGCGGCGGACTTCAGGAACGGGCTTCAGAAACGGGGATCAGAAGAGGATGGTGGCGAACGTCCCGACCTGCTCAAACCCGACGGCCTCGTAGGTGGCGCGGGCGGGTGTGTTGTAGGAGTTCACGTAGAGGCTGGTGACCGGGGCTACGTCGAGGGCTGCGGACACCACTGCCGACATGTAGGAACGGCTCAGGCCCTGTCCGCGGTATTCGGGGTTCATCCAGACGCCCTGCACCTGCACTGCCTGGCTGGATACCGTGCCCAGTTCGGCTTTGAAAACCACGTGCCCGGCGGCGTCGAGGTCCAGCAGGGACTGGCTGCGCTCGATAAGGCCTTTCACCCGCTGGCGGTAGTGCCTGTCCCCGTTCGAGACCGGCGAGTAGCCCACTTCTTCCTCGAACATGGCGGTGCAGGCGGGAAGCAGGACGTCGAGTTCGGCGGGGCGGGCCGGACGCAGGCCCGGAGCCGGCGGAATATCGGAGGCCCTGGTCATCTGCAGCAGCGGCTGGTCCGGACGCACGTCAAAGGGCTCTGCGGAGGAATGCCGCAGCTCGGACCAGATCGAGAGGACGGCCTCGGCGGGACCGAAGATGGATGAGAAGCGGTTCCTCGACCGGGCAAGGTAGCGTCCTACTTCGGGTCCGGTCTCGGCATCCAGGCCCACAGGCACCACATTGACGCCGAACCAGCAGGCACCGATCAGGGTGCCGGCGTCGAACACGCCGACAACCTTCCCGCCGGCAGCCGTGGGTGCTGCGGTTCGGGCGGTCTCCAAATGGGAGAGCATAAAAATATTGGCCACCGGGTCGGCGGCGGCCAGGTCCCACAACGCAACGGTGTCTTCGTCGCGCAGGATCCGCAGCGCCGCACTGGAGGCGGCGCTGCGGATATCGCTCGTCGGCTTAGCTGACGGTAACCATGGGGCCACCCGTCCCAGCATCCTCACCTTCGGTTTCCCCCATCTCTTCCGCGATCCTCATCGCTTCTTCGATAAGGGTTTCCACAATCTGGTCTTCGGGGACGGTCTTGATGACCTCGCCCTTGACGAAAATCTGTCCCTTGCCGTTACCGGAGGCTACACCCAGATCGGCTTCGCGTGCCTCACCCGGTCCGTTTACTACGCAGCCCATCACGGCGACGCGCAGCGGGATGGTCATCCCTTCGAGGCCGGCGGTGACCTCTTCGGCGAGGGTGTACACGTCCACCTGGGCACGGCCGCAGGAGGGGCAGGACACGATTTCCAGCTTGCGGGGGCGCAGGTTCAGCGACTGCAGAATCTGGTTGCCCACCTTGATCTCCTCCACCGGCGGAGCGGAGAGGGACACGCGGATGGTGTCCCCGATGCCCTTGGAGAGCAGTGCGCCGAAAGCGGTGGCGGATTTGATGGTGCCCTGGAAGGCGGGGCCGGCTTCCGTGACGCCCAGGTGCAGGGGCCAGTCGCCGCGTTCAGCGAGCAGCTCGTAGGCGCGGACCATGACCACCGGGTCATTGTGCTTGACCGAAATCTTGAAGTCGTGGAAGTCGTGTTCCTCGAACAGGGACGCTTCCCAGACGGCGGATTCCACCAGTGCCTCGGGCGTGGCCTTGCCGTACTTGGCCAGCAGGCGCGGGTCCAGCGAACCGGCGTTGACGCCGATGCGGATGGACACGCCTGCATCCTTGGCCTCTTTGGCGATCTGCTTGACCTGGTCATCGAACTTGCGGATATTGCCCGGGTTCACGCGGACACCGGCGCAGCCGGCTTCGATCGCCGCATAAACGTACTTCGGCTGGAAGTGGATATCCGCAATGACCGGAATCTGCGACTTCTTCGCGATGATCGGCAGCGCGGCGGCGTCGTCGGCGCTCGGGCAGGCCACCCGGACAATGTCGCAGCCGGATGCCGTGAGTTCGGCAATCTGCTGCAGCGTGGCGTTGATGTCCGTTGTGGGGGTGGTGGTCATGGACTGGACGCTGATGGGCGAGTCCGAGCCAACTCCTACCGATCCCACTTTGATCTGACGGGTTTTGCGTCGCGGCGCGAGAGTGGGCGGCGGTGCAGCTGGCATTCCAAGGTTGACCGAGGTCAAAACGTCCTCCATGTGCCGAAACGGCAGGTATTTGGCTGTGAAACGCGCGTTGAAAAACGCGCCCTTCCTATTATCACCCCGGCCCGGACCGGGACGGCGGTGCAGGGGCGAATATCACTCAGGGCTTAGCGGCCCGTTTAGGCGTGATCGGCAAAGGCGCCGATCGCCGGCTTCCACGCGGTGGTCTTCATGCCGGAAATGGCTCCCACGCTGGCAAACGGATCTTCCTTCAGCAGCTCATGCAGGCCTGCTTCATCTGCAGCTGCCACCAGCAGCAGCGCACCGGCGCCGTCTTCGAATGCGCCGGCGGAGAGTACGCGGCCTTCGTCTGCCAGCCGCTGCAGCCACTCGCGGTGGGCGGGACGGTGCTCGTTCCGCAGTTCGGAGGAATCGGCGTCGTAGACATACTCAACTGCAAAAATACTCATAGCCACAAGCCTAAGGGATGCCCGGGCCGGTGCCGGTCAGGCGGCCTGCAGCAGAAAGAGCCGGACGGGCACTGCTACAGCCGCAGCCCAGAGCATGGAGGTCAGTGTGCCGATAATGAAGCGCTCGGCCGCGGCGGGGGTTTCCTTCAGCTCCGCATAGCGCCCCAGACCCTTGACCGCCACGACGTAGGCGATGGCCACCGGTTCGTCGGCCAGGACGGCAGCGGCTACGGCCAGCCGTTCCAGCATGCCGATGGCCAGCCCGCCGCGAAGGACGGCGGGGGGCGGGGGCGGCGGGTTGCCGACGTCGCGGGCAAGCCGGAGCACGCCGGCAGTCACCGGCCAGCCGAGCACTGCTGCGGCCAGCAGTGCGAGTACCACCCACAGGAAAGTCACTGCCTGTCCACCTTCGTATCCGTTCCGTCTCCTGTCGGCCCCGCGGCCGAACTCTCAGCAGGGGCTGCAGCGAGCTCCTCCGCGCGCTGCAGGAGGACGGCGGCAGCCGGCCGGGCGGCCCATTCCTCCTGCCAGCCGGAGCGCGCTACCGCCTTGCTCACCGCCTGGGAGCTGATGCCGAGCATACGGGCGGCCGCGGTCTGAGCTCCCCATTTGCCGGGCTCGACGTGTTGCAGGATCCGCCATTCAGCCTCGGTGCGCCCGGTTACCAGCCTGCCCAGGAGAACCAGCACCGCTTCCGCCTCCGGAGCGCCGGGCGAACCTTCCACCGCGACCGCTGGCCGGTCCCCCGTTTTCTTGGCCCGGTCGACGGCGCGCCGGGCGGCAACCAAGGCCGGGCCACCCGCCTCACGGGGACTGTGCGGCAAGGGTTCGTGGACCGCGCCCACGCCGATTCCCACGTACCAGTTCCCGTACCGCAGGACCTGCAATGTGGCGTCGACGGCGGTTTCAGCGCTGCCGCATATACCTTGGATCTCATCTCCCACCGACCGCTCGAAACCCAGCACCATGGGCAGGTCCGCCAAGGCAGCCAAAAGATCCGGGACGCGGTCTCCGCTTCCCTGGCTGTTGCGCTGATCAATCGTGAGGACAAACATTTTGCAACCGTAAGCGTATGTAATTCAAATTGCAACCTCTTACGGGTTCATTCGCAATTGCAACCAAAGGTTGTGCATCGGGGGACGGACCCGGCGGCGGAAGGCGGACACAGCTTCCCACGCAGTGGGGCTGCTGTGGCCCTTGAGTTCCCGCTCGTGCTCTCCAGCCCCAGTCAGTGGGACGCTGTGCGCCAAGGTCGATCCCTGCAGACGGGGACTACCCTGTGGGTACTCCCTGCCCGGCCAGGCATGCCAGGGGCCGGTCCGGTTCCCTGCAGGTGCAGGACACCAGCACGGCGCTCGGCCGGATCTGCACGCTTTCGGGTCCCACTCGTACCCGGGCCGGCATAGCACGACGGCAGCGAACACCACCGCTATCAGCAGGCCCACAGGACCGCTCAGGCACCCGGGTTAGGCGGCTTTAATATCCCGGCGAACTCTGCGAGCAAGGGATATCGTTGCCGCCGTTGCGGGCACCGAAGCGGACCGGGCCGAAAAGCGGCCAACGCACCTAGTTGAACAGGCTCACCGGCTTCACAATGTCCGCATAGATCAGCAGTGCCCCCATACCCATCAGGAGCACGGCCACGGCGTAGGTCACGGGCAGCATCTTGGCCATATCGAAGGGCCCCGGATCCGGCCGGTGGAAGAGCTTGGCGACACGCCGGCGCAGGCCTTCCCAGAGTGCTCCCGCTACGTGGCCGCCGTCCAGGGGCAGCAGCGGAATCAGGTTGAACACAAACAGCGCCAGGTTCACGCTGCCCACCAGCCCGATCAGTGTCGCCACCCGGGATTCCACCGGAATGACGTCCTGCGAGGAGATTTCGCCGGCGATGCGTCCCACGCCCACCACGCTCATGGGCCCGTTCGGGTCCCGCTCCTCCGAGGAGAAGGCGGCCTGCGCCACATCCACCAGCCGCTGCGGAAGGTTGATCACCACGCCGCCGATGTTGACCAGGTTCTCCCCCACCGCCGGCAGCACTGCGCTGGCAGGCTGGTTTACAAGTGCCTGTTCAGCACCCACGCCGATGAACCCGACCTCCTGCGTGAGGTACTTGCCGTCCTCGTCCGTCTGCGCGGTGCCGTCCTCGCCCACCACCGGCCGCTCCGTGAGCAGCGGGGTAATGCTGGTCTGCCGTTCCTCACCGTCGCGGACGTAGGTGAGCGGGACGCTCCGCCCGGCGGCGTCACGGATCCAGGATGAGAGTTCATCCCAGGACGTGACTTCCCTGCCGTCGAACACCGTGATGGTGTCCCCCGGGAGGAGGCCGGCCTCGTAAGCCGGGGCTGCAGGGTCCTCGGCCGTGCACTCGGTCTGCCCGGTGGCGGCCTGCTGCTCGGCGGAAATCACGCACTGGTTCACGGAGGCCAGGGTGGTGGTGGTCTGCGCGGTGCCAAAGCCCATCAGCAGCACCGCAAAGAGCACGACGCCGATCAGCAGGTTCATCAGCGGCCCGCCAAGCATAATGATGATGCGTTTGTAGATCGGCAGTTTGTAGAAGACCCGGTTCTCATCGCCTTCCACCAGCCGATCCGTTTCGGCCTGGCGTGCCTCGGTGGCCAGCTGCTGGAACATTCCGGTGCTGGATTTACGCACGGTGCCGTCCTCGGCGGCTTCCTTGTTGGGCGGGAACATCCCGACCATGGAGACGTAGCCGCCCAGCGGCAGTGCCTTGACGCCGTATTCGGTTTCTCCCCGGGTGCGGGAGAAAACGGTGGGCCCGAAGCCGATCATGTACTGCGTAACGCGCACCTTGAAGGCCTTGGCCGGCAGCAGGTGTCCTACCTCGTGCAGGGCGATGGACACGGCGATGCCCACCGCCACGAAGAGTACGCCGAGGATGAAAAGCAGAATGGTCAACGGGCTTCCTTCATTTGAACTGCACCTGGTTCCAACGCGTGCCGGGAGGTCGCAGGGTCGCTATCTTCCACAACGCGCCCGTGCAGCGCCGCGTGCCCACGTCTCCGCTGCCAGCAGCGACTCCAGGGTAAGCGGCCCGGAGTCCGGGGACTCTTCCAGCACGGCGGCGATCGTATCAACTATGTCTGTGAATCCGATGAGTCCGTCGTGGAAAGCGTCCACGGCTTCCTCGTTCGCCGCGTTGTAGACCGCCATGCCGGTTCCGCCTGCTGCGGCGGCGCGTTTGGCCAGGGCGACGGCGGGGAATGCTTCCTCGTCCAGCGGCTCGAACGTCCACTGAGCGGCTTTGGTCCAGTCACACGGCGTGGCAGCGCCGGGCACGCGGTGCGGCCAGCCCATGCCCAGGGCAATCGGCAGCCGCATATCCGGCGGGGATGCCTGGGCAAGGGTGGATCCGTCCACGAACTGGACCATGGAGTGCACTATCGACTGCGGATGGACCACAACGTCGATCCGTTCCAGCGGGATGTCGAAGAGCAGATGCGCTTCGATAACCTCGAGTGCCTTGTTCACCATGGTGGCCGAGTTGGTGGTCACCATCCGGCCCATTTTCCAGGTGGGATGGGCCAACGCCTGTTCCGGGGTGACATGGGCCAGGTCGCTGCGCTTCAGTCCCCGGAAGGGTCCGCCCGACGCCGTGACCACCAGCCGGTCCACCTCCGCATAGGTGCCCGAGCGAAGCGCCTGGGCGAGGGCTGAATGCTCGGAGTCCACCGGGACAAGCTGCCCGGGAGCCGCCGCCCGCTTCACCAGCTCACCGCCCACAATCAGGGACTCCTTATTGGCCAGGGCCAGCAGGTGGCCCGCGGCCAGGGCAGCCAGCGTCGGCTCCAGGCCGATGGAGCCGGTGATGCCGTTCAGGACGACGTCGGCTGCGGGCCAGGCGGCAACAGCGGTGGCCGCGGACTCGCCGACAAAAAGGTCCGGGTCATAGCCGGTGACGCCGGCGGCTGCAGCGGCCTCGCTGATATGCCGGCGCAGCGTGGGCAGGTCGATGGCGGCGCAGCCGACGGCTTCGGCCCGGGTATGTACGGCCTGGCGGGCCAGCAGGTCGAGGTTGGATCCGCCGGCGGCCAGGGCCACAATGCGGAACCGCTCCGGTGCACCGTCTGCGACGTCGATGGCCTGCGTGCCGATGGAGCCGGTGGACCCGAGCAGCACCACCCGCCGGGGAGCTCCGCCGTCCGGCGCCGGCCGGTGGTCAAGCACGTAGTCATAGGCCGTGCTGGCCGGTGCCGGGCTGGATGTGGTGCTGGATGCGGTGCTGGGCGTCTGCTGCATGCTTCCAGTATCCCCCAGCGGGCCGGCCGGGGCGGGATACCGGGTCCCGGGCCGCCGAGCCGCTTGCCGGGGTCCTTTCCCTATCTGCCGGGCTGCAGTGCCTGCACGGCGTCAGGGATGGGAGTGGTGCCGGTGACCAGGCCCAGTGCCTGGTGAACGCCGGCACCGGTGCGCAGCAGTTCCGCCAGGACGGCGGCGACGTCGTGGCGCGGGATCGATGCGTACGGCACCTCCGGTGCCAGCTCTACCAGCCCCTCCCCTGCGTCATTGGTGAGAATGCCGGGGCGCACAATGGTCCAGTCGAGCTGGCTGCGTGCCATCAGGTCTTCCTCGGCGGCCAGCTTGGCCACCAGATACGCATACATCACCTCCTCCAGCTCCTCCGGGCGCCTGCCGTCCCGGACGGCATCGAGTCCGGCGGAGGACACCTGAAGGAAACGGCCGGCACCGGCCTGCTCCGCGGCTTCAGCCAGCAGCACGGCAGCTGCACGGTCCACACTGTCCTTGCGGGCGGCGCCGCTGCCGGGGCCCGCACCGGCGGCAAACACTGCGGCGTCAGCACCGGTCAGCACCTGCACCAGGTCCTCCAGGGTGCTGTTTTCCAGATCCAGGACAACCGGGGCAACGTGGTCGTGTTCCAGGTCAGCTGCCTGCTCCGGATTGCGGATCAGGCCGGCAACATCGTGGCCGTCTGCGGCCAGCAGGCGGCCCAGTTCGCGGGCGATTCTTCCGTGGGCTCCGGCTATGACTATGCGCATGACAACTCAACGGCTCCCGTCCGCGGATGATTCCCTACGCCGGGCGGCGCGCTATGGGCGGGCACGGCGCAGTGTCTGCTCGGCCTGCTTCAGCAGCGGCCCGTCGATCATGTTCCCGCGGAAGTTAAAGACTCCGCCGTGGTTTTTGGCTTCGGCGAGGACCTGTTCGGCGTAGGTCACGTCCGCGGGGTCCGGAGCATAGGCGGCTCGTACTGCCGCGACCTGTCCCGGGTGGATGCAGGCCTTGGCAGCGAAGCCCGAGGCGACGGCGTCCCTGGCCTCCAGTTCCAGCCCTTCCACGTCCGGGATGTTTCCGTAGATCGAGTCAATGGCACCCTTACCGAAGGCCCCGGCGGCCAGCAGCACGGTGGACCGGGCCTGGACGGCAACGCTGCGGTAGGAACCGTCCTCCCGGCGGCTGGACTCCCCGCCGAGGGAGGCCAGCAAATCCTCCGCACCCCACATCAGCGCCGCCACGTTCTCCGCGGCAGCGATCTCAGCCGCCCGCACAACGCCGAGGGCGGTTTCCAGCAGTGCCACCACGGTGAAGCCTGCGAGCGCCTCGGCCACGGCAGCGGCATCCTCTGCCTTGGCCAGCATGACGGTGCGGTACGGGGTTTCCTGCAGGACGGCAAGGTCCTTGGCGAAGTCCTCGGTACCCAGCGGGTTGACCCTCACGATGGTGGTTGCCGGGTTCAGATCCGCAGCCAGCAGGTTCTTCCGGGCGGCGTCCTTGTCCCGCGGCGCCACGGCGTCCTCCAGGTCCACGATGACGGCGTCGGCCCGCTCGGCGGCTTTGCCGAAACGTTCCGGGCGGTCCCCCGGGCAGAAAAGCAGTGCGGGTCCCATGGGGAAGGTCGTCATTGGCTGAACTCCTTGATACTCCGGTTACCGGTTTCTTCCACAGCAGTTACTCCTGTCACGGCCGTGCTTTTACAACCTATCGCGGTCCGGCGGCCTGTTCCTGCGCGGCAAAACCCTCGGAGGTCCACATCAGTGCCGTTCGGCGGAAGGTTGCCACCACCTCACCGTCCTGGTTCCGCCCGGTGTGCTCGAACTCCGCGATCCCCTGCCCGGGCCGGGAGGCGGAAAGGCGGGTACCGGCCACGAGGGTTTCGCCGTACAAGGTGTCGCCGTGGAACAGCGGATGCGGGAACCTGATGTCCGTCATGCCCAGCTGGGCCACCAGGGTGCCCTGGGTCAGCTGGCCCACGGACTGTCCCACAATGGTGGAGAGCGTCAGCATGGAGTTCACCAGCCGCTGCCCAAACGGCGCCGTGGCACTGAAGGCGGCGTCCAGATGCAGGCCCTGGGTGTTCATGGTCAGCGTGGTGAACAGGACGTTGTCCGCCTCGGTGACTGTGCGGCCCGGCCGGTGCTGATAGACCGTACCCGCCTCGAGCTCGTCCAGGAACAGCCCCCGCTGGATGACCACCTTCGGCTGGGTCCCGAGGCCGCTGCCGTTCCGCGCGGTCTGCTCAGAGGCCATGACTGACCTCCAGCGGCGCTCCGGTGGCGGCCAGCACGTCCTGAACGCTGACGCCCGGGGCGGTCTCGCGCAGGACCAGCCCTTCCGGCCCCACCTCGATGACGGCCAGGTCCGTGACGATCAGGTCAACGCACCCCTTCCCGGTCAGGGGCAGGGAGCACTCGGACACGATCTTGGGCCGGCCGGACCGGTCCATGTGTTCCATCATCACGATCACCCGCTTGGCGCCGAAGACCAGGTCCATGGCCCCGCCCATGCCCTTGACCATCTTGCCCGGAACCATCCAGTTGGCCAGGTCCCCGTTGGCGGCCACTTCCATGGCTCCGAGCACAGCCACATCCACGTGGCCGCCGCGCACCATGCCGAAGGAGGCACCCGAATCGAAGAAGGAGGCACCGCGGTTGACGGTGACTGTTTCCTTGCCGGCGTTGATCAGGTCCGGGTCCAGGGCCTCCTCGGAGGGATAGGGGCCGACGCCGAGGATGCCGTTTTCGGAGTGCAGCACCACCTCGACGCCGTCGGGGATGTAGTTGGGGATCAGGGTGGGCATGCCGATTCCCAGGTTGACGTATTCGCCGTCGTGCAGCTCCCGCGCCACCCGGGCGGCCAGTTCATGCCTGCTCAGTGCCATCTCAGGCCTCCTTGTTGTTCGGGGTGCTCACGGTGCGCTTCTCAATGCGCTTCTCCACGTCCGGGGCCAGCACCACGCGCTGGACAAAGATCCCCGGGACGTGAACGTGCTCCGGATCCAGCTCTCCGGGTTCCACCAGTTCCTCCACCTCGGCAATGGTGATCCGGCCTGCGGTGGCGCAGAGCGGGTTGAAGTTCATGGCCGTGGCGTGGAAGACCAGGTTCCCGTGCCGGTCCCCCTTGGCGGCATGCACCAGGGCGAAGTCCGGGGTCAGGGATTCCTCCAGCACATAGTCCGCCCCGTTGAAGCTGCGCACCTCCTTTGGTTCCGAGGCGAGCGCCACGAGGCCCTCGGCGTCGTACTTCTGCGGCAGGCCGCCTTCGGAAACCTGCGTACCCACTCCGGCGGGCGTATAGAACGCCGGAATACCCGCGCCCCCGGCGCGCAGCTTCTCCGCCAGCGTGCCCTGGGGCGTGAGGACCACTTCAAGCTCCCCGGAGAGGAACTGGCGGGCGAACTCCTTGTTCTCCCCCACATAGGAACTGACGGTACGGCGGATGCGGTGGTCTGCGAGCAGCCGGCCCAGGCCCCAGTCATCCACGCCGCAGTTGTTGCTCACGGTCTCCAGGTCCATGGTGCCCTGGAGGTGCAGTGCGTCGATCAGCGCCACCGGGATGCCGCACAGGCCGAAGCCGCCCACGGCGAGGGAAGCCCCGTCGGGAATGTCCGCCACGGCTGCTGCCGCGCTTGGGTACACCTTGTCGATCATGCCCTGTTCCCTTCCTTGTTCCTCATCCTCACAGGCCCATACTGCGGGCAATCAGCATCAGCTGCACCTCAGTAGTTCCTTCGCCGATTTCCAGGATCTTCGAATCCCGGTAATGCCGGGCCACCGGGAAGTCATTCATAAAGCCGTAGCCGCCGAAAATCTGGGTGGCATCGCGGGCATTGTCCATGGCCGCTTCGCCGGCGATCATCTTCGCCATGGCGGCCTGGGTCTTGAACGGCTTGCCGGCCAGCATCCGGGCGGCGGCGTCATAGTAGGCCAGCCGGGCAGTGTGGGCACGGGACTGCATCCGGGCGATCTTGAAGGAGATGGACTGATAGGTGCCGATGGGCGCCCCGAAAGCGGAGCGTTCCTTGGCGTATTTCAGGGATTCCTCAACGCAGCCCTGGGCGGCGCCGGTGGCCAGCGCGGCAATGGCAATGCGGCCTTCATCGAGGATCTGCAGGAAATTGGCGAATCCGCGGCCCGGAGCTCCGAGCAGGTTCGCTTCGGGGACCCGGACGTCGGTGAGGGTCAGCGGGTGGGTGTCCGAGGCATTCCAGCCCACCTTGTTGTACGGCTTTTCAGCGGTGAAGCCGGGGGTGTCGGTGGGCACCAGGATGGTGGAGATCTTTTTCCGGAAGGTACCGTCCGCTTCCGTCACCGTATCCGTGACGGCGGTGACGGTGACCAGCCGGGTGATGTCGGTGCCGGAGTTGGTAATGAACTCCTTGCTGCCGTTGATCACCCATTCACCGTTCTCCAGCCGGGCGGTGGTTTTGGTCCCCCCTGCGTCGGACCCGGCTTCACGTTCGGTCAGTCCGAAGCCGGCTAGGGCCTCTCCGCTGGCCAGCAGGGGCAGCCACTGCTGCTTCTGCTCCTCGTTGCCGAAGCGGTAGATGGGCATCGCGCCGAGCGACACTCCGGCTTCCAGGGTGATGGCAACCGACTGGTCCACCCGGGCAATCTGCTCCAGCGCGAGCGCCAGAGCGAAGTAGTCGCCGTCCATGCCGCCGTACTCCTCCGGGAAGGGAAGCCCGAACAGGCCCATCTCGCCCATCTGGGCCACCACCTTGTAGGGGAAGCTGTGCTCGGCGTCGTGCTGGGCGGAGACGGGAGCTATGACCTCATCGGCGAAATCACGCACCGTGTCGGAAAGGTCCTGATATTCCTCGCTGAGTTCAAAGTCGGGCATTGTCTGCTCCTTCGGGGGTTACGGCCGTGGCAGGACCTGTACTGGGTTCGTCGCCGGCGGGAACCGGCTCGGGTGTGAGGGTGGCCAGGACCTGGTCCGCCTTGACCAGGTCCCCCGGAGCGAGGCTGATGCTGACAACCCCGTCCACCGGAGCGCGCAGCTGGTGTTCCATCTTCATGGCCTCCACGCTCAGCAGCGGGTCCCCGGCGCTCACCCGGGTGCCGTCTGCCACGGCGACGGCCACCACGGTGCCGGGCATCGGCGAGCGCACCACCGGGTCCGCTGTCCCGGCTTCCCGTCCTGCCTCCGCGAGCTGGCGGTCCAGCTGTTCGCGGCGCGAGCGAACCCGCAGGCGGACCGTGAACGGTCCGGTGTCTGCGTCGCCGGCAAGCCAGAGCGCCCCGGAGCCAGGTTCAGCCGCGACCGTGAAGGTGTGCAGCACACCGTCCAGGCTCAGCTGCACCCGGCTGCCCGGTGCGAGGGGACGGGCGGTCGGTGTCCCCGGCGCGTCCAGCAGCGCGGCGCTGCGTACCGGGCCGCCGGCGATCCGGATGCGGGCCTGTGCCGCAGTTCCGGTGACGCCCACCTCCACGTCCGTGCCCTCCGGAGACGGTGCGGCGAAGGTCAGTGGAAGTTCAACCGCTCCACCCACCCGCCATCCGTCGGCCCGCTGCCACGGTGAGGCAGAGCCGGCCAGGGAGTGCAGGTGCAGCAGTGCGGCCGCCGCCAGTTCCGGGTCCTGCGCCGTACGGAAGCGGAGCCCGGGCAGGCGGCGCTGGATCAGCGTGGTGTCCAGCCGTCCGGCCCGCACGTCAGGGTCCGCCAGCAGCAGCCGCAGGTACTCAACATTGGTGCCGATGCCCAGGACGGCGGTGCCGGCCAGGGCCGAGTCCAGGCGCGCAAGCGCGGCGGCACGGTCCGGTCCCCAGGCGATGACCTTCGCCAGCATCGGGTCATAGCTGGAGGACACCGCCAGTCCGGGCAGCAGGGAGGAATCCACCCGGATGCCCTCGCCGAAGGGTTCGCTGAGCCACTGCACGGAGCCCGACGTCGGCAGGAAGTCCCGGGCCGGATCCTCTGCGTAGATGCGGGCCTCCACGGCGTGCCCGGTGAGGACTACGTCCTCCTGCTTCAGTGACAGTGGGCGCCCGGCGGCAATCCTGACCTGCTCCGCGACCAGGTCCACCCCGGTGACCATTTCCGTTACCGGGTGCTCCACCTGCAGCCGGGTATTCATTTCCATAAAAAAGAACTCGTCCGGAGACGCGTCCGAGACCAGGAATTCCACGGTCCCGGCTCCGGTGTAGTCCACGGAACGGGCCGCGTCGCAGGCAGCCTGGCCGATGCGTTCCCGGGTGGCGGCATCCAGCAGCACCGAGGGAGCTTCCTCGATGACCTTCTGGTGCCGGCGCTGCAGCGAGCATTCCCGCTCGCCCAGGTGGATAACGTTGCCGTGCGTATCCGCAAGGACCTGCACTTCGATGTGCCGGGGCGAGGAGACGAGACGCTCCAGGAACAGGGTGTCGTCGCCGAAGGCGGAGGCGGCCACCCGGCGGGCGGTCTGCAGGCCCGCCGGCAGGTCTTCCGGATGCTCGACCGCCTGCATGCCCTTGCCGCCACCACCTGCGGAGGGTTTGATCAGAATCGGATATCCGACGTCGGCTGCGGCTGCCAGCAGCCGGGCGTCATCCAGGCCCGGCTCGGCGATGCCGGGGACCACCGGAACCCCGTGCGCCTGGACGTGGTTCTTGGCCCGGATCTTGTCCCCCATCAGGTCCAGGGAGTGGACTCCCGGGCCGATGAAGGTGATGCCGGCGTCCTCCAATGCCCGGGCAAAGTCGGCGTTTTCACTGAGGAACCCGTAGCCGGGGTGCACGGCCTGCGCCCCGGTGCTGCGGCAGGCGGCCAGCACGGCGTCCACGGACAGGTAGCTTTGCCGTGCGGGCGCCGGGCCCAGCCGGACCGCCGTGTCTGCCTCTCGGACGTGGCGGGCACCGGCGTCGTCGTCGCTGTAGACCGCAACGGAGCGGATGCCCAGCTGCCGGAGGGTGCGGATCACGCGGCAGGCAATTTCGCCGCGATTGGCCACCAGCACGGTGTCAAAGAGCGGATTCTCTAGAGGTCTCATGGGGCTCACATCCGGAACAGGCCGAAGGAGGTCTCCGGCAGCGGGGCGTTGGCACAGACATCAAGTGCCAGGCCTAGGACGGTGCGGGTGTCGAGCGGATCGATAATGCCGTCGTCCCAAAGACGCGCAGTGGAGTAATACGGGCTCCCCTGTGTTTCGTAGGTGTCCCGGATGGGGGCCTTGAAGGCTTCCTCTTCCTCCACGGGCCAGTCCTCACCCCGGGCCTCGAGCTGGTCGCGTTTGACCGTGGCGAGGACCGAGGAAGCCTGTGCCCCGCCCATTACGGATATGCGGGCAGCGGGCCACATCCACATAAAGCGCGGCGAGTAGGCCCGCCCGCACATGGAATAGTTGCCGGCCCCGAAGGAGCCCCCCACCACCACTGTCAGCTTCGGCACCCGGGCCGTGGCCACGGCGGTGACCATTTTGGCGCCGTTTTTTGCGATGCCGCCTGCCTCGTAATCCCGCCCGACCATAAAGCCGGAAATATTCTGCAGGAACACCAGGGGAATGCCGCGCTGGTCGCAGAGCTCGATGAAGTGGGCACCTTTGAGCGCTGATTCACTGAACAGCACGCCGTTGTTAGCCACAATGCCGATCCGGTGGCCGTGCAGCCGGGCGAATCCGGTGACCAGTGTGGTGCCGTATTCCTTTTTGAATTCGTGGAACTCGCTGGCATCCACCAGGCGGGCAATCAGCTCACGGACGTCGTAGGGGGTCTGCAGGTCGGTGGGGACCGCCCCGTAGATCCCGGCCGGATCTTCGGCCGGCGGCCGCGTCTCAATAAGATCCTCCGCGGGCCGCTGCTGCGGGAAGGTTTCCACAATGCTGCGGACGATCTCCAGGGCATGGGCATCGTTTTCGGCCAGGTGGTCGGTGACGCCGCTGGTGCGCGAATGCACCTCGCCGCCGCCCAGCTCCTCTGCCGTCACAATCTCGCCGATGGCTGCCTTGACCAGCGGAGGCCCGCCCAGGAAGATCGTGCCCTGGTTGCGCACAATAACGGTTTCGTCGCTCATGGCCGGAACGTAGGCGCCGCCTGCCGTGCAGGACCCCAGCACAGCCGCAATCTGCGGAATTTTCCGCGCGGACATCTGTGCCTGATTGAAGAAAATCCTGCCGAAATGTTCCCGGTCCGGGAAAACCTCGTCCTGCCGGGGCAGGAATGCCCCGCCGGAGTCCACAAGATAGATGCAGGGAAGCCGGTTCTCCAGCGCAATTTCCTGTGCGCGGAGGTGTTTTTTGACGGTCATCGGGTAATAGGTGCCGCCCTTGACCGTGGCGTCATTGGAGAGCACCATCACCTGCCGGCCGGAGACCCGGCCGATACCGGCGATCAGCCCGGCACCGGGGCACTCGCCGTCGTACATGTCTTCGGCGGCCAGCGGAGCGATTTCCAGGAAGGGGCTGCCGGGGTCCAGCAGCCGGGTCACGCGGTCCCGGGGCAGCAGCTTGCCGCGGCCGGTATGCCGTTCCCTGGAACGCTCGGGTCCGCCCAGCGCTGCCGCTGCCAGCCGCGAGCGCAGTTCCGCCGCCAGTTCCTGCTGTGCAGCGGCGTTTTTGGCGAACCCGCTGCCTGCCGTGTCGAGCCCGGATTTCAGTGTCTCCATTGACGTCTTTCTGCCGAGTTGCGAGGGTCAACCGGGCCTCAAGCCTAAGTTAATAACCCCTAACCCAAGTTAGGTTATTGGTTATTAACTGGTCTGTCCACCAGAATGGAAAGAAATGTGCGCTCCAATCGGAAGGGTGGGAATGGACGCAGCGAAGAATGACGCAGAAAAGGAGGTGCCCCGCGTGACGGGGCGCAGCCTGGCCAAGGCCTCACGACGGGCCGCCATGCTTGATGCGGCTGCTTCCCTCTTTGCGGAGCGCGGCTACAACGGCGTATCCATTGAGGAACTGGGCGCCGCAGCCGGTGTCAGCGGCCCCGCCGTGTACCGGCACTTCAGCGGCAAACCCGCCGTGCTGTCCGCCCTGCTGGTGGGGGTCAGCCGGGACCTGCTCGAAGGCGGCAAGGCGGTGGTCGCCGAATCAGCGACGCCGGAGATCGCCCTCCGCGGGCTGGTGGAGTTCCAGGTGGACTTTGCACTCCGCCAGGCGGATGTCATCCGGGTCCAGGACCGGGATCTTGGCAGCCTGCCCGAAGATGATGAACGGACGGTGCGTTCCCTGCAGCGCCAGTACGTGGAAGTGTGGGTGGACGCACTCTCAGCCCTGCACCCCGGTTCGGACCTGCCGTTGCTGCGCCACCGTGCGCAAGGCGTGTTCGGACTGATCAACTCCACCTCCCACACCGTCCACGGGCGCACCGGTGCCCGCGAGACGGCGAAGCTGCGCTCGCTCCTCGATAAGATGGCGTGGGCGGCCCTGAACGCCAAGTAGTTTTCCTTGCGCCCTCCCCGGGCACATCTCCTTGTAGGCTGACAACAAATCCCCCGAGCAGAAAGACCTGCTGTGATCGAGCTTCGTGCCGTAGTTCCCGCCGACCTGGAGGAGTTTTTCTCCCACCAGCTGGACCCCAGCGCCAACCATATGGCGGCTTTCACCGCCAAGAACCCGGCGGACCGCGGGGTCTTTGACCACCACTGGCAGAGCATCCTCAATGACGAGAGCATCACCGTACGGACCATCGTGTCCGACGGCGAGGTAGTGGGCAGCATCCTGGCCTACCGGGACGGTGACGTTCCCGAGATCAGCTATTGGATCGACAAGGCGCGGTGGGGCCAGGGCATCACCACGGCCGCCGTCGGTTTGTTCCTTGAGGAGTTCACCGAGCGCCCGGTCCGTGCCCGCGCCGTGGCGGACAATGTCAGCTCCATCCGCATTCTGGAAAAGTACGGCTTCACGGTTATCGGTGAGACCCGCGGTTTCGCGAATGCCCGCGGCACCGTGGTCCGCGAACTCGAGCTCGAACTGAACTAGTTCCTAAGTTCCCGGGCAGGTGCCCGCAAAACGAAAGGGCCCGTTCCGCACAGGAACGGGCCCTTTCGTCTTTGCCGTGCCGGCGGGTTACATCATGGCCAGCGCCAGCGCCGGTTCGGCCAGCACCGCGCCCACTTCACTGAGGAACCCTGCACCCTGTTCCCCGTCCACCAGCCGGTGGTCGAAGGAGAGGCTCAGCGTCATGACCTGCCGCAGCGCGATGTCTCCGTTGTACTCCCACGGCTGCCGCCGGACAGCGCCGAGTGCCAAAATCGCGGCTTCGCCGGGATTCAGGATCGGGGTTCCGGCATCCACGCCAAACACCCCCACGTTGGAGATCGAGATGGTTCCGCCGGTCAGCGCGGCCGGCGTTGTCCTCCCCTCCCGTGCCGTTTGCGCCAGTTCCATCACCGCTGAGGCGAGCCCGTGCAGGCTAAGCGCGTGCGCGTCCTTGATGTTGGGAACCATCAGCCCCCGCGGTGTGGCGGCAGCAATACCCAGGTTGACGTAGTTGTAGCGGATGATCTCCCGGGCCGGCTCATCCCACCGCGAGTTCAGCGCCGGGAAACGCTTCAATCCCAGGCAGACGGCCTTGGCTGCAAGGGTCAGCGGGGACAGCTTGACCCCGTCGAAGGCAGGTTGCTTACGGAGCCGTGCCAGCAGTTCCATGCTGGGAGTGACATCCACGGTCAGGAAAACCGTTGCGTGCGGGGCCGTGAAGGCACTGGCCACCATGGCCGCGGCGGTGTGCTTGCGGATACCTGAGACCGGTATCCGTTCCTCCCGGCCCGGCTCCACGGCCTGCACGGGCGCCGGTACCGTCTCCACTCCGGCGGCGGGAGCGGCGTCGGGTGTGGCTGCCGGTGAGGCGGCGCGCACGACGTCGGCCCGCACCACCAGCCCGTCTGGCCCCGTTCCGCGCACCAGGGTGAGGTCCACGGAGAGATCCCGGGCCAGCTTGCGGACCGGCGGGGTGGAGCGGGGACGTTCCTGCACGGGGTCAGCCGGCCCGGCGGGTGCCGCGGCCGGGAAGGACACCGGCGCGGGAGCCGGTTCGTCCTTCGGCGTATCAACTGCCGCCGGCGCCACGGGGTCAGCCGGCGCCACGGATGCCGCCACCTGTACGGATGTCGCCGCTACCGGAACCGACCGCCGGCGCCGGGCCGGGCGTCCGGCCGCGTCGGGCAGGGCGCCATAGCCCACCAGGTTCGGCTCCCGCTTGGCGGGGGCTCCACCTGCCGGCGCAGGGTCCGTATCCCCGGGAGTGTCTCCGGCGGGCACTTCGAAGGAGACTATCGGTGACCCCACCTCCACTACGGTCCCGGGCTGCTCGTGCAGCCGTGCCACCACACCCGCGTACGGCGAGGGCAGTTCGACCACTGCCTTGGCTGTCTCCACGTCGGCGATCACCTGGTTCAGCTGCACGCTGTCCCCCACGGCGACATACCAGTTCACGATTTCGGACTCGGTGAGCCCCTCCCCCAGATCCGGGAGGCGGAATTCGCGCAGCATCAGCCCACCGCCGGCACAGCGCTGAGGATGGGGGCGGAGAGGGAGCTGGGCCGGTCCAGCACACAGTCCACCCCGTCCAGGATCCGGTCCAGATCCGGCAGATGGTGGGATTCGAGCCGGGCCGGCGGATAGGGGATGTCGAAGCCGGTGACCCGCACGGGCGCATGCTCGAGGTAGTTGAAGCAGCGCTCGGTGATGCTGGCGGCAATCTCTGCACCCAGGCCGCCGGACTGCGCGGCTTCATGGGTGATCACCAGGCGGCCGGTCTTCCGTACGGAGGCCTCCACTGTGTCGAAGTCGATGGGCGCCAGCGAGCGCAGGTCGATGACCTCCACTGACACACCCTCGTCGGAGGCAGCCACGGCCGCATCGCGCGCGGTGGGTACCAGCGGTCCGTAGGTCACCAGGGTGACGTCGGTACCGGCGGTCAGTACCCGGGCCGAGCCCATGGGCAGCTCCGGTTCCGCTTCCAGGTCCACTTCTCCCTTGACGTGGTAGCGGCGCTTCGGCTCGAAATAGAGCACCGGGTCATTGGAGGCGATGGCCTGCTGGATCATCGTGTAGGCATCCTGCGGGTTGGACACACTGATCACACGCAGCCCGGAAGTGTGGGTGAAGTACGCCTCCGGGGATTCCGAGTGGTGCTCCGGGGAACCGATGCCGCCGCCGAAGGGCACCCGGATGGTCAGCGGCAGTGAGACGGCGCCCCTGGTGCGGTAGTGCATTTTTGCTACCTGGGACACAATCTGGTCAAAGGCCGGATAGATGAACCCGTCGAACTGAATCTCCACCACGGGACGGTAGCCGCGGAAGGCAAGTCCGACGGCGGTACCCATGATGCCGGATTCGGCCAGCGGGGTGTCCACTACGCGCTGGGGCCCGAAATCCTGCTGCAGTCCGTCGGTAATCCGGAAAACGCCGCCGAGCTTGCCGACGTCTTCGCCCATCACCAGGACCTTGGGGTCCTTCTCCATCGCGCGCCGGAGACCCGCTGTGATGGCTTTGCCGAAAGTCATGGTGGTCATGCGCGGTTCTCCTCTGGCGCGAAACCGTTGAGGTAGCGCGAGTATTGCTCCTGCTGGCGGTCCAGCCAGGAGTTGGGCTCGGAATAGACGTGGGCGAAGACATCGGCAGGCACCGGGTCAGGCATGCCCAGGCAGGCCGCCCGAAGCTCTGCCGCTGCGGCATCCGTTTTGGCGGCGACGTCGGCGGTGAAGTCAGCGCCGAACAGTCCCATCTGCGTCAGCAGCGCCTCGATCCGGGTCAGCGGGTCCTTGGCCTTCCAGTCGTCCAGCTCGGCTGCGTCCCGGTACCGGGTGGGGTCATCGGCCGTGGTGTGCGGGCCCATCCGGTAGGTGACGGCCTCGATGAAGGTCGGGCCGTGTCCGGAGCGCGCACGTTCCAGCGCCTCCCGGGTGGCGGCCATGACGGCCAGGACGTCATTGCCGTCTACCCGGGTGGAGGGAATCCCAAATCCGGGGGCACGGTTGGCAATAGGCACCTGTGCCTGCAGGGTCACCGGTTCGGAGATGGCCCACTGGTTGTTCGTGCAGAAGAAAATGACCGGCGAGCTGTAGCTCGCGGCGAAGACCATGGCTTCGTTGACGTCGCCCTGGCTGGTGGCACCGTCACCGAAGTAGCTGATGGCGGCGTCGTCGGTGCCGTCACGGGTGATGCCCATGGCAAACCCCGCGGCGTGCAGGGCCTGGGCCCCGATGATCACCTGGGTGGGGGCCATGTTCACTGCATACGGGTCCCAGCCGGCGGCGGCGTTGCCGCGCCAGACGCGCATGAGATCCTCCATGCCCACGCCGCGGCAGTACGCCACTCCGTTTTCGCGGTAGCTGGAGAACACAAAGTCCGAGGGGCGCAGGGCCCGGGCCGAGCCGATCTGCGACGCTTCCTGCCCGAGCAGCGGCGGCCACAGGCCCAGCTCACCCTGGCGCTGCAGGGCGGTGGCTTCGGTATCGATGCGCCGGATGACCGCCATGTCGAGGTAGAGCTCGCGGAGCCGGGTGCCGTCAATATCGTCGACCCAGCGGTCATAGATCGGATCGGGGACGCGGATGCCGTCCGGTGTAACAAGCTGGACATAGGGGTCGGTGGGGGAACTGCCGGAGTTTTCCGGGTGCCGCACCGGGGTATGCAGGGACACTTGGATTCGTATCCTTCCGGGTTGGGCCCCAGGGTTGGCGGGGCCGAACTGATCCCGGGCTCCATTGCCCGGGTAATGTGACCCTACTCACACCCGGCAGGTGGCACAACCATTTCCCGAAAGACCGAGCATCCTGCCCTATAAAGCGGTCAAGGGGCGTGCTAGCGTTGCGCACTATGCTCCTTGACGCCACCGACCGCCGCCTGCTTCTGGCGCTGGCAGAAGATCCCCAACGCACAGCGGTGGCGTTGGCTGCTGTGCTTGGCCTCTCCCGCAACACTGTGCAGGCCCGGTTGGCAGGGCTGGAGCGCAAGGGGGCGTTCCTGCCGTTCGAACGCCGGATCAACCCGGCGGCGTTGGGATATCCGCTGATGGCGTTTGTCCACGTGCATGTCCATCAGCCGGCGCTGGCCCGGATTACCGCGGATCTGGCGGAAGTTCCTGAAGTGACCGAGGCGCACGGGCTTACCGGGGATGCGGACATCCTGCTGCGGGTGGTGGCTGCCGATGCGGAGGACCTGTTCCGGATCAACAAGCAGATACTGGCGGTGGACGGCGTGCAGCGCTGCGACACCAATCTGGCCATGGGTGAGCTGATCCCGCTGCGGGCCACTCCCCTGCTGCAGCCCGGATCCCGGCGCTAATCGCGCGGAAGCCCCTGGCCCGGCGCTCATCCGGGGAATTGCCTGCGCTTTTACCAGCCACCCACCGGCTATGCCGGGAGGGCGCCGCCTTCAACGAGGATTGCATGCGCCATGGCCCACTGCGCCCCGACGAAAGCGAGCATGAGCACGGCTCCGAGGATCGGTACCCTCACACGGGCGCCCTTGCTCAGGTGGTATGCATCCGGCTTTTTCGTTGCCCTCCACAGGCCCGTGAGGACCAGGAAGACGGCAAGCATCGCGATGGGCATGGGAATTCCGTTCCTGCCGAACTGCCCGTTATACGGCAATTTGGTATCCAAGGGGACGCTCGCAAAAACAAAAACCGCAATACCTGCGCAGACCGCAATGGCAGCCAAACACATGATTTCAATGACCCTGACCGTTTTCTTCCCCAACAGGAGATCCTCTTCGGTCAGTTCTCTGGCTGGGTCCTCAGGCCTGCGTCCCCGGAAATCCTCAATTTTCACCGCTGGCCCCACCTACATCTATGTCGATCCCATGCGTTGTTAGAATGCTCCGCCTTCAATCAGTATCGACCGGGCCATCACCCACTGGCCAATAACGCAGCCGGCAACCATTGCGCTTCCGAGGGTGTACACACCAACACGCGCTTTCTTTCCCATATGGTGCGCGTCCGGTTTCTTACCGGACCGCCAGAGCCCAAAGAGGACTAGCAGCGTTGCCCCCAAAGCGACGGGCCAGGGAATACCGTTCCGGCTGAACTGCCCGCTGTAAGGCATGCGTGTCCCGAGCGGAACGCTGAATGCCACGAAGACAGCTATCCCCGCACAAACCGCTATGGCGGCCAGACACAGCAGGTCAAGATACCTACTGGCCTTCCTGCCCAGCACAAGATCCTGAGGGGTCAAATGGCTCGGCGGTTCATCATTCTTTTGGTCCGGTTCCTTGCCGTTAATCACCAAAGGTCTGCCACTTCGTCAACTGCAAATTTCATTCCACCAACAATAACTGATGCGTGACTTCCTCCGTAGGCCGCAAACGTGTGGTCCAGCCAACCCGGCTTCGGACTCAGCGCGGAAGCCCCCGGAAAGTGCGTGAGCAAGCCGCCGCCGATGGCATCGAAGGCCATCTCGACCCCGGTGTACGGGTCTCCGGCGATGGCGTTGTCGACCAAGCCGCCCCCCACGGCCCCAAGCCCGCCCACACCGTATTGGACCAGCGTGGAAAATCGGCCGGATAGGGGGGCGAGATAACCCGCCTGCGGACTTATCATGCCTGTCACCACACCACCGGCAAGAGCACCTCCGGCACCCTGCCACGACCAGTCTTCCTTGGGTGTCGTCATAAAATACATGCCGGTGCTGGCAGCCCCGCCGAATGCTCCGTTGGTGATGGCAGCCTTGCCCGCCTGGGTTGCCGCTGCGCGGCTCAGACCCGCGACGACGGCGTGGCCGGCCTTGCCGGCGATGGGACCGGCTATCCAGCCGACGGCCCCGGACACTGCCACCTGGCCCCAGTTCACTGAACCCGTAGTTGCCTTTTGGATGATGGTGTCGGCACCGGCAGCTACGAGGGCGAGGCCCGCCGGGCCGCCGACCCCGCTGAGCATCAGGGCACCGCCGACAACCACCATGGCACCGCCGATCAGGTAGTCCTTGTTCTCCTTCACGAAGTCCCACGCCGCTGCCAGCGCACCGCCGTTCGCGGCGTCGTAGGCCTTCAGATCCTCGTCGGTGAGCGGACGCAGGCCCGTCGGATCAGTGGTGTTGAGCGGATTGTTGCCGGCATAGGAATACGGGTTGCCGTCCCAGCCCGCGCCCAGGACCGGAGCGAGCGGATCCGTGGACAGGAAACCGCGCGTAGCCGGGTCATAGGCCCGGGCACCCAGCCACTCCAGGCCCGCTATGTCCAGGCCGCCGTTGCCGGTCAGCCGGATCCCTGCGGAGAGTACCCCTGCCAGTCCGGGAGCAACACCGGCTGCGCCGGCGGTTCCACCCGCTTCGGGGAGCACCGGACTTCCGAGCACCGCCCACGGATCGGCGTGGTCCGTCGGACGTGCCGTCCGCCAGCCCGCCGCGGTCCATGCCTCTCCGACACCCGTGATGCCGCCGGGCAGGTTCAGCACCTGCTCGCCGTCGATCCCGGCCAAGGTGGGGACCGGGTTCGCGGTGTCCCACCACGCCTGGCACCCGTCGACGGCAGCCAGCTCGCCCAGCGCGTCCACCCAGAGCTCGTGCCGGGACGTTTCGTTACCGTCGCGATCCCGTTCCACTGCCGCTTGGAGGAAACCGGTGGGACTCCAGGAGTATTCGGTCCAGGACCCGTCCGGACCGAGCAGCCGGGACCGGCGGCCGAGCCCGTCATAGACATATTCAGTCCTTGACCCGTCCGGCTCCGTGACGGAGGTCAGTTCCCCGGCAACGTCATAGGTATACGTCCGCGGCCCGGCCGGAGTCATCTCCCGGACCAGGCGGCCGCCGGCGTCGTACTGCCATTCCGAGACCAGCGCACGGACGGAGGCCCCTGTTCCCTCACCGCGGGTGGTGGCGGCAGCTGCCAGCTGGCCGGCGTTGTCATAGGCGTAGCGGGTCACTGCTCCGGCACGGGTCAGGCCGGTGATCCGCCCGTCCCCGTCCCGGCCGATCAGCGTGGTGTCGGGCGCGCCGTCATCCGTCCGATCGGTGCGGCTGTGTTCGGCAGGGTACCCGTTGCGGTATTGCCATTCCTGCACCAGGGCACCGGCTGTGGCGGCAACCAGCCGGCCTGCCGGATCATAGGTGAACGCTGCCTCCCCCAGACGGGGGTTGTGCACGGTCTTCACGCGGCCGACGGCGTCCCGGACGTAAGTGGTGGTGGTACCGGAGGTGTCGGTGAAGGACATTCGGTGCCCGTCGGCGTCGTAGTTCCAGGAGAGCCCCTGGGCGCCGCGGGTGCGGGAGGTCAGCTGGCCGCGGCGGTTGAAACCAAGTTCGTGCTCCACGGTGAGCCCGTTCCCGGCCGTTGAGTCCGCGATGACCACCCGACGGGACAACCGGTCACGTTCGATGCGGGCGAGCTGCTTCCCGTTGTAGGAGGTAGTGACCTGCTGTCCGGAACGGTCATAGGACCAGCTGGTGGTGTTCCCGTCCGGGTCGGTGTGGGAAAGCTGCCGGCCGGCCGGATCATAGGTTGACGTTGTGACCCGGCCGAGCGGGTCGCGGACCGAGGCGATGCTGTCGGTCTCCGTGTACGTACGTTCGGTGACGCCGCCCAGCGGGTCGGTGATCCGCACCAGGCGCCCCCGGAGGTCGTACTCGAACCGGGTCCGTCCGCCCAGGCCGTTGACCGACTCGATGAGCTCTCCGGCGGTGTTGTATTTGAACCGGCGTGTGCCGTACCAGGAGTCCTGGGAGAAATTCAGCCGGCCGGCCTTGTCGTAGCCGTAGCGGGCTGCACCGTTTCCGGGCGTGACGCGTAATGCCAGGCGGCCGGCGGCGTCGTACTCGAACATTTCGGCTTCACCGGTGGGCAGAATCCGGGCTGCCACCCGCTGGTCGGCGTCGTAGACCAGTTCGGTGACCGCGCCCAGCGGATCGACGGTCTTCCAGGGCCGTCCGCAAATGTCGTACTCATACCGGGTCACGGCCCCGGACGGCGAGGTTATGGAGGTGATTTTTCCGGAGACGTCCCGTCCCAGCAGGGTCAGCCCGCCTTCCCCGTCCACGAGCTCCACCGGGTTCCCGGCCGCGTCATAGGTGATCAGCTCAGCGGAGCCGTCGGGAGCTTCGGCCCGGACGGGTCGCCCGTACTCATCGAAGCTGTAAGTGGAGGTGGAGAACGCGTTGGCGAGGGTGGCCGTGCCCGTTTTCCGGTCCGTACTCGCCTCTGAGCGGACGCCGGTGGGGTCGACGACGGCGGTGAGGTTGCCGATCCTGTCGTACTCCCGGATCCAGTCGTGCCCGGCCGGATCGATGATCCCGGTGAGCCGGGAGAGGGTGTCATGGGTGAAACCCCAGCGGGCACCGTCGGGCAGGATGGCTGCGGTGACGTTGCCCAGTTCGTCAAACTCCCGCTCAATGGCCCGGCCCAGGGGGTCGATGGTGCGGACCAGTTCCCCATTGGCCGCGTATTCCAGTTCCGTCCGGCCCCCGTCGGGGGCGATGGACGCCGTGATCCGTCCGGCGGCATCATGCTCAAAGGACCAGACTGCACCGTCGGCTTCTTCGCGCCGGATGAGCAGCCCGACAGCGTTGTACGTGAAGCGGGTGGCAGCACCCGAGGGGGTAATGGCTGCCACCGGGCGGCCGGCTGCGTCGCGGAGGACCCTTGCCGTGTCCCCGACTGCGTTGCGGGTGGCAATCAGGTCGCCGTAGTTGTCGTAGTCGAACTCGACGGTTACCCCGGCCGGGTCGGTCACCCGGGTCAGCAGCCCCCGGTCCCAGGTCAGCTCGGTCCGACCGCCCAGCGGATCGAGGATCACCGACGGATCCCGGGAAAGGTCATCGGCATATTCATAGGTAACGACGGACCCTGATTCGGTGACCAGTGTGGTGATCCGGTCCTGCTCGTCCCACCCGTAGGTCAGGTCCGCACCCTCGGGCGTCACGGTACGGATGCGGCGGCCGCGCAGGTCATAGGCGTGGACGGTGACGGATCCGTCGCGTTCGGTCAGGGAGACCAGATTGCCATGCCGGTCATAGGCCATGGACTGGCGCTGATCGTGGGAGTCCAGCACCCCGACCAGCCGGCCCTTGCTATCGGCGATCCAGGAGTTGGAGCGTGTGCCGTCCTCATCCGAGACAACCGTGACCCGTCCGGGCAGGTACGCGAAGCGGGTGCGGCGGCCATGCTGGGTCAGCTGCAGGATCACCCGGCCCTGCTCGTCGTAGGTGTTCTCCGCTTCGAGCACGCCGGCAGCGGAGTACACCGCGTCAATCAGGCCGGCCTCGTTCCACCGGTACGTCCGGGTGCCGGTTTCCGTAGTGACGGTGACGAGACGGCCGGCGTCGTCGTAGCCGTACTCCACCCGCCGGCCGTCTGAGGTCCGTACGACGGCGGCGCGGCCGTCGCTGTAGTCCACGTCGAGGAAACGGCCGCAGGCGTGGGCAAGCCTGGACACCCGGGCGGAGGCACCGGCGTCGTTGGCGCCGTCGGCTGCAGATTCGTGGTGGACGGAGATGGTGCGGCCCGGACCGGCGCCGGCGCCAAGCCACACGCCGGTAATGCTGTAGGCCCACCAGGCGCCCTGGTTGTCGCGCACCACCAGCAGTTCGGTACTGCCCTCGGGCAGGGCCAGGTCCGTCAGGGGCGTAGTGGTTGCCGGTTCGCGGGCAACCCAGAAGTTCTCTCCCACGGCGCGGCCCCAGCCCTCGCCTTCGCGGGGAAAGTCCACGGCACGGCCGTCAGCCAGGACCCAGCGGCAGCCCTCATCCGACAGCACCAGGTGCTGGTCCAGGACGGACGCCCACCCCGGGCCGAACACGCCGGGAGATTCCAGGCCCGAAGGCAGAGAGTTATACATCCGGGTCAGCGCCAGGCTGGAAGCCCTGCCGGCGAAGGCCAGGTCCGTTTCCGGTTCAATGAAGTTACCCGTGGCCGTGTTCACCGGGTCATTGGCGTAACCGGTGGTAGGGATGGCCCCGGCCGCGGTCGGCGGGTCGATGGCGAGGGCGCTCCGGCTGGTGTCCACACCGGCTGCGGCCAGGGCTGCGGCAAGAGCTGCATCCGAAAGGGTGGAAACGTTCCCGTCTCCTCCGGCTGCGGCAAAGGCATCCGCCACTGTGATGGCCCATCGGGCGTCGTTTTCGTTGGCGGTCAGGTACGCACGGTAGGCCCTCAGGACCCCCGAGGCCTCGATGGTGCCCCAGTTGCACTGGGCAGCAAACGTGGACAGGTGGCTTTCCAGGCTGCCGGGAGCACCGACCAGCTCAGCGTCCAGTCCCCTGGCACCCACCGCGAAACTGCGCAGGTTCGACGGCCGCGCCGAGGACGTCCCGCCTCCGTTACCTCCGGCGTTCCCGGACGGCGGGGTTCTCCGGCTGCCGGTGACCGCGGTGGCGGGTGCGAACGTCGGGGCCGGTCCCCGTTCCTGGTTGGGCCGCTCCCCCTCGCCCCAGATCCAGTCTCCGACTTCCTCCAGCCAGCTGCGGTTGTTGTGCCGCCACACCCATTCATTGTTTTCCCTGCGCCTGGCATCTTCTTCGCGTGCCAGCGGAATCATCTGCCCGGCATATTTGGCCACAGTGCGAAGGGCCGTTGCCAGGTTCGCCGCGTCAACGGCTGCAGTAGCGGCGTTCTCCTGGAAGATGTCCGCGAACGCGCCCTTGAAATCCTCGATACCGGTGGACACGAATGATGCCCGGGAGCCGGCCTGCCCCTCGAGGCGTGCCGCCGCGTTCTCAAATGCCTGCTTCATCTCTTCAGCTACGGAGTAGACAAACCGTCCCTGCGCATCCTCGGGCAACAACGGAACTTCGACAAACTTAGACTCAGACATAAATCAGGGTCCCCCACTGCAAGAACTGGAAAAGAAGAATCAAACAACCTTGGGCGTACCTGCGGGGACGAAACACCGGCGCCGGAACGTCAAGGGAAAACCGGTCAAAACCGGCCGGAAGCGACCACCGGCCGAACAGCCGGGGCGAATGGATTGCCCGGCCGGTCCAAAGCGCGTGCCGGCCGGATAGCCGTCCGCGGCAGCGGAACAGCTATCCGGCCCTTACAACGCGGACGGGAACGGCTCGCTTACGCGCCGCCGCCTGCGGAGAAGATGTCCTGCGAAATCTTCTGCAGCTGCGTACGCAGCTCTTCGAGCTCCTGGCGGGCCTTATCCAGCGCTGCCTTGGTTTCCGGCCACGTTGAACCGCGGAACTGGGCGGCCAGCGGGCCGTCCCATACGTTCGGGTCTGACAGGATCTTGCCCTGCGCGTCCAGCGCCTGAATCTGGTCGGTGAACCCGCCGTTGATGATGGACTGCACCTGGTTGATGGCAGACTTCGCCTGCTCGGTGGACAACACGCGTGACATATGGATTTCCCCCTCTAGAGACAATGGCTCCGCCGCCCGATGAAATCCGCTGAACATTTCCGTTGACACGGATTCCGCTAACCTTTCGGGCAACGGGGCGATGAAGACAGTGGTAACAGACACACACAATACCAATACGGGACGCTGATTCCCGTTTTTTGCGTGCACCTTTCGCCGGTTTTACCGGTGCATGCTTTTAAGCGGCACACAAAAGGCAGGACCCGCCGAAGCGGGCCCTGCCTTTATGCCTGGGGCAGCTGCCTTAGTGGTCAACCGCCTTTTCAGCGCCGACACCGGTGAGCGAACGCACTTCCATTTCCGCCTGCTTGGTGGCGGATTCGGTGTTCTTATCCAGGACAGTGCCCAGCCAGCCCAGGAAGAAGGCCAGCGGGATGGATACCAGACCCGGGTTGTTCAGCGGGAACCAGGCGAAGTCCGCCCCGGCAATCATCGAGGTTTCGGCACCCGAGACTACGGGCGAGAAAGCGATGAGCAGGATCGCCGAGCCAAGGCCGCCGTACATGCTCCAGACCGCGCCCTGGGTGGAGAATTTCCGCCAGTACAGCGAATAGATGATGGTCGGCAGGTTCGCGCTGGCTGCAACGGCGAAGGCCAGAGCCACCAGGAAGGCCACGTTCTGTCCCTGTGCGCCGATGCCGCCGAGGATGGAGACGATGCCGATCACCACCACCGTGGTGCGGGCCACCTTGACTTCACCGTCGGCGTCGACCTGGTCCTTGCGGATCACGCTGGCGTAGATGTCATGGGCGAAGGACGCCGCTGCGGTGATGGTCAGGCCGGCCACCACCGCAAGGATGGTGGCGAAGGCGACGGCGGAGATCAGGCCCAGGAGTACCGGCCCGCCGAGGGCGAAGGCCAGCAGCGGGGCTGCCGAGTTCACCCCGCCGGGAGCCGACTTGATCGCGTCTGCGCCGATAAGTGCTGCTGCACCGTAGCCCAGCACCAGGGTGAAGAGGTAGAACAGGCCGATCAGCCAGATGGCCCAGACCACGGACCGGCGGGCTTCCTTGGCCGTGGGGACGGTGTAGAAGCGCATCAGCACGTGTGGCAGTGCCGCAGTGCCCAGCACCAGCGCCAGGCCCAGGGAGACGAAGTCGAGCTTGGAGGTTTCAGACTTGCCGTACTGCAGTCCCGGATCCAGGATGGCGGCATTACCGGAGGTTTCCACGGCAGCACCCAGCAGTTCGGAGAGGTTGAAGCCGTGCAGTGCCAGGACCCAGACGGTCATGATGGCGGCGCCGGCAATCAGCAGGCAGGCCTTGATGATCTGCACCCAGGTGGTGCCCTTCATGCCGCCGATCAGTACGTAAATGATCATCAGGCCGCCGACGACGGTGATCACCAGTGACTGGCCCACCTTGCCGTCGATACCCATGAGCAGGGACACCAGTCCGCCGGCACCGGCCATCTGTGCCAGGAGGTAGAAGAAGCAGACCGCCAGGGTGGTGATGGCCGCGGCAATGCGGACCGGACGCTGCTTGAGGCGGAAGGAGAGCACATCGGCCATGGTGAACTTGCCGGTGTTGCGCAGCATTTCAGCGACCAGCAGCAGGGCTACCAGCCAGGCGACGAGGAAGCCGATGGAGTAGAGGAAGCCGTCATAGCCGTTGATGGCAATGGCGCCGACAATGCCGAGGAAGGACGCCGCGGAGAGGTAGTCCCCGGCAATGGCCGTGCCGTTCTGCGGTCCGGTGAACGAGCGGCCGGCGGCGTAGTAGTCAGCGGCGGTTTTATTGTTGCGGCTGGCCCGCAGCACCACTACCAGGGTCACGGCCACGAACAGGCCGAAGATAATCATGTTCAGCAGGCCGGTGTCCTTGATGGAGTCGGCCGTAATGTCGGCTGCAGCTATCTGCACAGTGTTCACTTGTTCTCCTCCGGACGGCTGACGCCCTTGGCCTCAAGTTCGGCGCGGATCTCCGCGGATATGGGGTCCAACCGGCGGTTGGCGTAACTGACGTACCACATGGTGATGCCAAAGGTGCTGACAAACTGCAGGAGACCCAGAATCAGTCCGATGTTGATGTTGCCAATCACCGGAGTGGACATGAAGTCATGCGCGTAGTCGGCCAGCAGGACGTATGCGAAGTACCAGACCAGGAAAACCACGGCCATGGGGAAAATAAAGCTGCGCTGGCGCTTGCGTAGTTCCTGGAACTCGGGTGAGCTCTGAACTTCCCGGAAGTCCACCTGGTCAGGGTGCGCAGCGTGTGAAACCGGCTGCTCTTCAGCCATTGTTCCTCCTCTGTTGGGGCCCGCCCTGCGCGCTGCGCCCACCTCGAAAAGGTCAGGACACGACGCCGTGCAAGCTGTGACGCTCATCACTTTCCTATACCCCGGCGGCCGTGTCCGCCCGACGCCCCGCAGCGTCGGTGAACGGTCAGTTCCGTGCGGTGAACGGCATCCCCGCCGGTTCCCGCTCCGGTGTGAGGCTAGGGTGGTGCCATGCTCAGTCCCGCCGTTGATATTGCCCTGGTCTGCGCCATTGCGGTCCTGACCATCGCGGTGGTGGGCGCGCTCGGCTTCCGGCTGACCCGCTCGCAGCGGGATCTGGGTTCCGACGCCGAACGGGCCACCTATGCCACGCTGCATACCGCGTCCCTGGCCTCGGCGCACCTGCGCGCCGGCCTGACGCCGGCCGGGGCGCGCAAGGCCAGCCGGCACCTGCGCGACCTGCTGGACTGCGACACCCTGGTGATCACCGATGCCTCCACGGTGCTCGCCTGGGAGGGCACCGTGCCGGACACGGCCGTACGGCGGGAGAGGCTGCAGTCAGCGGCGGCACTGGTCCTGGAGTCCGGCCGCACCCGGGTGTTCCGCGGCGCTGCGCTCCGGGCGCTGGGGCTGGAGCACTCCGGACGGGAACTGCTGGTGGCCCCGCTCCCGGTCAACGGGCAGACGGTGGGCACCGTGGCCGTTTTCGCGCCGACGGTGCGGGCCGGGCTGGTCCGTGCCGCAAACGAAGTGGCCGGATGGCTTGCCACCCAGGTGGAGCTGGCGGAGCTGGACACCTCCCGCGCCCAGCTGATGGAGGCCGAGGTCCGGGCGCTGCGGGCCCAGATCAGTCCGCATTTTATTTACAACTCGCTGAACGCGATTGCTTCCTACATCAACACCGATCCGGCACGTGCCCGGGAGCTGGTCGTCGAGTTTGCCGACTTCACCCGTTACTCCTTCCGCCGGCACGGCAACTTCACCACCATCGCCGAGGAACTGCAGTCGGTGGACCGGTACCTGCTGCTGGAGCGGGCCCGTTTCGGGGAACGGCTGAAGGTCAGCCTGCAGATTGCCCCCGAAGTGCTGCCGACCGTTATCCCGTTCCTATCCCTGCAGCCGCTGGTGGAAAATTCCGTCCGCCACGGCCTGGAGGCAAAGGACGGACAGGGCCGGATCACCATTGCCGCCGTGGATGCCGGGGCCGAAGCGGTGATCACCATCGAGGACAACGGCGTTGGCATGGACCCCGGTTATCTCCGGTCTGTCCTGGCCGGACATGCCGAGGGCGACCACGTGGGACTGCGCAACGTGGACGTGCGGCTGCGCCAGGTGTACGGGGACTCGCACGGTCTGGTGATCGACACCGCGCCGGGTGCCGGAACCCTGATCACCATGCGGGTGCCCAAGTCGCAGCCGGAGAACCGGCCAACAAACGCGTAATCTGTCTCACATGCGTAAACCTGCCCGCCCCCTGACCGTTGTGGTGGCCGACGACGAAGCGCCCGCCGTTGAGGAACTTGCCTACCTGCTCGGCCTGGACGCACGGATCGGTACCGTGCACCGGGCCGGCAGCGGAGCCCAGGCCCTGCAGGAGATCGAGTCACGCGACGTCGACGCCGTGTTCCTGGACATCCACATGCCTGCGCTCTCCGGCCTGGACATCGCCAAGGCCCTGGCGCGCCGGGAACGTCCGCCGGCCGTGGTGTTCGTGACCGCGGACGAGGACCAGGCGCTGCGCGCCTTCGACCTTGCCGCCTTGGACTATCTGCTCAAACCGGTGCGTCCGGAGCGCCTCTCGGAGTCGGTGCGCCGGATCTGCGAGTTGGGTGCCGAGAGCGATGCCGCGGACGCCGACGTCGTCACCGTGGTGCAGGGAGCGACGACGAAAATCATTCCCCGCGCGGACATCCGCTACGTTCAGGCGCAGGGTGACTACGCCCGGCTGCACACCGCCGAGGCCTCCTACCTCATCCGGGTGCCGCTGGCGGATCTGGAAGAGCAGTGGGCCGAGGCAGGTTTCGTGCGCATCCACCGGTCCTATCTGGTGGCCAGGAACCATCTGCGCCAGGTGCGGCTGACCGCCGGCCGGGCCAGCGTGCGTCTGGGCGACGTTGATCTGCCGGTCAGCCGGCGCCACCTGCCCGCTGTCCGCAACACCCTGGAGGCCGGACGGGTCCGGCCCACATCATGAAGAACGGCGAGGCCCCCGCAGCGCGGGCACCGCGCCGCGTCCGGGTGACAGCCACCGGCATCTCCGGCGGAGCGGCCCCGTTCCCGGTGTCGCGGGAGCTGGATGAACAGTCCGAGGTTGGAGAGCTCGTGATCGGCTCCCTGATCCGCAGCCAGCTGCGGCTGGCACTGGTGGTCGGCGGCGGGTTTCTCCTGATCCTGCTCAGCGTCCCGGTACTGCTGGCCTTCCTTCCCGTGATTGCGGACCTGAGCATATTCGGGGTTCCTGCACCGTGGATCCTTCTGGGTGTGGGGGTGTACCCGCTGGTGATCGGCTGCGGGATGCTCTACGTCCTCAGTGCCCAGCGCAACGAAAACCGGTACCGCGATCTGGTGGACGGACGGTAGGCGCCGGCGTGGATCTTTCCTTGGACCCCGGCATGAGTCCGGGCATCGGTTATGCCGCCCTGGCTTTCGTGGCTGCCGCCACCCTGCTGATCGGGTTCTACGGCCTGCGTATTTCCCGGACCACCAGCGACTTCTACGTCGCCTCACGCACGGTTAAGCCGTGGTGGAATGCCTCGGCTATCGGCGGGGAATACCTTTCTGCCGCAAGTTTCCTCGGCGTCGCCGGGCTCATCGTTGCCTCCGGTGTGGATGCCCTCTGGTTCCCGATCGGCTATACCGGCGGCTATCTGATGCTGCTGCTGTTTGTGGCCGCACCGCTGCGGCGTTCGGGCGCCTACACCGTGCCGGACTTTGCCCACGCCCGGCTCGAATCCCTTCCTGTCCGGCGGCTCACCAGCCTCCTGGTGATCGCCGTCGGCTGGCTGTACATCGTCCCCCAGATGCACGGTGCCGCTTTGACCATGCGCATCACCACCGGCCTGCCGGCCTGGATCGGCTGCCTGGTGGTAACCGGCGTCGTCTGCCTCAGCGTGGTGACCGGCGGGATGCGGTCCATTACGTTTGTGCAGGCGTTCCAATACTGGCTGAAACTGGTGGCCATCGGCGTTCCCGTGCTGTTCATCCTTTTCCGCCTGGCCGGTGACGGTCCGCCCGGTCCGGGCGGAGCGCAGCTCCTGGCCGAAGCCCTGGACCCGCACACCCATGCACCGCTCTACCGCAACATCTCCCTCAGCATTGCCCTGCTCTGCGGCACCTTGGGCCTGCCGCATGTGCTGGTGCGGTTCTACACGAATCCGGACGGCGCCTCGGCCCGGCGGACCACACTGATTGTGCTCGGACTGCTGTCCCTGTTTTACATTTTCCCCATCACGTACGGGGTTCTGGGCCGGATTTATGCACCGGACCTGGCAGCCGACGGAAACACGGATGCCACGGTGCTGCTGCTTCCCGGGCGCGTGTTCGACGGCGCCTCCGGTGATTTGCTGGCTGCCCTGGTGACTGCCGGGGCCTTCGCAGCGTTCCTCTCCACGAGCAGCGGGCTGACGGTTTCGCTGGCGGGGGTCATCAGCCAGGAGTTTTTCCGCGGCAGCGTGCGCGGTTTCCGGCTCTCTGCGGTCCTGGCCGCCGTGGTCCCGCTGGTCATTGCCCTGCTGACCGAGTCATCGGCCCTGGCCGGAAGCATTGGCATGGTTTTTGCCTTCACGGCCTCCACGCTGTGTCCCCTGCTGGTGCTGGGCATCTGGTGGCGGCCGCTGACCGCTGCCGGGGCCGGGGCGGGGATGTTCACCGGTGCCCTGCTGTGCGGCGGCGCAATGGTGGCAGGTGCCGTCCTACCCCGGATGGGGGCCTCGATTCCGGCGTGGATAGAGCAGCCTGCCGCCTGGACGGTGCCGGCTGCCTTTGCCGTCACCGTCCTCGTGTCCAAGCTGACGTCCGGCGCCCTGCCCGGCGGAGCGGCGAAATTCCTGGCCCGACTGCATACACCGGAGCCCCTTGAGCGGCCCCGTCCCGGCGCCGGGTCCCCCGCCGAGGACAACCGTTAGTCTATGGACGCCATCAGCTCGACAACGCGGTCCAGGAAGGCATCCACCTGGGTCTCTTCGTAACCGTCGGCACCCCGTGCCTCGCGGAACACGGCGCGGCGCACCACATCGACACTCAGCGGACGGTCATGCTCGAAGTAACCGAGAAGTTCGTTGCAGAGCGCGTCCACGTCCTTGACGTTGTAACTGGGGACACGCTTCTTGACCGGACGGCGGAACCGCTCCCCCGGCTTCCGGTGCAGCCTTGCCCGCAGCACGGCTGACATGCGGCCGATCTGCAGCAGCCACGCTTCCTCACCGCGTTCGGTGATCATCTCGTCGCGCTCCCGCTGGGCGAAAACGTCCTCGAGGCGGTCCAGGGCCGCGTCCACTGCCTGCGGTTCGTAGCCGCCCTTGGCCGGGTCGAAGGCCATGGACCGGACATCCGCACTGGTGACGGGCTTCGCGGTCCTGGATTCCGAGTTGTAGTAGTTCCGTGCCTTGGTCAGGAACTCATCGACCTGGCGGATGTTGTAGCCGTAGTCCCGTCGTCCCACGCGCTCGAAAGGGGCACTGGCCTGCCGCTCATCGTCCATGAATGTACTGTTCCTCTGTGGTTATTGCCTCGGGAGCTATTGCCGCTGGAGGCCGTGTTGGCACCGGACACTCCGCGTCCAACGCCTGAAAAACTCTGAAACATCTTACGACGCCGCCGCAGGGGCCCGGTTCAGGCGCACCGGTTGTTGCCGGACCGTTACGCTTACTGCGTTTCCACAGCGGCTGCCAATGGCCGGGCGGCGGCCGCCGGTCGGTACCAGCGGGGAATCCCGTCAGGACACTGCCGACAGCAGCACCGAAAGAAGGAAGACCACCGGGGAAGCGAAGACCACCGAGTCCAGGCGGTCCATCACCCCGCCGTGGCCGGGCAGGAGGTTGGACATGTCCTTGACGCCGAGTTCACGTTTGACCATGGATTCGGAGAAGTCCCCCGCCGTTGCCGCGGCCACGGTTGCGACCGCCAGGGCCACGCCGAACCACCAGGGCTGGTCCAGGAACAGCACCGCTGCCCCCACTCCGACAATGGCAGCGCCGGCCGCGGACCCGGCGAATCCCTCCCAGGATTTCTTCGGGCTGATCTTCGGGGCCATGGGATGCTTTCCGAAGAAGGCACCCACCAGGTAGCCGAAGGTGTCATTGGCTACCACCAGCAGAAGCAGCACGGCCACCCGGATTTGCCCGTCCGGCTCGCGCAGCAGCAACAGGGCGAAGCTGAGCAGGAAAGGAACCCAGAGCACCACGAAGATGCCGGCAAGGATGCTCTGGATCGCTTCGGCAGCGGTATCAATGCTGCGCCAGAGCAGAATCGCCACTGCCGTGGCAACCGTGGCAAAGGCCAGCGCCTCCGTACCGCCGAAGTAGGCGGCGAAAGGCAGGCCCACGGATCCGACGAGTACGGGCACCAGGGGCACCTTCATGCCCCGCACCTCCAGGGCCCGGCTGACTTCCCAGACGCCGACGGCGGCGAAGGCCACCGCTATCACCACGATGGCGAACGGCAGGAACAGCAGGCCTACAAGCAGAGATCCCAGGAGAATAACGCCGACGGCGATGGCAGCGGGCAGGTTGCGTCCGGCCCGTGACACTTTGGCCGGTTTGGCATCCTTACCGCTCCGGTTGCGGGCGCGGCGTCCGCCGGCCTGGCTAGACTCCGGTGCGCTCATATCCTGGGCCTTTGCTGCCGGAACTGTCTCGACGGACGGTGACCCGCCAGCCTGGGTGGAAGGCTGGGTGTCACTCATCAGACCTCGAGAAGCTCGGCTTCCTTGCGCTTGAGGAGCTCGTCGATGGAATCCGTGTGTGCCTTGGTCAGGGCATCAAGGTCCTTTTCGGCGCGGGCACCGTCATCCTCGCCGACTTCGCTGTCCTTCACCAGACGGTCAATCCCGTCCTTTGCCTTGCGGCGGATGTTCCGGACGGAGACCTTGGCGTCCTCTGCCTTGCCGCGGACAATCTTGACGTATTCCTTGCGGCGGTCCTGGGTAAGTTCGGGCATGATGACCCGGATGACCTTGCCGTCGTTAGACGGGTTGGCACCCACCTCGGAGTCGCTGAGCGCACGCTCAATGGCACGCAGTGCGGTTACGTCGTACGGAGTGATCAGCAGGGTGCGGGCATCCGGCGTGGCAAAGGACGCCAGCTGCTGAAGCTGCGTCGGGGAACCGTAGTAGTCCACCAGCACCCGGGAAAAGAGTGCCGGGTTGGCGCGGCCGGTCCGGACGGAGGAGAAGTCTTCCTTAGCAACTTCCACCGCCTTGTCCATTTTGTCGGCGGCCTCTTTCAAGGTGTCTTCAATCACGGTCTCTCCTCATAAAACAGTGTCCGCAGGCAATATTGCCTGGCGGCCGGGCTCTTATATCATCCTAAGCCAAGGGTGCGGGTTCCCTGCACCGAGCGCAGCGAGGTGTAGGGGAAACCCTTGGCGCAAGGGTGCGGGTTCCCTGCACCGAGCGCAGCGAGGTGTAGGGAAAACGCACCTGCCGCCGCACCTGCCCGCAGGGACCACCAGGGACTAGTTGGAAACGATGGTGCCGATCTTCTCGCCACGGATCGCGCGGGTCACGTTACCCTCGCCCTCCATGCCGAAGACCACCATGTCCAGGTCATTGTCCTTGCACATGGTCATGGCCGTCTGGTCCATCACGCGGATGTCCTGGCGCAGGGCGTCGTCGTAGGTCAGGGTCTCAAGGCGCCGCGCGTTGGGGTCCTTGTTGGGGTCCGCAGTGTAGACACCGTCCACGCCGCTCTTGGCCATCAGGACCTCATCTGCGTGGACCTCCAGGGCACGCTGTGCGGCCACCGTATCGGTGGAGAAGTAGGGCAGGCCCGCGCCCGCACCGAAGATCACTACACGGCCCTTCTCCAGGTGCCGGATGGCCCGCCGGGGAATGTACGCTTCAGCAACCTGGCCCATGGTGATGGCGCTCTGCACCCGGGTCTCGACGCCGGCCTGCTCCAGGAAATCCTGCAGCGCGAGGCAGTTCATAACCGTGCCGAGCATGCCCATGTAATCCGCGCGGGAGCGGTCCATGCCGCTGGTGGACAGTTCCGCGCCGCGGAAGAAGTTCCCTCCGCCCACCACAATGGCGACTTCAACTTCACCGACGGTTGCCGCGATCTGTTTGGCCACGGCACGCACGGTATCCGGATCAACACCGAGCTTCCCGCCGCCGAACACCTCGCCCGAAAGTTTCAGCAGGACGCGTCGTCGCGGGGAATCGGTGTCTTTCAATACGTGGGCCATTGTGCCTCCCGGGCATAGATGCTGATGCTGCTTTTAAGACTAGTTAGCTGTTCTGGACAGGCAAAAGGGGTGGTCACCCGTGGTGACCACCCCCTCTGTCATGATGACGTTTTCGTCGGAACCGTTATGGCCTAAGGAATTAGGCGCCTACACGGAAACGGGCGAATCCAACGGGTGCAACCCCGGCTTCTTCGAGCACCTTGCCGACGGTCTTCTTGGCGTCCTTGGCGAACGGCTGGTCCAGCAGGACGATTTCCTTGAAGAAACCGGTCAGACGGCCTTCAACGATCTTGGTCAGCGCGCCTTCGGGCTTGCCTTCCGCACGTGCGGTCTCGTCGGCGATGCGGCGTTCGTTCTCGACGGTCTCTGCCGGAACTTCGTCACGGGTCAGGTAGGTCGGAGCGTAGGCAGCGGTGTGCACGGCGACGTCGTGGGCGGCCGTGGCAGCGTCTGCGCCTTCGCCGTCAACGGCGAACAGCACGCCGACCTGTGCCGGAAGATCCTTGGAGGTCTTGTGCAGGTAGGCATCAACGGTCTTGCCTTCGATGCGTGCCACGCGGCGGACAACAACCTTCTCGCCCAGGATGGCGCCTTCCTCGACGACAACCTCGGACAGCGGCTTGCCGTCAACGTTGTAGGCAAGGAGGGTTTCGGCGTCGGCAGCAGCGGACTCAACAGCGGCGGCCAGCACCTTGTCAGCCAGTTCGATGAACTTGGCGGACTTGGCAACGAAGTCGGTTTCGCAGTTCAGTTCGATCATGACACCAACGGTGCCGTCGATGACCTTGGCAGCAACCAGGCCCTCAGCGGTGGAACGGCCTTCACGCTTGGTAGCGCCCTTCAGGCCCTTGATGCGGATGAGCTCCATGGCCTTGTCGGCATCGCCGTTGGCCTCGTCCAGAGCTTTCTTTACATCCATCATGCCGGCGCCGGTGCGCTCGCGCAGTGCCTTGATATCAGCAGCGGTGTAGTTCGCCATTTGGACTCCAGTCCTCCCGTTATAAGTATTGGTGCGGTTCCGCCAGTGCGGCTGGTCGGGAATCCCGGCCAGCCGCACCAACAGATACCCGGTCCCGGCGTTAGATCACCCGGACCAAGGAATTCGTTCTTTACTTCTCAGTTACTTCGGCGGCCGGAGCGTCTACGACGGCGTCGACTCCTGTTGCTTCAGCGGCGGGGGCCTCTGCAGCGGCTTCGGCTGCGGGGGTCTCTGCAGCGCCTTCAAGCAGTTCGCGCTCCCACTCGGCCAGCGGCTCGGCCGCGGCTTCGGTGTTCCCGGACTTGTTGTGGCGGACCATCAGGCCTTCCGCAACGGCATCGGCGATGACGCGGGTCAGCAGGTTTACGGAGCGGATGGCGTCGTCGTTGCCCGGGATCGGGAAGTCGACGTCGTCGGGATCGCAGTTGCTGTCCAGGATGGCAACAACGGGGATGTTCAGCTTCTTGGCCTCGTCAATGGCCAGGTGTTCCTTCGGGGTGTCAACAACCCAGAGCAGGGACGGTGCCTTGGTCAGGTTGCGGATACCACCGAGGTTGTTCTGCAGCTTGGTCAGTTCACGCTTGAGGAGCAGGAGCTCCTTCTTGGTGTGGCCGGAGGAAGCAACGTCCTCGAAGTTGATCTCTTCGAGTTCCTTCATGCGCTGGATACGCTTGGCAACGGTCTGGAAGTTGGTGAGCATGCCACCGAGCCAGCGCTGGTTGACGTACGGCTGGCCAACACGGGTGGCCTGCTCGGCGATGGCTTCCTGGGCCTGCTTCTTGGTACCGACGAACAGGACGGTTCCGCCGTGGGCAACGGTGGCCTTGACGAACTCGTAGGCACGGTCGATATAGGACAGCGACTGCTGCAGATCGATGATGTAGATGCCGTTGCGCTCGGTGAAGATGAAACGCTTCATCTTCGGGTTCCAACGGCGGGTCTGGTGACCAAAGTGGACGCCGCTGTCGAGCAGCTGGCGCATTGTAACGACGGGCATGTCGTCACTCCTTCCGGCAGCAGCCGTGCGCACGGCGCACTGGTCCTACTGCCTATTGACGGTTTTAGCTGTACGCCCGGGCGGGCGGAGCTCCTGGTATCCATCAGCCGAATTCCTGTGAGGGCTTCCAGCGTGCCTCCCCTGCCGGCATTGCCGGACCGTTGGAGATGCACCCCCGTGACGGGGATAGTTGGGATACGCGTAGTCAGATTCCCGTGCGTATGGGTGCTGCCCCGGACAATGATCCCGGACAGCCCGCGGAGTGAACAGAACAAGTCCGTTGGTTTCAATCCACGCAGGCCACATGGCACAGCAAGCTGCTCCGTCAAGTGTACTACAGCGCCGGGGACCAAACGCACGGTCCCGGACCATTCCTCCCCATGGCAGCGGCAATGGTGCGCGCTCCACACGGGGAGGGTTCCGGCGGCGTTATCTGCACCTGGACAGCATGCTGGCCCCATGAGGATATTCCCGTCCCTGCCGCTGGTGGCGCTCCTTCTGGTGGCAGTGCTCCTACCGGCCCCGCCTGAGCCGGCACCGGCTGTCCCTGTCTCCACAGGGCGGGTGGGCGGTGCCCGGTTTGCCGCGCCGTGGTCGTGGCCCCTGAGTCCGGATCCCGCACCGATCAGATACTTCGATAAACCCGTCCAGCCGTGGCTCGCCGGGCACCGGGGTCTTGACCTGGCAGCGACGCCGGCCGCTCCGGTTCTCGCCCCGGCGGACGGCTACGTTGTTTTCGCCGGCGTGGTGGTGAACCGCCCGGTGCTCACCATTGACCACGGCAGCGGACTGAAATCCAGTTTTGAGTCGGTGACAGCGTCTGTGGGCACGGGTACCTTCGTGGCGCGGGGAACCGAGGTCGGCACGGTGGCGTCCAGTCCGGAAGTGCACTGCAGCGGCAACTGCCTTCACTGGGGTGTGCGGCTGGAGAAGGAGTACGTCAATCCTCTGGACTACGTCCTGGACCGGCGGCCGTCCGTGCTGCTGCCCGTCGGTAATTCGGCGGCAGTGGGACGCGGGCCGCTGTTCCGGATCCCGCGTTTCCGGTTTTAAACGTCCCGGCCGGGTCCTATGCAGGACCCGGCCGGGGTTCTTTACTGGTCCCGAAGACGGGATGCGGCGTTACTTAGACGAACGCGGCTACACCCGTGATCGCACGGCCGGTAACCAGAGTATTGATCTCGTAGGTGCCTTCATACGAGTAGATTGCCTCGGCATCGGCGAAGATCTTCGCCATGCCGTAGTCGGTGACAATGCCGTTGCCGCCCAGGATACTGCGGCCGAGGGCAACGGATTCGCGCATACGGGCGGTGGTGAAAGCCTTGGCAAGTGCGGACTGCTCGTCCTTGGCCTGGCCGAGGTCTTCCAGCTGGGCCAGGCGGACCATCATGCCCAGCGAGCTGACCGTGTTGCCCAGGATCTTTACCAGCTGTTCCTGCACCAGCTGGAAGGATGCCAGCGGCTTGCCGAACTGGTGGCGTTCCACCGCGTACTTGCGGGCAACATCAAAGGCAGCCATCTGCTGGCCCACGGCCTGCCAGGCTACGGCAAGGCGGGTAACCTTCAGCACCTTGTTGGTGTCGCGGAAGCTGTTGGCGCCCTTGAGGTGGAAATCGTCGCTGACCACCACGTTGTCCAGCACGATGTCCGCGTTCTGCACGGTGCGGAGCGCAATCTTGTTTTCGATCTTCGTGGCGCGGTAGCCGGGGGTCTTGGTGTCCACGAGGAAACCCTTGACCTGGTTGTCTTCAACGTCGCGGGCGTAGATGACAACCCAGTCGGAGAACGTGGCGTTGCCGATCCAGCGCTTTTCGCCGTTGAGGATCCAGTTGTCCCCGTCGCGGCGTGCGGTGGTGCGGGTGCCGCCGGCGACGTCGGAACCGCCGAGCGGCTCCGTCAGGCCGAAGGCGCCGATCTTCTTCATGGCGTAGATATCCGGCAGCCAGGCTGCCTTCTGCTCTTCGGAGGCCAGTGCCTCAATGGAACCGGTGAAGAGGCCGTCATGCACACCCAGGAACGTGGCGAACGAGGTGTCCGCGCGGGTGACCTCAGCGTGGCAGAGGCCGGCGAAGAGGTTGGAGTAGCCCTGGCGGTAAACCGGGCTCATTACGTCGAGTTCGGCGATCTTGGGGATCATGTGGTGCGGGAATTCACCGGCGTTCCACCAGTCAGCGGCGTGCGGTTTGACCTCCGCGGCAAGCCAGGTCCGGATTTCATGCAGACGGTCGCGCTCCTTGTCAGTGAGCAGGTCCTCGAATGCGTAGAAGTCGCCGTCCGGGTACGGAAGGTTGTCGACGTCGATAGTTGCCATGGAAATATCCTTCGCTGCTGATCATCGGTGATCTGCCGGCCCCCGTGGGGAACCCGCTGAGCCAATGTTACCCATCAGTAACAAGGATCACAACGTCGATTAAAACAAACACACCCCGGCCCGAAGACCAGGGTGTGTTTGCGGCAATCCGATGCGTCACATACGGACGACTCGCATCACCACCGGTAGGGCTGGTGGGGCTTGAACCCACGACCCACGGATTATGAGTCCGCTGCTCTGACCAGCTGAGCTACAGCCCCATAGGTACCGGTGCGCCTTACGGGCAACGTTGCCATCCTAGTGTGTACGGACGCCGCGGAACCAATTCAGCAGTTTGTCACCGGGCGGGAATGCCTTCCACGGGCACACCGCGGTACAGACCCTCAAAGGTGGCCAATGTGGCCTCCAGGCTGTGCCGGTCCACCATCTCCCGGCTGTAACTGCCCATCGCCTGACGGTCCTCCGGCGCGAGTTCCAGGATCTCCGTAATGCGCCCGGCGAGTTCGTCACTGTCTCCGGGCGTAAACAGGTACCCGTTACGGCCCTTTTCCACCAGGTGCGGCAGTGCCATGGCATCGGCCAGCAGCACGGGCTTGGACGCGGACATGGCCTCCAGCGTTACCAGGGACTGCAGTTCAGCGGTGCCCGGCTGGCAGAACAGGTCCGCCTTCAGGTACGCCTGGCGAAGTTCCTCGTCCGAGACCAAGCCGCGGAACACCACCCGGTCCCCCAGCCCCAGCTGCTGCGCCTGTGCCTGCAGGGCAGGCTTGACTTCCCCGCCGCCGACAATTTCGGCACGTATGCCCAGCTCCGGCGGTGTCTTGGCCACGGCATCGATCAATACGTCCACGTGCTTTTCCTCAGCCAGCCGGCCGACAAACAGCACTGTGGGTCCCGGATGCGGCTCAATCTGCTCCCCCGGGCGGGGTTCGTAGACCGAGGCGTCAATGCCGTTGGAGAGCGGCATGACGTCATGCAGGAAGGCGTGGCGGTACATGGCCTCGGCGGCCAGCGGAGTGGGCGTGGTGACCACCTGCGCCTGCCCCATGACCTTGCCCATGTCCTTCCAGGAGTTCTTCGCCACAATCCGTTTGACCCATTTGGGGAACGGAAGGAACGGGTCCAGGTTCTCGGGCATGAAGTGGTTGGTGGCGATGACCCGGATGCCGCGCTTGCGTGCTTCGTAGAGCGTGTACTCCCCCACCATGTAGTGGCACTGGATGTGCACCACGTCCGGCTGCACCCGGTCAAAGAGCAGTGCGATTTCCTTCTTGATCTCCCATGGCAGGCAAATGCGCCAGTATTCATGGGTCGGGACGCCGTGCGAGCGGAGCCGGTGGACCGCCCACTCACCGTCAAGATCGGTGCGGCTGCCGCCGTCGACGTCGTTCGGGGCCAGGACGTGCACGTTGTGGCCCCGCCCGTGCATGCCCCGCGCCAGCCGGTAGCCGAACTGTGCAGCGCCGTTCAGATGCGGAGGATAGGTGTCACAGGCAATCAGGATCGTCAGCGGTTTTTGTACCGGCGTTTCGGTCACGTTGGAGGTCCTTATCGGTGTTTCGGATTCTTTGAGGCCAGCTTCTGCCGCCTCCGCTCTTCATTCCGCCGCTGGATAACATCAGGGTGGTACCTCGAGAGGGCTATGACCCCAACAATAGCAATCAGGGCTGCGACAGCCATGGCAACGGCGGCCACTGCGGGCACGTCGGGGCGCAATTCATGCAGCACGGAGATGCCGATGGCGATCCCCACCATCGGATCAATAACGGTCAGGCCGGCGATCACCAGGTCCGGGGGGCCGCTGGAATATGCGTTCTGCACAAACCATGAACCCAGTGCGCCGGCCGCAGCGATGCCCACGATGGTGTACCACGGGACGTTCAGCAGGAACCGGCCGTTGGGGTTGAGCAGGTCCCCGGCGATGATCTTGGTCAGCACGGCCACAAAACCGAACAGGATCCCCGCCCCGAGGATGTGCGCAATGGCGCCGAGCCGCTTGCCGAACACCAGGTTCAGGGTGCCGAAGAACGCCACCACGACGGCGAGGATCAGCACAATGGTCACTTCCTGGGCCGGCTCCACCTCCTGCTGGCTGCGGGTGACCAGGATGGCCAGCGACACAAACAGCATGCTGCCCGTGACGCAGGCAGTGATGGCGGCGACAGTGATGCGGTTCATCCGCAGCCCCTGGTCGCGCGAGTTCACCACCGTGGTGATCACCAGGGCAATCGAACCGATCGGCTGCACCACGGTGAGCGGGGCCATGGAGAGTGCGGCCACGTTCAGGGCCATGCCCGTACCCAGCAGCAGAAGGCCGAAAAGCCATCGCGGATTGCGCAGCAGCCTGCTGAGCTGGGAAGAGTTCAATGCCAGTCCGCCGGTGTCGGCGCGGACGGCGCTGCCCTGGCGCTGGGCGCCAAAGGCGAGGAAGAAGGCGCTGGCCAGGGCGCAGGCGACGGCGATCCCTACCATCAGCAGCGTCCTGCCGCAGTTCCGGCCCGGGAAACGCCCAATCCGGCGGGCACCCGGATGGTTCTAGGGAACATGGCCGGTTCCGGTTCCGGCCGGGACCTGCTCCTGCAGGTGCTGGTATTTTCGCCAGGCGGCAGCGAGATAGCCGCCCGCCGCTGCAATGTGCCCGAAGCAGCCAAGGACCAGCACGATGGTGCCGGCCGCGGCGAGCCCGGGTGAGTCGAATCCGGGGACCCGGTTCAGCAGCAGCAACGGGGCGCCCACCAGCAGAAGGGCGGTTCGGACCTTGCCGATGGTACTCACCGGAAGGTCCGGGCTGCCGCGGAAGAGCACCAATGCGTTGAGGATCAGGACAGCATCCGGAACGGCAATGCTGAGGATCAGCCAGGCCGGGGCGATGCCGTCCAGCACAAACGTGGCCGAGACGATTATCAGGGCCAGCCGGTCCGCTACCGGATCAAGCCACTGGCCGGTGGTGGAAACCTGGTTGAGCCGGCGGGCCAGATAGCCGTCAATCCAGTCGGTGGATCCCACAATGACCAGTGTGAGGAAGGCGCTGCCGTAGCGGTCCTGGGCAATGAAAAAAACAAACAGCGGAATGCCCAGAAAGCGAAGGACCGTGACCAGATTCGGTATGGTCCAGAACCTCTCCGACACGGTCAGTTCCATGTCGGGACGTGTTCCGGCACCGATGAGTTTGATCACGGTCCGTTCCCCTCGTTCAAAAAGATGTACGAGTACAGCTTACTTTTGGGCGAGCCGGCGGAACATTATGACCATGGCGAGCAGGGAAGCGCCCATGACCGCCAGCGGCTGCCAGCGTTCCCTGATCATGGCCAGTACATCGTCTGCCTGCCCGGAGCTGGAACCGGCGCCGGTGTTGGCGGTGGAACGGGAGCCTGCCGCACGGCGGGACTTCAGCTCCTGGATACGGGCCTTGACGTCCACCTTTTCGCCCAGTCCGTCACGGACTGCGGCAAGGTGTTCGCGACGCTGGCGTGCGCGGGTCCGCAGTTCCTCAGGGGTCGGCTGCTTCGGGCCTTCAGGCTTGTCAGCCTTCTCCGCCTTTTTGTCCTTCTTCTCCTTCGGTTCCTTGGGCTTGTCCAAGGTGGCCGGATCGAAGCGGCGGCCTTCCTTCAGTACGCCGACGTCGTAGCGCAGTCCGCGGATGGCCTCTTCGGGCAGCAGCGGCAGGGTCTTCTTGAAACGGCTGAAGCCGATCAGGCCTGCAATTGCCGCGATCACGAGGAAGAATGCGGCGACCAGGAGTGCCGCCAGCCAGCCGGGCATGACCAGCGACAGGGCAAGGATGCCTGCCACCAGCAGCGAAATGGCCAGGGCTGCGAGCAGCACGAGGGCCACCACCATAAGAGCCGCGGCGATGCCCGCCTTAATGCCCTTCTGTTTCATTTCCGCAGTGGCGAGGGCAAACTCGTCATTCAACTGGCGCGGTGTCAGGCGAGCCATGACCTTTGCCAGCCCCACCAGCGAAGAGCTCCCCGCCGTTCGCTGTGTCCGAGTGCTAGCAGAGCGGTTCATGCGCCCAGCCTCCGTCCCCTGTTCAGTGTTCACCGTAGCCATAACCCCAAATTACCATTCTCCTCAGTGTTCTCAGCCTGCTCATCTGTATCAGCCGCCCGTCAGGACGCCTCAAGGCCCTCACGGTCCTCAAGCTCGCGGCCGGAGAGTTCGGGAAGCTTGGTTTTCACGAACCAGAAGGACAGCACCGCGAATGCGGTAAAGATGCCGTACATGATCCACACCCCGAAGTTATCGCTTACCCACGGGAAGGCAAGGGTGACGATGAAGTTGAAGATCCAGTTGACCATGGCCCCCAGCCCGAGGGCGAGGGATCGGATGTTGTTGGGGAATACTTCGCCCAGGGTGACCCACATGACCGGCCCCCAGGTGGCGGCGAAGAAGACCACGAACAGGTTCGCACCCACCAAGGCCACCGGGCCCCAGATGCCCGGCAGCGAAACTTCCCCGGCAACGTCCTCGGCCTGGAAGAAGGACACGGTGGCAGCGAGCAGGCCCACGAACATACCCGCGGAACCGATCATCAGCAGCTTGCGCCGTCCGATGCGGTCCACAAAGGCGATGGCAACCAGGGTCATCACCACGTTGACCACGGAGGTGATGACCGACGTCGTAAATGAATCGCTTTCGCTGAAGCCCACAGACTTCCACAGAGTGGTGGAGTAGTAGAAGATCGCGTTGATGCCCACCAGCTGCTGGAAGGCGGCAATGGCCATGCCCACCCAGAGGATCGGCTGCAGGCCGAACTTCGGCCCGCGCAGGTCATGGAAGGTCGGTTTGGGGCTCTTGAAGCTTTCCCGGATCTCCCGGATTTTCCGGTCAGTGTCCGTCACCCCGGAGATGCTGCTGAGTACCGTTGCCGCCTCGGCGTCGCGGTTGCGGCGGACCAGGAACTGCGGGGATTCGGGGATGGTCAGTGCCAGCACACCGTAGACAATTGCCGGGAGAACGCCCACCAGGAGCATCCAGCGCCAGGCAGCCAGTCCCCACCACAGTTCCCCGAGGGCGCTGCCTGCGCTGTTGGCCAGGAACGCGTCGGAAAGCAGTGCGGCAAAAATACCGATGGTGATGGCCAACTGCTGCACGGAGCCCAGGGCACCGCGCCACTTGGCCGGGGCAACTTCTGCAATATAGCCCGGGGCGATGACAGATGCGGTACCGATGGCGAGGCCGCCGATCAGGCGCCAGAGCATCAGGTCCCACTCGGAGAAGGCGAAGGCTGAACCAACGGAGTTGGCGGCAAACAGCACGGCGGCGCCCACCATCACCAGCTTGCGTCCGAGCCGATCCGCCAGCTGTCCGGCAAACCATGCGCCAACGGCACAGCCCAGCAGTGTGATGGCAACGGTGAAGCCGAGGATGCCCGGGCTGAGCGTGAACTCTTCACCAATGGCATCCACCGCGCCATTGATAACCGCGGTATCGAACCCGAAGAGCAAACCACCCACAGCGGCAGCGACGGTAACGCCGATAACCTTTCCGGGGTGGGCTATCCGTTCGGATCCGCCCTGATTAGGTCCTGGCTGAGTCGCGCCCATCGACCGTTCCTCGATTTCTGTCCGTTAGCTGCGTACGTGTGACTGGTGTCAAAACACTTAAGCCTACGCACAACCCTAAGCATGCTTGTTCAAGCACGGTAGCCGAAGGGGGCGAACGACGGCGCATCAGGACTAACGATCCGCCTTCCAGCGGGTGCCCGGCCCGGAAAACCGGGTATTTTACGTGCAACGGGAGCGGGCACCGTACGTAAAAAAAGCAATCCGGATCACATTCCGCGGAGGCCTTCCAGGGCCGGCCGGCCGCCGGGACGGCGGTTCCGGCCCGCCGGTGAAAGTGCGGGCCTGGCCGGCTGACGCTAGGCGGTGGCGGCTGCAGCGACGGCTGCAGCCACCGCCGGGGCGACCCGCGGATCCAGCGGGCTGGGCACGATGTACTCCGCCGTCAGCTCTTCACCCACCAGGTCCGCAATGGCGGTGGCTGCGGCCACCTTCATCGCCGCCGTGATCCGGCGGGCACCGCTGTCCAGCGCACCGCGGAACACGCCGGGGAAAGCGAGCACGTTGTTGATCTGGTTCGGGAAATCGCTGCGTCCGGTTGCAACGACGGCGGCATAGCGCCGGGCGGTTTCCGGATGCACTTCGGGATCCGGGTTGGACAGGGCGAAAATGACGGCTTCGGGAGCCATGCCGGCAAGGATGTCTTCAGCGACAGTGCCCGAAGACACCCCGATAAACACATCTGCATCCTGCAGTGCTTCGGCCGCACCCCCGGCCACCCCACGCGGGTTTGTCCGCGCTGCCAGATCAGCTTTGACGCTGGTCAGGTCGGTACGCGCGGAACCCACCACGCCCTTGGAGTCCAGCACCACGACGTCGGGTATCCCCGCTTCGAGCAGGATGTTCGCGCAGGCGACACCGGCAGCCCCCGCTCCGGAAATCACCACGCGCAGTCCGGCAAGCTCACGTCCGGTTACCCGTGCAGCGTTCCGCAGGGCAGCAAGCACCACAATGGCGGTTCCGTGCTGGTCATCGTGCATAACCGGGCAATCCAGTGCTTCAATCAGGCGCTGCTCAAGCTCGAAGCAGCGCGGCGCCGAAATGTCTTCCAGGTTCACCGCCCCGTAGCTGGGCCGCAGGCGGACCAGTGTTTCGATGATTTCATCCACGTTGGTGGTGTCCAGCACCAGGGGAATCGAGTTCAGACCGCCGAAAGTGCGGAATAGTGCGGATTTTCCCTCCATAACGGGCAGGGAAGCCGCGGGGCCAATGTCCCCCAGTCCCAGCACAGCCGTGCCGTCGCTGACCACAACCACCAGGCGTGAGGCCCAGGTATGCGAGGCAGCGAGTTCGGGTTCAGCTGCGATGGCGCGGCTGACCTGCGCAACACCGGGCGTGTAAGCAATGGAGAGCGCCCGCTTGGAGTCCAGCGGAAGCCGGGTTTCCACCGAAAGCTTCCCGCCTTCGTGCGCGGAAAATATCTCGTCGGTAGTGATCGGTTCAGTGTTCGATGCGCTGGCGTGGGTGGGGTTGCCGTCCATCATGGTGGGGGCCGTTTCAGTAGTGGACATAGCGGTGCTCCTGCTGTTGGTTCCTATGGAAGGTCCGCTGGCTGCCCTTCGGATACACGGGCACGCTGGCAACGGATACCGGGAGCCTTAGGGCTCCGGGCCAGAGGCAACAGGATGGGATGCCTTTTCCACCCGGAGAGGCGGAGGTCCGGTGATGCCGGGACCGCCCTGCCGGGTGCGATTAGTGAAAGTGTAAACGCACGGCACGGCCTGCGGGCAAGTCCGGCACGCCCGGGCCTGCCTAAAAGACACCTGTGCGTCGAAGGGTTACGGGAGCTTTGCGGAAGAAGCCCGCTCAGCCGCCGCCGGTTCTTCCTCCGTATGCAGAGCAAGACCCGCGGGCACCGCTGTTCCGTGTCCGGCGAACGCCTCCAGCATTGCCTGCCGGTCCAGCTGCCCTTCCCACTTAGCCACGACAAACGTCGCCACGCAGTTTCCCAACAGGTTCACCACCACCCGCATGGAATCCATCAGCCGGTCCGCGCCGAGGAGCAGGGCAACGCCGGCCACAGGGAACAGCCCCAGGGCAGCTGCCGTGGCGGAGAGGGCCAGGAAGGATGAGCCGGGAACCCCTGCCATGCCTTTGGACGTCAGGAGCAGAATCCCCAAAGCGCCAAGCTGCTGTTCGAAACTGAGGTCGATGTTGAAGGCCTGTGCCAGGAACACGACCGAAATGGACAGATAAATGGCCGCGCCGTCCAGGTTGAAGGAGTATCCGGTGGGGATGACCAGGCCGGTGGTTGCGCGCGAGCATCCGGCGTTGGTCAGTTTGGTCATGATCCTCGGCATCACGGACTCCGTGGATGCGGTCCCGAGGGCAAGGAGGAACTCTTCCCGGGTGTACTTAATGAACTGCCAGAGCGGCACCCCGGCGAAAACCCGGGCGATCACAAACAGGACACCGATGAAGAGCAGGGCAGCGCCATAGCAGGCGGCAATGAGTTTGGCGTAGGTGCCCAGTGTTGAGAGGCCGTACTGGCCGATGATGAAGGCCATCGCACCAAAGGCACCGATGGGGGCCAGCCGCATGATCCAGGACATCACCTTGAAAATAATCTCCAGGGTCCCTTCCATCACCCGCAGGACCGGTTCGCAGGTCTCTCGCCCGCTAACCACGGCTGCCGCGCCAAAAAAGACTGAGAAGAAAAGAACCTGCAACAGGGAATTGGATGCGAAAGCGTCAAAGACGCTGACCGGAATGATATTCAGGATAAATTCGGCCGGCGATGCCACTTCGGCTGAGGTTTTTACATCCAGGTCCGACGTGTCCAGGCCGGACGGGTCAATGTTCAGCCCCGCGCCCGGCCGGACCACGTTGCCCACCACCATCCCGAAGAGGAGGGCGAAGCTGGACGCGGCCAGGAAGTAGGCAAGTGCCTTCACGCCAACGCGCCCCACTGCCTTCACATCGCTGATCCGGGCGATACCGGTGACAATCACCAGGAAGATCAAAGGCGCAATGATCATTTTAATCAGCCGGATAAAGCCGTCACCCAGGACTTTGAAGGCAGCACCGACATCCGGCCAGACATACCCCACAACCACGCCCAGGATTACGGCAATAAGCAATTGCACAAATAACGATTTGTAAATCTTCGAGTGAAGGAATGTAGGGCGTTTCGGACTTATCGGCTCTGTCATGGCTCCACCCTAGGAAGCGGGGGTTTCGCGGGTGTTTCCGCTGTGCAACACCTGACTACATGTAGCGGCCGCCGGGAACCGGGCCAGCCGGCCAAACAAAAAGGGCCTGCATCCGGCAGAAACCCGGATGCAGACCCTTTGCTGGCTCCCCCGACTGGACTCGAACCAGTAACCCTTCGATTAACAGTCGAATGCTCTGCCAATTGAGCTACGGGGGAAAGCGGCGTCCTCAACTATACAGCAAGTTTGCGGTGCTAACGAACCAGCAGCCGCCGCCGCTCCGGTGGAACAGGCACAGACGGCCAGCGCAGCCTTCGTCGCGGCGGTGGCGACAGGAGGGGCCCGAACCAAAAGCCGGGGCCGGGCGGAGCCACGGGGCCGCCTTCCCCTGCCAGTCCCAGGACAGGATAAGCGGACGGACCGCCTGTCCGGGCATAAAAGAAGCCCCTGACCTGCGGTAATGCAGGTCAGGGGCTTCCTGTTTGCTCCCCCGACTGGACTCGAACCAGTAACCCTTCGATTAACAGTCGAATGCTCTGCCAATTGAGCTACGGGGGAAAGCGGCAGGTTTTACTTTACAGAGATTTCCCGCCGAAACGAAATCGGCGCCCTGCCGTCAGGCTCGCGGAGCTACTGGTCTCCCCGCAGGGCCCTGCGCTGCATCTCCAGTTCCATCAGCTCCCGGTTCAGCTGGTGGAAAAGCTCCGGATCGGCGTTGGGATCCAGGCGCTGCAGCTGACCGAGCTTCTCAGCCTTCAAGTGTGTCACCTGCAGTTCGAAGAGCCGGTTCAGGATGTCCCTGCAGTACAGGAACAAAGCATCGGCATCGCGCGCCGGCAGCGGTGTCACGGCAAGCTCGCTCACAAAACCGCGCAGTGCGTCCGGCAGCTCCTGCCGCACGCGCTCCACCCAGGCCGCCGGGGCGGTTCCGGCGTCGCCGGCGGCACGAATGGCATCATGGACCGCAACGTAGGCCGGCACAGTGAATCTGGCCGCTTTGAACCGCTCCCACTGGCCGGCATCGAGCAGGCCGGGCTGCTGCAGGGCCACTTCCAATGCCTGGCGCTCCATCCGCGCGGCGGGGTCATTGGGGTCCGGACGGCTGTAGGCGGGCGGTGCGGCGTCGGGGACAGCTTCCTGCCGGCCGTATTGCTGCTGGCCGTACTCCTGCCGGTTGTGGTCCTGCCGGCCGTATTGCTGCTGGCCGCCACGCTGCTGCCCCTGTTGCTGGCCATACGGGGGCCTGCCCTGCTGTGCACCGTCCTGCCGGCGCTGGCCGGTGGGCGACTGCCCGGAAGGACTGTTGGCGGTCCCGGCGGCATGCTGGCGCTTGGACGCGGCATTGACTGCCCGGGTGACGTCGTCGACGTCGGTACCCAGCCAGCCTGCCAGCTCGCGGGCGTAGGCCGGACGCATCGCGGGGTCTCTGATGTCCGCCACCACCGGAGCTGCCGCCCGCAGCGCCGAAATGCGGCCTTCCACCGTATTAAGGTCGAATTTGCGCAGCGTGGAGCGGATGGCGAATTCGAACAGCGGCCGGCGCGAATGGATCAGCTCGGCCACGGCGGCGTCGCCGTGGGTCTGGCGGATATCGCAGGGGTCCATGCCGTTGGGGTCCACAGCAACGTAGGTTTGCGCGGTAAAGCGCTGGTCCTCCTCGAAGGCACGCAGGGCGGCTTTCTGCCCGGCGGCGTCGCCGTCGAATGTGAAGATCACCTCTCCCCCGGTGCCGTCGTCGGAAAGCAGACGCCGGGCAATTTTGATGTGGTCGGTGCCAAAGGCGGTGCCACACGTGGCGACGGCGGTGGTGATCCCGGCCAGATGGCAGGCCATCACATCGGTGTACCCCTCCACCACCACTATCTGCCGGGTTTTGGCGATGTCGCGTTTGGCCAGGTCGATGCCGTACAGCACCTGGGATTTCTTGTAGAGCGGGGTCTCGGGAGTGTTCAGGTATTTGGGCCCCTGGTCATCCTCGTAGAGCTTCCGGGCACCGAAGCCGATAACGGATCCGGTGAGGTCGCGGATGGGCCAGATGAGCCGGCCGCGGAACCGGTCATAGAACCGGGAGGCATCCGATCCGGTGGAGAACATGCCGGTCTCGGCCAGCTCGGCACGGGTGAAGCCCTTGCCCGTAAGGTGTTTCAGCAGCGAGTCCCAGCCCTGCGGGGCGTATCCGACACCGAAGTGTTCGGCAGCGGCGGGGTCGAAACCGCGCTCCTGGAGGAAACTGCGGGCAGCGGCGGCACCCTGCGTGCCCAACTGGCTCCGGAAGAACTCCGCAGCCACCTTGTGGGCGTCCAGCAGGCGCTGGCGTTTACCCACATCCTCACGCCGGGGCCCGGTGCCGCCGTCCTCGTAGTGCAGTTCGTAGCCGAGCCGTGCCGCAAGCTTTTCCACCGTCTCAGAGAAGGAACCGTGGTCCATTTTCTGCACGAAGGAGATGACGTCGCCGCTCTCCCCGCAACCGAAGCAGTGGTAGGTACCCACCTGTGGCCGTACATGGAAGGACGGCGAGCGCTCGTCATGGAAGGGGCACAGACCCTTGAAGGACCCAAGCCCCGCCGATTTGAGGGTTACATAACCGTCGACCACGGCTTTGATGTCCGTGCGCAGCCGCACTTCATCGATGTCTTCACGCTTGATCAGTCCGGCCATACCTCCCAGTCTATTCTTCCCCGCCGACGCCGCGCTGTCGGGGCCCGCACAGAGAGGATCCCGTGCAGCCGTCGGGCCGCACGGGATCCTTCTGAACAGCTACTCCCCTTTACTCCTGAGGTTTAGCCTCTTCCTCCGCGCTGCCTGACCTGCGGCGGCTGACCGCCATGGCAAGTCCTCCTGCCAGCAGCAGCCCGGCACCGGCGTAGAGCCAGCCGAGGGCACCGTTGGCACCGGTGGACGGAAGGTTGGGGCGGTCCGGCCCGGCCGGGGCGGGAGCCGGCTGCGGTTTCGGCTGCACCACAGGTGCGTAGGTATTGGTAACGGTTGCTTCTGCCCCGCCACCGGCAGGAATGGTTACCGGCTCCGGCAGGTCCGCCACCACACTGACGGTGCTGCTTTCCCCGCCCGCTGTTTCGGTAACCGTGCACTCGGTTCCGGTCGGCAGGCCCTCAAAGCCGGTGCTGACGTCGCCCTGTGATCCTGCCGGAATACTGACCGTCTCATCAAGGACCGTTCCCTCCGGACCGCACTGGACCCGCAGCACAACCTCGCCCTGGCGGCCGGCTGCTTCTCCGGTGATCACCTTGGTCACCACCAGGGTTCCCGGGGTGAACGAGTACGTGTTGGTGACAGTGGCGGTGACGGTTTGCGCAGCCAGGACTGTGACCGGCTCCGCCGCCTCCGTGGTCACGGAAACTTCGGTGGTTGCTCCGGTGGCCGTTTCAGTGACAGCGCATTCCGTGCCCACCGGCAGGTCCTCGAACGTAGTGGTTACGTTCTCCTCAGTGCCTGCCGCAATGGTCACCGTTTCATTCAGTACCGATCCGTCCGGTCCGCAGGTGACCTGCAGGACAACCTCGCCCTGCTGGCCGACCGCCTCGCCGGCGAAGGCCTTGGTCACCGCCAGGGCGCCGGGCACGAAACTGTACGTGTTGGTGACTGTCACTTCCGCACCGCCTGCGGCCGGGATGGTGACCGGGTCCGTAATGACGGTTTCCACGGATACCGTTGTTGTGGCTCCGTTCTCCGTTTCAGTGACGGTGCATTCCGTGCCGGCGGGCAGGTCCTCGAAATTCCGGGTCACTGTCTCGGCAGTTCCGGCGGGGATGGTCACGGTTTCATCCAGGACCGACCCGTCCGGGCCGCAGGTCACCTGCAGCACCACCTCGCCCTGCTCTCCTGCGGCCTCTCCGGCAAACTCCTTGGTGACTGCCAGCGTTCCGGGGGTGAAGGTGTAGGTATTGGTCACCGTGGCGTCCTGGATGCCACCGGGAGTGATGGTGACCTCTGCCGGCAGGTCGGTGCTGACCTGGACAAACTCGGTGGCCCCTGTGACCGGTTCAGTAATGGCACAGCTGGCGCCCGCTGGAATATTTAGGAACTGCGCCCCTACCTCGCCGGTCTCGCCGGCCGGGATCTGGGAGGTTTCGAAGAAGACCGTTTCGCCGCCCAGGGTGCACAGGACGTCAACTTCCACGGCGTCCTGGTTTCCCGCCGCCTCACCTGCGATCACCTTCGTCACCCGCAGGAGCCCCGGGTTTTGGCTGTAGGTATCCGTCACAGTTGCCGTGGCGGTGGCACCTGCGGCGATGGTCACGGAATCGGGCAGATCCACCACCACGCCTATTTCGGTGCTCTCGCCGGTGACGGGTTCGGTGACCGCGCAGCTCGCCCCTTCCGGGATCCCCGTGAGGGTGCCTGCCGGAACAGTTCCGGTGGTGCCGGCTGTGACGGTGAAGCTTCCCTCTGCGACAACCGCGCTCTCCAGGGTGCAGGTCACCTCAAGGGTGACCTCGCCCTGCTGGCCCGCTCCCGGGCCGGCAATGCTCTTGTTCACCAGCAGTGCCCCCGGGTTCACCGTGTACGTGTCCGTGACCGTGACCTCCACGCCGTCGCCCGCGGGGATGGTTATTGCTCCCCCGGCCGGATCGATCACCGTGCTGACGCTGACCTCCGTGGTGGCACCGTCGGCGGTCTCCGTGACCGTGCAGGTGGTCCCGGCGGGAAGCCCCGAGATTTCCTCCGTGGTGGGTTCGGTGGTGCCGGCCGGAATGGTGATGGTTCGGCTAGCGCCGGAACTGCAGGTGACCTGCAGGGTGACCACACCCTGTCGCCCGGCCCCGGCCCCGGTGATGTCCTTGCGCACCGCAAGGGTCCCTGGGTTGAACGTGTAGGTGTTGGTCAGTGCGGCAGTAACGCTGCCTGTCGGCGGAACGACGACGGTCCCCTCGCCTTCGACAGTGACCGACACGGCAGTGCTCTCACCCCTGGCGGTTTCCGTCACCGCACAGCTGGAGCCTACGGCTACGTTGGGGAATTCCGCTGCCTCCGGCGTAAGCGTCCCCTCAGGGATAGTCACCGTTTCATTCAGTACCGTGGCGCCGTCCAGGGTGCAGACCACGGAGATCGTCACCTCGCCCTGGGCGCCGGCTGCCTCCCCCGTATTGGTTTTGGTAACCACCAGCGTCCCGGAGGTGAAGGTGTACGTGTCCGTAACGGTCGCCGTCGCCGCGGTACCCGAGGGGATGGTCACTGCCGTGGGCACAATGGTTGTGCTGACCGCGACACTTGCATTGGTGCCGTCGGTGGGCTCGGCGATGGTGCAGACCGTTCCGGCCGGGATGTCGTTGAAGGTCTCCGACGGCGTCCCGGTGGAACCGGCGGGGATATTGAACGTGAACTGGTATCCGGGCCCGCAGTCTATGCTGATGACCACCGCGTCCTGGCTGCCGGCGGCCGGTCCCTCAATCGACTTGGTAACCGTCAGGGACCCCACCTCGAAGAAGCTTGCCGTGGCACTGGCTGCGGAACTCAGTTCGCGGGTGTCCGCCAGGATCAGTTTCTGGGCGGCGTCCACTCCCGGTGTCGCGCCGTCGTAGAGGTACACGCTCCCCGTGGGAACGGTCACCACCGCCCGTGCACTGATGGATGCCGGACCGGTGCCGCCGGTCTCGCTCCGTACCCAGACCTGAGTGCCGCTGGCCACCGGGTTGGTAAGCGGGATGGTTCCTGCGGCGTCCGCAAAAAGTCCAAAGCCGTCGTCGACAGTCACGGTGATTTCATCAGCTTCAGAGGTCACCGTGTATGGTCCGGCCACTCCGGTGACCGCTGCTTCTGCCGTGGCGGGGGTAATCGAAATGTCCGGGGCGTCCGGTTCCTCAAGCGGCCCGGCCGCGATAGTGGAGTTCACGATCGATGCGACGGTGGAATAGAGGTTGTTGTTCGGATTGACCACGTAGCCGTCGGTAAAGAACCAGATGGCCGCCTGCACCGCCGCTGCCTTCGTGTTGTTGTTCGTGCCGGGCGGCAGGTTGGTACTCGGATAGTAGGTATTCAGGATCCGGTTCACATATCCGATGTTCGGGACGTTGGACTCGTCCCAGGTCCCGTTTTCATACCCAATGCCAACACGGGTCTCCGTCCGCAGATCGATGCAGTACATCTGCGCGGTGGTGGTCCCGTCCACTTCCTGGGTATTGATAACCCCCGCAAAACCGACAGTCTCGGACTCGTAGCCGGGTGGAATGGAGGCGGGATAAGCATTGATGGGCCAGGTGGTCCCGGCCGGCGGCAGCGCCCCGGGGACGTTCCGGCGCCCTTCGCCAAGGGAGGTGATCACAATGTCGGTTCCGGCGTCGGAGGCCGGAAGCTCGTTGCGCGTCGGTTCCGGATCCACGGCCGCCCGGGCCGGTGCTGCCAACGGGACCGCCATCAGAAGCAGGCCCATAAGGAACACCAGGGCGCTCCGAAAACGGGGGCTACGGATCCAGGCAGCGGATCCGAATCGGTGGCGGGGACGGTTTACGCGGGATTGCTGGCGGCTCATCAGGATCCTCAGGTGCGCTCGTTCGGCCGGCATCCCCCGGGAGTGACCCGGGAGACTGTGAACGCCACACGCTAACGGTCGGTGCCGTCCCCTGCCAGAGAGCAGCCCGAAAAACGCTCATTCAGCCCACACACCGCTCCTACCAGAGCGCCGGAACCGGCCCCACCAGCCGTTCGTGCAGTGCCAGTGCCGAACCGTCCGTCAGCGAGGCGACCTGGTCAACAACCACGCGCAGCCGGGCGCCGTCGTCGGCTGCATCCCGCCAATCGGCGGCGAACATCGGCTCGAGGTGCCGATCCCCGGTGGCGGACAGCTGGGCGACCAAGGCAGTGAGGATTTCACGCTGGCGTTCGTACAGCGGCTGGCGCTGGTCGGTGGTCATCACGAAGGTGGTGGCCAGTCCCTTCATCACGGCGATTTCCAGTGTCGTATCCTCCGGCACCACCATTTCCGCGTTGTACCGTGTCAGCGGGTCGGTGCCGTAGATGACGCGGGTGGCTTCCAGTGCGCTGTTGCAGAACCGGCCGATCAGCTGGCTGGTCATGTCCTTCAGGGCAGCCATGGACTTGCGGCTGCCATCGGACTCGCGCACCCAGACTGCTGTGGCCTCGAGGCGGGCAAGAGCTGCTTCGATGGCGGCCGCGTCAACGCCGGGCAGGTACCACTGCTGGGTGTAACCCACCACGCGGGCCCGCTGGTCCGGATTGTCCAGCCACTTGAGCTGCACATGGCCGGCGACGATGGCGTCCTCCACGTCATGCACGGAGTAGGAAATGTCATCGGCCAGGTCCATGACCTGGGCTTCGAGGCAGGAGCGGCCGGCCGGAGCGCCGTCGCGCAGCCAGGTAAAGACCGGCAGGTCATCCTCGTAGACGCCGAACTTGGTGGTCCGGTGCCCGTTGACCAGCGGCGCGTCGGTGATGGACCACGGGTATTTGCAGGCGGCATCCAGGCTGGCCCGGGTCAGGTTCAGGCCGGCCGGGGTGCCGTCCGGGGCAATGATCTTCGGTTCCAGCCGGGTGAGCAGGCGCAGCGTCTGGGCATTGCCCTCGAAACCGCCGATCGCGTGCGCAATGTCGTTCAGGGCGGTTTCCCCGTTGTGCCCGAAGGGCGGGTGCCCCAGGTCATGCGAGAGGCAGGCCGCGTCGACGACGTCGGGATCACAGCCCAGCGCGTTGCCCAGCTCGCGTCCCACCTGCGCCACTTCCAGGCTGTGCGTCAGGCGGGTGCGTACAAAGTCATCCGTGTCCGGGGCAACCACCTGCGTTTTGGCGCCCAGCCGGCGCAGTGCGGAGGAATGCAGCACGCGGGCACGGTCACGGCCGAACTGGGTTCGGTTGGTGTTTTTCGCCGGTTCCGTAACCCAGCGGGCCAGATCGACTTCTGTATAGCCTGCGGTGGAGACTGCCTGCGGGAAACTCATGGGTTGCTTTAGCCGCCTGATACGTCGAGTTCGGCTGCCGAAATGATGGCCTTCTGGGCGGCGTTCAGTTCCCGCCCGTCCAGCCAGCCTTCCGGCAGAGCTGTCTTTTTTGGTGTGCCGGCCCGTCCGCGCGGCCCCTCGGCGTCTGTGCCGGGGTACGGAGCTTCGGGATCGAGCTGGTCCAGCAGTTCACGGAGCACCGCCAGGGACGGCACCGTGGCCAGTTTAGCGCGGAGGTCTCCGCCCACTACGTAGCCCTTGAAGTACCACGCCATGTGCTTGCGGATGTCCCGCAGGGCAATCACTTCATCGCCGAAGGTTTCCACCAGCAGCTCGGCGTGCCGGTAGACACTGTCCGAGACCTGCTTCAAGCCCGGCCGGTGCCGTTCGGCACTGCCTTCGAAGGCTGCTTCGAGGTCGCCGAACAGCCACGGGCGGCCCTGGCACCCGCGGCCGATGACGACGCCGTCCACACCGGTTTCGCGCACCATGCGGATGGCGTCCTCGGCGGACCAGATGTCGCCGTTGCCCAGCACCGGCATATCCGGCAGGGCTTCGCGCAGTTCCGCGATGGCGGACCAGTCGGCCTTGCCGGAGTAGAACTGCGAGGCGGTGCGGCCATGGAGGGTCACCGCGGCCACACCCGAATCCCGGGCGATCTTCCCGGCATCCAGGAAGGTCAGGTGGTCCTCGTCAATACCCTTGCGCATCTTGATGGTCAGCGGGACGTTGCCGCGGGAGGCCTCCTTCACGGCGGTCTGCACAATGGCGGTGAACAGGTCCAGCTTCCAGGGCAGGGCCGAGCCGCCGCCCTTGCGGGTGACCTTGGGGACGGGGCAGCCGAAGTTCAGGTCAATGTGGTCGGCACGGTCCTCCTCCACCAGCAGGCGGACGGCAGCACCGACGGTCTTGGGGTCCACACCGTAGAGCTGGACGGAACGCACTTTTTCGTCGTCGTCGTGCTTGATGATCCGCATGGATTCCGGCGAACGTTCCACCAGGGCGCGGGAGGTGACCATTTCGGTCACGTACAACCCGCCGCCGTATTCACGGCAGAGCCGGCGGAACGCCTTGTTGGTGATGCCGGCCATGGGTGCCAGGATCACCGGCGTGTCCACGGTGATCGGGCCTAGTTGCAGCGGGGGAAGCTCGAGCTTGAGTTCCGGAGATAAAACAGTCACTCCCCTATTCTCGCAAGCCCGTGCAAATCCTGTCCTGCCCGGCCCGTGAGGGAAATTGACACGGTTCCCTGCACACCCTAGCGTGCAGGTGACCTGCATCACTTTTCCGGCTCTCGCACCGCCGCCCATCGGTTTCACTGTCGCAACCGAAGATACGAGGTTTCCCCATGACCACCGCTGCCCCAAGTACCGCTGCCCCTGCCGAGAAAGGCCTGGCCCGTGTTGCCCAGGTCATGGCGCGCTGGACGGAAAAATGGTTTCCGGATGCCTACGTCTTTGCCCTGGGCGGCGTGGTTATCGTCGCCCTCGCGGCACTGCTCAACGGCTCCTCGCCGCAGGCGGTGGTTGATTCCTTCGGCAACGGCTTCTGGGACCTGACCGCATTCACGCTGCAGATGGCCATGGTGGTGCTGACCGGTTACACAGTTGCCACGTCCCCGCCTGTGGCCCGGCTGATCGCCCGGCTTGCCCTGGTTCCGCAAACCGCCGCCACAGCGGTGAGCTTTGTGGCGTTCCTGTCCATGTCCGTTTCGTTCCTGAACTGGGGACTCAGCCTTGTCTTCGGCGGCCTGCTGGCCCGGGCCATTGCCCGCAGGCAGGATATGCGGGTGGATTACCGGGCACTGGGCGCTGCGGCGTTTATGGGGCTTGGCGCCGTGTGGGCACTGGGGCTCTCCTCCTCCGCAGCTCAACTGCAGGCGACGGCGGCCTCGATCCCGCCGGCATTGCTGCAGGTCACCGGCGTGCTGGACTTCGGCAAGACCATCTTCACCTGGCAGTCCCTGCTGACCTGCGCCATCCTGATTGTCCTCACCACGCTGATCGCCCATTTCTCCGCCCCGCGCGGGCTGGCCATCCGCACGGCGCAGGACCTGGATGTGGACCTCAACGACGCCCCGGAGCCTGCAGCCAAGCGGGAGCGTCCGGGCGAATGGCTGGAATACAGCCGCATCCTGCCCGCGCTGCTGGGCCTGCTGACCGTCGGCTGGCTGATCTCACAGTTCCTTAGCAAACCGTTCCTGAGCGTCATCTCGAGCCTGAACGGATACCTTTTGGTTTTCCTGATGCTGGGCCTGGTGCTGCACGGTACTCCGCGCAAGTTCCTGCAGGCCGTCACCAAGGCTGTTCCCGCCACAGCCGGGATCCTGGTGCAGTTCCCGCTGTACGCCGCGATGGCAGCCATCCTCACCAAGGCCGAGGGCTCCAACGGGATGACCATCTCCTCGCACCTGGCCGAGTTCTTCACCAGCATTGGTTCCGGCGGCGGCTTTGCCGTGATCATCGCCATTTACACCGCAATTCTGGGCATTTTTGTCCCTTCCGGCGGCGGAAAATGGCTGGTGGAGGCACCCTACGTCATGCAGTCCGCCACCGACGTGCAAATGAATCTTGGTTGGACTGTACAGATCTACAACGTTGCCGAGGCACTGCCAAACCTGATCAACCCGTTCTTTATGCTCCCCCTGCTCGCCGTGTTGAAGCTCCGGGCGAGGGACCTGGTGGGATTCACCTTCCTGCAGTTCACCATCCATCTGCCCGTAGTGCTGCTGCTGGTCTGGCTCCTGGGCATGACTTTCACCTTCGAACCGCCCGTCATCCCGGCGGAAGCACCCGCCCCCTGACGGAGCCAGGCATCACCGGGCGCCGGGACCTGCCGCGGCGGCATCTAAGATCAGAGGGAGAGAGTTTTCCATCGGTTCTAAGGACGTATTGCCGCATGCCACGCGAATCCGGTACCAAGCGGGCCATTCTGGACGCCGCGCTGGAACTTGCTGCAGCCAACGGCATTTCCGGCACCACCATGGATGACGTTGCCGAACGCGCCGGGGTGGCCAAAGGCAGCCTCTACTACAACTTTTCCGCGAAGGACAAGCTCTTCGAAACCCTCCTGCTCGAAGGCGTGGGCGCACTGACGCAGTGCCTGCGTACGGCACGCAGCGGCCTGGAAGGGTGGACTGCCATTGAGTCCATGGTTCGGGCACTGCTGGAACTGCTTTCCGAGAACCGGGCGCTGGCCAAGCTGATGGCCGCAGAAATCCTGCGGACCGACCGCACCTGGCAGCACTCCCTGCATCTGCTCCGGCAGGAGGCGCTGGCCGAATTTGTTGAACCGATCCGGCAGACCGGCGGCTGGAATGCGGTGGACGCCGGCGGGCCGGACCGCCTGACCCTGATTGCCGGCAGTGTTTTCGGGGCAACCCTGATGGGGGCCCTGGACTGGCTGGTCTTTGATCCGGAGAGGCCCGTCCAGGACGTGGCCTCGTCCGTGCTTTATGCACTGTCCGGGCGGCTGAATACCTGACGCTCCCAAGGCATGCAAAAGAGGCGGCTCGCACCGTGAATACCGTGCCGGAACCGCCTCTTTGTTGAGCGCCCTAGTCGCTGAGGATCAGCGTCTCGCTGCCCGCCTGCCGGGCAACACCCGCCCTGATCAGTGGTTCCAGCGCGCGGACCACGGCGGTCATGGATTCATCCACTTCCAGCTGGACCGGGTACTGGTAGGCCAGCATCGCGATCAGTGACTCGACCGCGGCCTGCGCCTCGGCGTCGTCCAGCTCCGTGTCATAGCCGACCAGCACATCGGCCGGCTCGTCGGTGCGTTCCTGCGTGTAGCTCACCGCGAAGGCTGCGATCTTTCCGCCGTCCTTCTTCGGCTTATCCCGCAGGACAATGGCTCCGGCCGCGCCGGTTGCCTCGTTGAGCAGCATTTGCTGGGCCTTGCCCAGGCTCATTTCGGCGCGGTCCCAGCCGTGGACCGCGTTGTAGAACGCGGTAACCGCCTGCGTGAGTTCCACCGATCCGGTGGCTGCCTCGTCCAGCTGGGGACCGTCGTCGTTGAAGACGGGCAGCTTGAGCTTGCCCGGCTCCACCACAATCACGGCGGACCGCTGGATCGGGGAAAGCCCGGCGGCCTCGGCGAAGGCGGCGGCCGGGGTTCCCGGCTCCACCTTGGCCCGCAGCTTCCGGACGCCCGACGGCGCGGCTTCGGCTTCCTTGCGCAACATATCCAGCAGGGTGGTGCCCAGTCCGGTGCGCCGGTTTTCCCGGGCCACCTCCACGTAGGCCCAGAGCCGGTCCGGGTGCAGGCTGGTCTCGTAGACCACCCCGGCCGCTACCGGAATTCCGTCATCCTCGGCCACAATGCAGCGGCTCCACGGCTCATCCGAGGAGGGCCGCAGGACGGCACGGAACTGCCCGGCCTGCACCCCTTCCGGATCGCCCCAGAGCTGGTTCAGCTTGAGGTCGTCGTCTTCGCGCCATTCGCGGAACGTCAAAGCCATTACGCGCCGATCAGCCTTTCCGCGAGGTAGCCCTCAACCTTGTCCAGGCTCACCCGCTCCTGGGCCATCGTGTCGCGTTCGCGCACGGTGACGGCCTGATCCTCGAGGGTGTCAAAGTCCACGGTGATGCAGAACGGGGTGCCGATCTCGTCCTGGCGGCGGTAGCGGCGGCCAATGGCACCGGCGTCGTCGAAGTCGATGTTCCAGTTCCGGCGCAGCTGCGCGGCGAGGTCCTTGGCCTTGGGCGAGAGGTCCTCGTTGCGGCTCAGCGGCAGTACGGCGGCCTTGACCGGGGCCAGGCGCGGGTCCAGCTTCAGCACGGTGCGCTTGTCCACGCCGCCCTTGGCGTTGGGGGCCTCATCCTCGGTGTAGGAATCCACCAGGAACGCCATGAAGGAGCGGGTCAGGCCGGCCGCGGGTTCAATCACGTACGGGGTGAAGCGCTCGTTGGTGGCCTGGTTGAAGTAGCTCAGGTCCGTGCCGGAGTGCTTGGAGTGCGTACCGAGGTCAAAGTCGGTGCGGTTGGCGATGCCTTCGAGCTCGCCCCACTCGCTGCCCTGGAAACCGAAGCGGTATTCGACGTCGGTGGTGCCCTTGGAGTAGTGGCTGAGCTTTTCCAGCGGGTGTTCGAACAGGCGCAGGTTCTCCGGGTCGATGCCCAGGTTCACGTACCAGTTAAACCGGTTTTCGATCCAGTACTTGTGCCATTCCTCGTCCGTGCCCGGCTCGACGAAGAATTCCATTTCCATCTGCTCGAACTCACGGGTGCGGAAGATGAAGTTGCCCGGGGTGATTTCGTTGCGGAAGCTCTTTCCGATCTGGCCGATGCCGAACGGCGGCTTCTTGCGCGAGGTGGTCAGCACGTTGTTGAAGTTCACGAAGATGCCCTGTGCCGTCTCCGGGCGCAGGTAGTGCATGCCTTCTTCATTGGCCACCGGACCAAGGAAGGTCTTGAGCAGGCCGGAGAATTCCTGCGGCTCGGTCCACTGGCCCTTGGTGCCGCAGTTGGCGCAGGCAATGTCGGCCAGGCCGTTCTCCGGGGCGTGGCCCTTCTTTTCCTCGTATGCCTCCTCGAGGTGGTCTGCACGGTAACGCTTGTGGCAGCTCAGGCACTCCACCAGCGGATCGGAGAAGACCTCCACGTGTCCGGAGGCCTCCCAGACCTGGCGCGGCAGGATCACGGCGGAGTCCAGGCCGACGACGTCGTCGCGGCCGCGGACCATGTGCTGCCACCACTGCTTCTTGATGTTTTCCTTGAGCTCGACACCCAGGGGGCCGTAATCCCATGCGGACCGCGACCCGCCGTAAATCTCACCCGACTGGAAGACAAACCCCCTGCGCTTGGCCAGGGAGATGATGGGATCCAGCTTGGATTTGGTCGAAGCCATGGAATGGTACCGCCGTTCTTTTCGTGTCGCGCAGGCCGCTGGGTGCGGTCCGCTTCTGATCCCTGCCACGCGTGTCCCCGCTCGAATGAACGTCCGGGAGCCTGTGGAGGGCAAAACCTATAGATACCAGCTTAAGGTCACGACCGTAAAAGCCCGCTACCGGTGCCGGATCAGCCTGTTCGGCTGTCTCTACCGCTGTGGCCCCTGCTGTTAACAGGCAATCCTTAGCGCGGTGTTCTGGAGCGCCACGGGCGTGCGCCGGGCATATTCCATGGCAGGGTTGCCACCACGATGGCCAGCAGCGTGAGCAGCGTTCCGAGCACGGTGGCTGCGACCACGGTGGACCCGGGTGCCGGGAACACGATGTCCAGCAGCAGGGAGCCGATCAGCTGTCCGCCGATCAGGCCCAGGCTGGTCAGCAGGACGCCCAGGCTGCGCACCAGCAGGGCGCCCACGCCGATGAAAACGCAGCCCAGCGGTCCGCCCAGGTAGAGCCACCATTCTGTGGGCAGCGGGTTTCCCAGCCCGGAGACCGCTACTTTGATGCCCCAGAGCACTGCCAGCAGGACGGTGCCGGAGATGAAGTTCACCAGGGTCGCCGTGATCGGCGTGCCGTAATGCATTCCGGTGGTGCCGTTCATGGCCTGCTGGAAACTCATCAGCATGCCGGCGGTCAGGGGCAGCAGCACCGGCAGCAGCCATTCAGAGGGCTCTGTCCCGGCGCCCAGTTTCGGACTGACTGCCCACGCCACGGCGGCGATGGTCAGCACTGCGCCCACCAGGCGCATGATGGTCAGCGCCTTCTTCCCCGCCGGCCCGATCCCGAGCCGGTCCACCACGAGTCCGGTCAGCGTCTGTCCTGCGACGGTGGCCACTGTAAACACAGCCACGCCGAGAACCGCCACGGTGAGGGTCTGCGACAGGACGAAGTACCCGCCGATCATTCCGGCCAGCACGTAATAACGCGGGAAACGCCGTTCCCTCAGGGCGGGAATCAGCTGGCCTGCGCCGGCACGTCCGCGCGGGAGGGCCGCACTGATCACCACCATCACCACAAGCCCGACGATAAAGCTGATGAGCGCGGCGCCAAGGCCGTCGCCCAGGCGTTCGCCCAGGGCACCGTTGACACGGGCCTGGGAGGGAATGGCGACGCCGGCAAGCAGGGACAGGGGCAGACCGATCAGCGGGGACATCCGCACAGCATTTGGCACCCGACCACCCTACCGTTGCCTCCCGCCGTCCCCGGCGCCGCCATGCCGCAGCCGGCGCATCGGCGCCGGGCGGCAGGGGTGCTGCGCCGGGCGGCAGCCGAAGTCGGGCAGAATGGAGGCATGAGTTCTACCGAGGCCCAAGACCTGCCCATCCGTGACGACATGATCCGCCTGGGCCAACTGCTCAAGCTCGCCAATCTGGCAGAGGACGGCATCCATGCCAAACAGCTCATCGAGGACGGGCTGGTGAAGGTAAACGGCGAGATCGAAGAGCGCCGCGGCCGCCAGCTGCACGCCGGCGACGAAGTTTCCGTGAACGGCGAGACGGTCCGGATTACCCGCGAAGGCTGATGTCCCGCCCCGGCGGCCCGGTCAGGCTTTCTGCGCGCCGCGCAGCACCGTGTGCGCCAGGAACTCCTTCACATGGCCCAGTTCCTGCATGTTGATGCCGTGGCCCATGTTTGAGTAAAGAATCTTGGTCAGAGCCGTGTGCCCGTTGAGCCAGGCATGCGTGTATTCGATCCGCTGCGGATCGATAACCGGGTCAGCCTGGTCCCGGCCCCAGAAAAACGGCACCTTGTGCTGCGCCAGCTCCTCGTCACGGAAGAACGGGTTCTCCTCGGCGGGCACCACAAAACCGGAGAGGCCGACGACGGTGGCGAAATCCTGCGGGCGGTGCCGCAGCAGGGTGGTGGCTACGGCCATGCCCATGGAAAATCCGAGCAGGCTCACACTGGAATGGGTGCCGCTGACGCCGTCGAGCCAGGCCGAGACATCGGTCACGGAGTCCACCACGGATTCCACACTGTAGTCGGCGTCGCTCATCAGCGGGAACCAGGTGTATCCCGGCCCCATGGCCTGCGGAGCGCGCACCGATGCGATGGTGAAGTCCTCCGGCAGATAGTCCGCCAGCCCCATAAGGTCCTCCTCATTGGCCAGATACCCGTGGAACAGCACAAGGAGCGGCGTGCCGGCGCGTTCGGCTTCGGGCTTGGACCAGAGGACTACGGGATTCGGTTCAGTCATTTCCTTATTCTGGCACTTTTGATCCCCGCGGCCGGAATGCGCAACCTACGGTCGCGTAGCCCGGACCCCGTTTGCGAGTATTGACCGGTGAGTACAAATTCGACACCGCATACCCCGGACATCCAGGCTGAATCTGCCACACCGGAGGTCCCGCCTCATCCTTGGAGCCGGTTCGTGGCACTCGGAGATTCCTTCACAGAGGGCATTGGGGATCCGAATCCTGACAGCCCCGGAGGAAACCGCGGCTGGGCGGACCGTGTAGCCGAGGAACTCGCGGCCGGACACCCGGACTTCGCTTACGCCAATCTCGCCATCCGCGGCCGGCTGCTTAACCAGATCATTGACGAGCAGCTGGAACCTGCGCTGTCCCTGAAACCGGACCTCATCACCATCTGCGCCGGCGGCAACGACGTGATCCGGCCCGGAGGGGATCCGGACAAGCTCGCCGAACGCATGGACGGCGCCATCGCCAGGCTGCGCCGCACTGGGGCCACCGTGGTGCTGTTCACCGGCCCGGATTTGGGCAGCACGCCGGTTATCGGCAGCGTGCGTGGAAGAGTCGCCATCTACAACGAGAACCTGCGGACCGTGGCTGCACGGCATGATGCGGTAATCGCTGACATGTGGGCACTCCGTGAGCTGAGCGACGCACAAATGTGGGCGCCGGACCGGCTGCACTTCTCACCGCTGGGACACCACACCATCGCCGCGATGGTCCTGGATACACTCAATGTCCCGCATACGCTCGAACCGCTGGAGAACAAGCCGCTGCCGCCCAAGAACTGGCGGACCGCCCGCTCCGAAGACCTGGTCTGGGCCCGGGAATTCCTGTTCCCGTGGGTGGTCCGCCGGGTACGGCATAAGTCTTCCGGTGACGGCATCTCCGCCAAGCGGCCGGACGCGGCGCCCATGTTCGGTGCCCCCATGCCCCTGGGCTCCGACACGGAAGACTAGTCCTGCGGTGCCGGGTCCTGCCGACGCGTACTGCGGGCGGACCCGGGCCGCCGTCCCAGCCGGAACCCGCCCCAGAAGGCGGCGGCAACCAGGCCTGTGCCAATCAGCAGATAGCCCAGCTGCATTCTGCCGGTGAGCACCAGCAGGCTTCCGGGTCCCACGCCTGTTGCCCGCGTTCCTTCCTGCAGCGGAGCGTAGGAGAACCAGCCGAAGGACTCCGTTGTCCCGGTCGCGGCCAGCACTGCTCCGGTCAGCACCAGCACACCGGCCACCAGCGGAAGCGCGGATGCCCTGAGGATCCGCGCTGCCCGGTCCGGACGGCGGTTGGAGGCATCCGCTGTTTCACTCATGGCGCCAAGGCTAACCTGCCCGCGCCTGATTCACGTCTACTTCTCCGCCTGCTCAATCAGGTTGGCCAGGTGAAACGCCCAGCCTTCGCGGTGCGCCTCGGAAAGTTCCGGGCCGGATTTCAGCCCGGAGAACCCGCTTTCGGTGACGGCGACATCCGTCGCGCCCCCGCTGCCCCCGCCGTCGTCGGCCGGGATCAGTTCAAAACTCACCACGGTGTGGGCCTCCCAGTCCGGGGCCGTCCACCGGAAGGAGAGCAGTTTCTCCGGGGCTACGGCCAGGACCGTTCCGCGTGAAATGTGTTCCACTCCGTCCTCCATCCAGCGCTCCTGCAGCGGGGCGCCGGGGTGGGGTGCGAAGTCCATGTCCGGCCACCAGGCGGCGCGGTTGTCCACCAGCGTGTGCCAGAGCACCTGCGGTGAGCACCGGGCACGTCCGGAAAGGTGGATGCGGTCTGTCATGGGAAGAGTTTTCGCCGGGACAGGACCCGTTGGCAAGGGAGGAATTCCGGTACCGTGCGTCCGCGGCAGGGATTGCCTCCGGCGGTGCCGGGCGTTCCACCGTTCCGCTAGGCGAAGAAGGCTGCCTGCAGCGGGCCGGCGATCTCCCGCACGTTGGTGAGGAAACCGTCGTGCCCTATCGGGGCGCGGATCAAATGCACCTGTGTGCCGCGCGGCAGTGCCGCAGCGAGGTCGGCCGATTGCTGCGGAAAGTAGAGGCGGTCTGATTCCACGGCAGCCACAAAGAATTCCGCCGTCGTCCGCGCCAGGGCCTGGCGCAGCGAGCCGCGCCCGCGGGCGACGTCGTGCCCCATCAACGCTTCGGTCAGGACCAGGTAGGTGTTGGCGTCGAAACGGCCGGCCAGCTTGCCGGCCTGGTGGTCGAGGTAGCTTTCGACGGCGTATCGGCCCCGTTCAGCGGGCAAAACGGCGCCGAAGGGGTTCTCGTCCTCCTGCGGGCTGCGCCCGAACCGGTATTCGAGCTCCGGTTCGGACCGGTAGGTAATGTGGGCGATCCGCCGGGCCAGGCCGAGGCCTGCCAGGGGCGGGTTCCCGTTGTAGTAATCGCCGCCGCTGAAGTCCGGGTCCAGCCGGATGGCGGCAATCTGCGCCTGCGCAAAGGCGATCTGTTCGGCGGTGCTGGCCGGGGTTGCCGCGATCACGGCACAGCGCTGCACCCGGTCCGGTTCCGTGGCCGCCCATTCCAGCGCCCGCGCCCCGCCCAGGGAGCCGCCCAGCACGGCATGCCAACGGGCTATGCCAAGGCGGTCCGCCAGCCGTGCCTCGGCCCGCACGGCGTCGCGGATGGTAACCAGCGGGAACCGTGAGCCCCACGGCAGGCCCTGCGGGTCCAGCGAGGACGGGCCGGTGGAACCGTAGCAGCCGCCGATCATATTCGCCGCGACCACGTAGAACCGATTGGTGTCCACGGGCCGGCCCGGCCCCACCAGCTCATCCCACCAGCCGGGCTCATCCGTGTGCCCGCGGGCCACATGGGTGCTTCCGGTGAGGGCGTGGGCCACAAACACGGCGTTGCTCGCGTCCGCGTTCAGCTGGCCCCACGTCTCATACCCGAGGACGACGTCGGGCAGGTATCCGCCGGTTTCCAGTTCAAGTCCGCCGATCGAGGCGAACCGCAGCACCCCGTCCACGGCGGTGGCGGGGTGCTGCGGTGCAGAATGCCGAATAGTCACGGTGCCCCGTTACGCGCCCTTGGCGGCCCGGAAGCCGGCCTCGAGATCCGCGAGGATGTCGTCAATGTGCTCGATGCCCACGGAGAGCCGCACGAGCCCGGGGCTGACTCCGGCGGCGAGCTGCGCCTCGGCTCCCAGCTGGCTGTGCGTGGTGGAGGCCGGATGGATGACCAGCGAGCGCACGTCACCCACGTTGGCCACATGGGAGTGCAGTTCCAAACCATCCACGAACCGCTTGCCTGCTTCCACTCCCCCGGCAATCTCGAAGGACACAATGGCCCCCGTTCCGCGCGGGCCGTACTTGCGTCCGCGTTCGAACCACGGGCTCGACTCCAGGCCCGCGTACGCAACGGACAGGACGTCGTCGTGCGCCTCCAGCCAGTTGGCAACCTCGACGGCGTTGGCCACGTGCCGCTCCACCCGCAGGCTGAGGGTTTCCAGGCCCTGGGCAATAAGGAACGCGTTGAACGGTGAGACCGCCGAGCCGAGATCGCGCAGCAGCTGCACACGTGCCTTGAGGATGAAGGCCAGGTTGGCGCCAAGCGGGCTCCCGACCCCCAGGTCCCGGGCGTAGACCAGCCCGTTGTAGCTCTCATCCGGTGTGTTGAAGCCGGGGAACTTCTCCGGGTCCGCCGCGAAGTCGAAGTTCCCCGAATCCACGATGACGCCGGCGATGGAGGTGCCGTGCCCGCCGAGGTACTTGGTGGCCGAGTGCACCACAATGTCCGCACCCCATTCAATGGGGCGGATGAGGTACGGCGTGGCGAGCGTGTTGTCCACGATCAGCGGCACTCCGGCCTGGTGTGCCACGGCGCTGATGCCTTCAAGGTCCAGTACGTCCTGGCGCGGGTTGGACACCACCTCGCCGAAGAACGCCTTGGTGTTGGGCTGCACCGCGGTGCGCCACTGCTCCAGGTCATCCGGGTCCTGCACAAAGGTGGTCTCGATGCCGAACTTCTTCAGCGTGTGCTTTAACAGGTTGTACGTGCCGCCGTACAGGCTGGGGCTGGCCACAATGTGGTCACCGGCCTGGGCCACGTTCAGCAGGGCGAAGGTTTCCGCGGCCTGTCCCGAGGCCAGCAGCAGTGCGCCGACCCCGCCTTCCAGGGACGCGATCCGGTTCTCTACCGCTTCCTGGGTGGGGTTTCCGATCCGGGTGTAGATGGGTTCAAGATCGGCCAGGGCAAACCGGTTTGCGGCTGCCTCGGCGCTGGGAAAGACGAAGGACGATGTCTGGTAGATGGGCAGGGCGCGGGCGCCGGTGACGGCGTCGGGCTCCTGTCCTACGTGGATCTGACGGGTTTCAAAAGACCAATCTGCACTCATGATGCTCCCTCATGCCAGGGGCCGCACACTACCTTCGCGGGAACATCCGGGTACGCCGGATGTCCGGTGGGGTTTGTGGGACCCGCGCTTGCCGGACGCCCTTTTGGCGTGCGGCCAGGTCTTCACCCGGGGCACCCCACCGCGGTTGGAGGGTTGCCGGCCAGCAAGCCGGGGCTATCTGCTGGCACTCATGACCTGCACCCATAAAAACTGATCCGCTGAGGATGCGCAACCTTCATGACTTTTCGTGAAAAAATAACCGGCCCCGTGTATAGATTTCGTGTCCTGAGGCAACTGGATTTCTTCTTAGGCTTCCCTTAGTCGAGACGGGCATCACAACGTGCCACAATGAGCCGCATGCGCTTGGACCATGTTTCTTATGCCTGTGAATCCGACGGTCTTTTGGCCACCACCGAGAGGATTGCTGCTGCTCTCGGAGCCGACTTCGTAAAGGGTGGCGTCCACCCCCGATTCGGTACCCGCAATATGATCCTGCCCCTGGCCAACAACCAATATGTGGAAGTTGTCGAGGTGCTCAACCACCCTGCCTCGGACAAGGCGCCCTTCGGGCAGGCCGTCCGCCAGCGCTCCGAATGCGGAGGCGGCTGGATGGGGTGGTGCGTCGCAGTTGATGACCTCTCGCCCTTCGAAGAACGCCTGGGCCGCCCGTCAGTGCCGGGCAACCGAAAATTCCCTGATGGCCAGGAACTCACCTGGCGCCAGATCGGCATCAACGGCCTGATCGCGGATCCCCAGGTGCCCTACCTGCTGCGATGGGATGACGGCACCGAGGCACTGCACCCCTCCAATGCCCTTCCCGGGATGCCCGGTTCGGTGAAACTGAATTCGCTGACCATCGCCGGGTCGGCTGCCCGGGTCACTGACTGGCTGGGCCACCCGGTGGAGGCACCGCTGGAGGGCGTTGCCGTCACCTGGATCGCTCCGGCCGGCACGCCCGGCATCATGTCGGTCACCTTCGACACCGCCAACGGCCGGGTGGAGATCTAGCTCCGGGGTTTTGCTGCCGGTTTGGGGTTTTCCTGCCGGTCTGAGAATTCCCTCCGCTGCAAAGTGGCAGGAATTTCCCAAACCGGTAGATTCTCTCTCCGAGCCGCAGGTTTTCCACATTTGAGCCTGGTTCGCTCGCATCTACGCCACCGCCCTTCCACCCTGAAGGCGTGAATCCCGAGCTCATCTTCGCGGCTGACGCCGATTCCTTCGGCTCAGGCCGCCGTTCCCTTGCCCTGCAGTGCCGGGCGGGGCAACTGGTGCGGCTTCGTGCCGGGATCTATATCGACGTCGAGGTATGGCGACAGCTCCGTGCCTGGGAAAAAGAGCGGGTACGTATCCAGGCGGCATCACAACAAGTGCCCGGGCAACGCGTCCTCGTCCAGCAGTCCGCCGCCGTCATTTGGGGGCTACCGGTGATCGATTCACCACCTGAGGTACTACTGCTGGCTTCCCCGTCCTCCCACGGCCGGCGCCGGGGCGGTCTCCACTGGACGGAACGCAAGCTGCTGGAACCGCTCGATGTTGTTGAGGGAATGTCGCTGACCTCCCGTGCACAGACCGCTCTGGACATGGCCGCGTATCTGGCTTTCGAGCACTCGGTTCCGGCTATGGACAGTGTCCTGCGCCCGGACCTGGTGCACGGCCGCCCAGCCACGAACAAAGACGAGCTGGAAAAACTGGCTCGGAATCTGCCCGACATGGCCAAACAGACGAGGGCCCGGCGCGTAATCGACTTTGCCGACCCCCGGTCCGAGTCCCCAGGGGAATCGTATTCACGTGCAGTTCTGCACCGCCATGGTTTTCCGGTTCCGGAGCTTCAGTATGAATTTCTTACTTCAATGGGTCACTTCCGAACAGATTTTTATTGGAAGGACCAGCGGGTGGTCGGAGAATTCGACGGTGCAGTGAAGTACGGTGCCAACGGATCCGTACTCCCTCCGTCGTGGGACACGCTGATGCGGGAAAAACGTCGCGAAGACGCCATCCGTGCAACCGGGGTCGATTTTGTCCGCTGGTCCTGGCGCGATATCCGCATGCCGGCGCAGCACCCGGAGAGCCTGGTCCACCGGCTGATCCAAGCTGGCCTGTCTCCAACCCGCCGCCAGCGCTGAACTCTCTGCCGGTTGGGAATTCCCTGCCGTTTTGGGAATTCCCTCCGCCGCAAACTGGCAGGGATTTCCCAAACCGGTCGATTTATCCCAAACGGACCGGAACCAGCGTTTACCCACCCGCAGCACGGATCAGCCGGGCATTAACCTCCCGCAGCGTCCCGGCGTCGATCTTCAGCACCGCCCGGTCATAGGTGAGCAGCCCATTGACCTCGTCCTCGACGTCGGTGAGCTGGGTATAGACCGTGGCCGCGAGGCCGCGCGCCACCGCCGGTTCGATCTGCCGGGTATGCAGCCGGCGGTAAGCGCGCTGCAGCGCCTGCCTGGTCCGGAAGCTCCGATAGCCGAACTCCTTGGTATTGAACGTATGTCCGGGGATGCGCAGGCTGTAGCCGCCGTATTCGGAGAGGACAACGGCGCGGCTGCCGCGCAGCCAGGCTTTCCGCAGCCGGAACGGCAGGAAATAGACGTGCAGGCTTTTCATGTCGCCGCCGCCCTGGTCATGCCAGCCGCTGGCATGGTCGATACTGCGGGTCGGATCCAGCCGGCGCAGCTGCGCGGTGACCGCGTTGGCGTCGAACTGGCCCCAGGCTTCATTGAAGGGCACCCAGACGGCCAGGCTGACAGTGTTGCGGAGCAGCTCCACCGTGCCGTGCATCTCCGCCAGGAACTCGGCCCGGCCGGCTTCCTCATCACGGCCGAAGGCAAGATACGCGTTATCCCGCCGGTGCGTCCCTGCCACGGCAGGAGCGGTGACCACCGAATGCCGGTACGTGGTCCCGCCGTTGACCAGATCCTGCCAGACCAGCATTCCCAGCCGGTCGCAGTGGTAGTACCAGCGCAACGGTTCAATCTTGATGTGTTTGCGCAGCATGGTGAAGCCCAGGTCGCGTGCCCGTTCAATATCGGAAGCCAGCGCGGCGTCCGACGGCGCGGTGTACAGCCCGTCCGGCCAGTAACCCTGGTCCAGCAGCCCGGCGTGGAAGTAGGGGCGGCCGTTGAGCAGCAACCGCAGCCGCCCTGCGGCGTCAGGACCCATGCCGAAGGTCCGCAGCCCGGTGTAGCTCTGTACCCGGTCCACTTCGCGCCCGCCGTCGAGCAGCCGCACCTGAACGTCATAAAGAAACGGGTCCTCCGGCGTCCACACGTGCGGATGGGGAATGGCAAGGCGCAGTGGAACACCGGGGACGACGACGGCGCGCGCCACGGTCTGTCCGGCCGCGGAGACGGTGATCTCGGCGCTTAGGTCCGCTCCGCGGGCCGGGGTTCCGGCTTCGGAGGGCCCGACCACTCCGGCACGGCTCAGGTCCGCTCCGCCGGCCGGGGTACCGGCTTCGGAGGGCACGGCCACTCCGGCACTGCTCAGGTCCGCTCCGCCGGCCGGGGTTCCGGTGGAATCCGCCCCGGCCGCGCTGGCCTGGTTGCCGCTGCCATGCCCGGTGCTGGCAGTGCCTGCCGTACCGGCATCGCTGACCTGCACGGTAACCGTCACCGAGTCCAGATCCGGCACCAGGGCCAATCCCCCGATGGATATTCCGGGCACCGATTCGAGCCACACGGTCTGCCAGATGCCGGACTGCGCCGTGTACCAGATACCGCCCCGGTCCAGCTTTTGCTTGCCGCGGCTGTGGTAGCCGGTGTCGCTGATGTCCCGCACCCGGACCACGAGCTCCTGCTCTGCGCCGGGTTGCCCGGCCAGCGCCTTGGTGACGTCCAGGCTGAACGGCAGGTAGCCGCCGTCGTGCCCGCCCACCGGAACGCCGTTGACCGTGACGGTGCAGCTCTGGTCCACGGCACCGAAGTGCAGCATCACCCGCTCCCGCGCCACCCCCGTATCCCCGGCGAAGTCCGCGGGCAGGATGAAACTGCGCCGGTACCAGAGCGCCTCGGAAGGCTGCAGCTGCCGGCCGACGCCGGACAGCGGTGCCTCCGGGGAGAACGGCACCAGAATCTGCCCGTCCCAAGCGTCCGGCGCCTCTTCGCGTCCGCCTGCAGTGATGGCGTATTCCCAGTACCCGTTCAGATTCAGGTAGCTGTCGCGCACGAGCTGGGGCCGGGGGTATTCCTGCAGCACGGCGGCCGGATCCAGGTCCGTTCCCCACTCGGTCATCAGTGTCACTGGGCCGTGTTCTCCTTCTTTTCGGCAGTTTTTTGCCCGGCCCCGGTTGCCGGCCCGGATGCCGTACCGGCGGCAGGCGGGTGCTGGGTGTCGTGCAGAGTGTTCAGCCGGTGCAGCAAATACACCGGCACTATGGTCAGCAGGGCCACTGCGGCGGCGGCCAGGAAAATCCACGGGGTGGGCACCTGGCGGAGCACTCCGAGGTCCAGATAGGTTTCATTGGCCCCGATGATCACCGCCGAGCCGATGAACGGCCCCACCACCATGGGGATCATTACGGCGAAGATCATCCGCAGGCCCTGCACGTTACCGGCCCGTCCGGGCGGAGTGAAATCCCGGACCGAGGCCATCACTGCGGCGGTGGCCAGCAGGAACCCGGCCATCATCACCGTCCCGGCGAGCATGACCGGTCCCTGGCCGCGGGCGAAGAACATACCGGCCGCACCAACCACCATGACTCCGGCGGCGGGCAGGATGGCACGGATTTTCCCGATCCGGTCGATCAGCCGCCCGCCGGCCACGCTGGCAACGGAAGCCGCCACCAGGACCACGGCCAGGGGCAGGGCGTAATTCTCAATCCGCAGGAAACGCTGCAGGTAGATGATCAGGTACGGCAGGAAGATCTGCGCTGCGATGCCCAGCACGGCGGCGGCCGCCAGAACCAGGTACAGCCCGGGCGAGTCCCGGACCGCTGAGGGACGCAGGCCGTGCACCAGGGACCGCAGGTAGTTCTCCGCCCCCGGGGCAGCGTCCGGGTGCTCACGGACCAGGAACCAGGACAACACCCCCACAGCTGCCGTTGTCAGCCCGATGACGGCGAAGAACTCCTGCCACATGCCCGCGCGCGTCATCCCGTCGAGGGCGCCGAAGACCACCAGCATGGACAGCAGCGGCATGATCGACAGGACCGAATCCACGCGGCCCCGGTTGGCCGGCACCGTGGAATCGGTGACCCAGGCGTTGAACGCGGCGTCGTTGGCGCCGGAGCCGAAGAAGGAGAGCAGGCAGTCCAACGCCACCACGGCGACGACGGTCAGCACCACGGCATCCCGCGCCGGCCCCAGCGCAGCGGCGGCATCCACGGAGATGAACCCGAACGCGGCGGTGCAGCCGCCCCAGAGAACATAGCCGGTGGAAATGAAGATCCGCCGCCGGCGCAACCGGTCCGAGGCGGAGCCGACCAGCAGGGAGGCAACCGTGGCGGTCACGGCGCTGGCGGCAACCATCCCCGCCAGAACGGTGGGGTTGTCGGTGATGGTGTTGTAGACGAACACATTCAGGTACATGTTCTCCACGGTCCAGGCCAGCTGGCCGGTCAGCCCCAGTATCACCAGTGCCGCCCAGGTCCGTCCGCCGAGAGCCGCCGTCGGCCGGTCCGTGCGGGGGCGAAGCGGTGGCATGGGACTCCTCATCGGCGGGGGTTGTGCTGCACCATACCAGCAGCTTGAGCCCGGACCGGGCAGGCGGGTCAGTTCCCTATTCCGATGGCCGGCCCAAACAGGGCAAAACCGACGAATCCGGTAATGTCCACCAGCGCGTGGGCGATCACCAGTGGCATGACCCGTTTGGTTTTCAGGTACACGAAACCGAAGATCAGCCCCATCAGGAAGTTGCCGATCCCGGGGCCGATCCCCTGGTACAGGTGGTAGCTGGCCCGGATCAGGGCGCTGGTGAGGATGATGGCCGGCGCGCTCCAGCCCAGCTGCCGCAGGCGCAGGAACAGGTAGCCCACCACAATCACCTCTTCGAGCACCGCGTGCCTGAGTGCCGAGAGAATCAGGACCGGCAGCGTCCACCAATAGGTATCCAGTGCGGCGGGGACCAACGCCGTGGTGATGCCCAGGGCACGGCCGGCGGCGTAGACACCCAGGGTCCCTACACAGATCAGCGCCGCCAGTCCGGCGCCCAGCAGGAAGTCATGCACGGGCCGGGCGAAGGTGAAGCCGATCCGCCGGAACGCTGATTTCCCCGGCTCGGTCAGCAGGTACAGGACCAGTGCCACGGGAAGCAGGGAGAAAAAAATGCCCAGCAGCTGGTAGGTGAGGTCGAACCAGGGCTGTTCATCCAGCACCGGGTTCAGTGTGGTGGTCTGGGAACCAAGAGGCGCTTCGGTGGCCTTCTCGATCAGCTCGACGACGGCGTAGACGCCGGAGCGGCCCAGGGACAGCCCCAGCACAATCAGGATCTCGAAAACCAGCATCCGGCGGGCCCGGGGGTCCAGGGAACCGTCCGGCGCGGAAGGGAAGGCAGCGCGCATGGACTCCATTGTGCCGGACGGGGTCAGACCCGCATCGAAAAGGCACGATTTACCGTTTCGGGAATCGAAACGGCACGATTTACAGGTTTCGTCCGTAAAAACGGTAATTTGTGACTTCTCGATTCGCCGGCGGTGCGTCATGCGCCCTCAGCCCGCATCCCGCAGCCCCGGTCACCGACGCACCCCCGCCGGAAGTCAGCCGCGGACCGGCTCCCCGGCCCTAAACACCATGCCGGTCAGGGGCATGCCGGGCCGGTAGGCCAGATGCGCGGCCGAGGGCGCGTTCAGCAGCTGCAGATCCGCGCGGTGCCCGACGGCGAGGGACCCCACGGCCCTGGCGCCGTCCCGGTCCTCCCCGGTGTGCACCCGCAGCGCCAAAGCACCGCCGTAGGTGGCTGCCCGGACGGCTTCGGCCACGGTCAGCCCCATCTGCAGCACCGCCGTTGCGACGCAGAAATTCATTGAGCTGGTGAAGGAGGTGCCCGGATTGCAGTTCGATGCCAGCGCCACCTGCACCCCGGCATCCAGCAGCCGGCGGGCCGGGGCCAGCGGCGCACGGGTAGACAGGTCGCAGGCCGGCAGGCAGGTTGCCACAGTGCCCGGGGTACCCGTGCCGGCCGTGCCGTCCCAGTCGGTCCAGGTGCCGGCGAGCGCCGCCACGTCGGCGTCGGAGAGGTGGTTCACGTGGTCCACGCTGGCCGCGCCAAACTCCGCTGCCAGGGCGGCACCGGCACCGGGGCCCAGCTGGTTGCCGTGGACGCGCAGTCCCAGCCCGGCCGCCTGTCCGGCGGCCAGGACGCGGCGGGACTGGTCTGCGGTGAAGGCTCCTTCCTCGCAGAACACATCGATCCACTGCACATAGGGGCGGACGGCGGTGAGCATCGGCCCGCAGACCAGCTCCGTATACTCCTCCGGATCGGCTCCGGGCGGAACCAGATGGGCGCCGAGGAACGTGACCGTGTCCGCCACGGTGGACGCGATCCTGGCGCTGCGCGCCTCCTCCTCCACGGTCAGCCCGTAACCGGTTTTGGTTTCCAGGTAGGTGGTGCCGCCCGCGGCCGCTTCGGCCGCCCTGGCCATTAGCAGCCGGGTCAGGTCATAGTCCGACGCCGAGCGGGTTGCTTCGGTGGTGACGGCAATCCCTCCGGCGGCATACGGCTCCCCCGCCATCCGTGCCTCGAACTCCGCACTACGGTCCCCGGCGAACACCAGATGGGTGTGCGAGTCCACCCAGCCGGGCAGCCCGGCCCGCCCGCCGGCGTCGAACACCTCGTCCGCCGCCGGCGCCTGCGGTGCGGGACCGATCCAGCTGATCCGCTCGCCCTCAAACGCTATGGCGGCGTTGCGGAGCACCGGGTCCGGGCGGCGGTGGTCCTGGGTGGACAGCTCGCCGATGTTGGTAATAAGAAGGGAGGCCGGTGTCACGGGCGGGCACGTCCTTGCGGGTCGGGTAGGGAATCCGCCGCCGCCAGGGCGCCGGCGAGCAGGGCTGCCGGATCCCCCAGCACGGCGTGGTGTCCGTCCCGGGCGAGGATCCGCCCCGCCACCACGACTGTACGCACATCCGCAGCGGTGGCCGTCAGCGCCAGCTGCTCCGGCCGGCTTCCGGCGGTGCGGACCGAAGCCGGGTCCATCACCATCAGGTCACAGGCGTTTCCAACGGCGAGTCCCGGCGCAGGCCTCCCCATCGCCAGGGCACCGGCGTCGGAAACGGCCCGGTGCAGAAGGGCCGGGGCAAACCTGCCGCGCTCCCCCGAGCCAAGCCGCTCCCCGTACTCCAGGGCGCGCATCTCCTGCCACGGATCGACGACGGCGTGCTGGTCAGTTCCCAGCGCAATCCCGGCTCCGGCGTCGCGCAACCGGGCAGCGGGGCCGATACCGTCCGCCAGGTCCGCCTCCGTGGTGGGGCACAGCACCACGGTGGCTCCCGCCCCGCCGAGAATGCCGATGTCCTCCCCGCTCAGATGGGTGGCGTGGACCGCAGACAGCCGGCCGGTCACCAACCCGTGTTTATGCAGCAACCCGGTGGGAGTCATCCCGGTAGCCGCCAGACATGCCTCGTTTTCCGCCGGCTGTTCGGAGAGGTGGATGTGCAGGGGCACCTCCGGGTCCAGGCGGGAAGCCACCGCGGCCAGGGCGGCCTCCGGGACGCCGCGGACCGAATGCAGGGCTGCGGCCACGCTGATCTGCGCCGGATCGAACTCGTTGGCAAACGCCGTGCGGAGCGATGCCAGCCGGGTGAGCCAGCCGTCTGCGCCGGCATCCCCGAAGCGCAGCTGTTCGGCGGACAGGGCGGTGTCGAATCCGCCCGAGAGGTACGCGGTGTCCAGGAGGGTGAGCCGGATGCCGGTGGCGAGGGCGGCGCGGGCCAGGGCGCGTTCCATCGCGTGCGCAGGAGCGTAGGGGGTGCCGTCCGGGTGATGGTGGAGGTAGTGGAACTCCGCCACGGAGGTCCACCCGGTCACCACCATCTCGGCGAACACCGCCGTGGCGAGTTCCTCGTACAGCTCCGGCGTGAGGACTGCGGCGGCGGCGTACATCTGCTCCCGCCAGGTCCAGAAGCTGCCCGGGCCGCCGGCATGGGTGCGCCCGCGCAGGATCCGGTGGAAGGCGTGGGAGTGGGCGTTGGACGCGGCCGGGAAGGTCACCCCGGGCAGCACCCGGTCACCGTCGCGTGCCGCCGTACCGGTTTCGACGGCGGCGATGCAGCCTGCGCCGTCGACCTCCGCCCGCACGCCCCGGGATATCCGCCCGTCCAGCAGCGCCTGTTCGCACCAGAAGAAACGCTCCACCGGAAGGTCAGCCCATACCCCGGCAGCTTTGCCGCTCACAGCAGGTCCGCAAGGACATCGGCCAGTGCTGCGGTTCCCGCGTCCGCGTCAGCCGGTTCCACGTGTTCCTCCGGCGAATGCGAGATGCCGGTGGGGTTGCGGACAAAGAGCATCCCGGCAGGGACGTGGCCGGCGAGGATTCCTGCATCGTGTCCGGCGCCGGTGGCCAGCACCGGAGCTCCGGGCAGGGAGAGTTCAAGGCTGCGCCGAAGCATGGGCTCAAACTCCGTTGTCCCGGTCCATGACTCGCGCGAGAGGCTCACGGTGCAGCCCTCGAATGCGGCGATCTTTTGTGCCTTGCCGTGGATGGTGTCCACCAGTTCCAGGGTGACGGCGTCCCGGGGGTGCCGGGCGTCCAGCCACAGGTCCACCCGGGAGGCAATGACGTTGGTACCGCCGGGCACGGGGGAAATCCTGCCCACCGTGGCCCGGGCGCCGTCCACCGCGGCGGCGGCCTGCTGCACGGCCACAATAATGTGCGCTGCAGCAACCATCGGATCGGCACGGTCGGCCATCGCGGTGGTGCCTGCGTGGTTGCCTTCTCCGCGTATGCTCAGCCGCCAGCGGCCGTGGCCGAGGACGGAACCGCCGACGGCGACTGCCGGGCCGCCGTCGCCCAGTCCCCTGCCCTGCTCCACGTGCAGTTCCACGAAGTCCCCGATCCTGGCCAGGGCCTGCTCGTCCCGGCCCAGCCGGTCCGGGTCCAGCCCGTGGGCGCGGACCGCCTCGGCGAAGGTGGTGCCGTCTGCGTCACGCAGGTTCCGTGCAGTATCCGGATCGATGGCGCCGGTCAGGAGCCGGGACCCCAGGCACGCAACGCCGAACCGGGATCCCTCCTCCTCCGGAAAGACGGCAACCGCCAGTGACCGTCGGGGCTGCACGCCGCGGCTGCGCAGCAGGTCGACGGCCGCGAGCGCCGAGGCGATCCCCAGCGGACCGTCGAACGCGCCGCCGCCCGGAACGGAGTCCAGATGGCTCCCGGTGACCAGTGCCCCGGCCTGCGGCGGCCCCCACCAGGCCCAGAGAATCCCGTTGCGGTCAGTCTCCGTGTCCAGTCCGCGACGCTGCGCCTCGGCGGTGAACCAGCTGCGCAGGTCCAGTTCGGCGGTGGAAAATACCGGACGGGAGTAGCCGCCGTGCCGTCGGTCACGGCCGGTGTCCGCGATGGCTGCGAGGAGTGGGTTAACGCCGGAGCTGTCCATGGTCCGGACCCTATTCGTTCATGGGGATTCGGATGCCGCGCTCTGCCGCGACATCGTGCGCCCGCGCGTATCCGGCGTCGGCGTGGCGCATCACTCCGGTGCCGGGATCATTGGTGAGCAGCGTTTCCAGCTTGCGGGCGGCCAGCTCGGTGCCGTCCGCCACGCCTACCTGGCCGGCGTGGATGGACCGGCCGATCCCCACACCGCCGCCGTGATGCAGCGATACCCAGGTGGCGCCGGAGGCCGTATTGAGCAGGGCGTTCAGCAACGGCCAGTCCGCAATGGCATCCGACCCGTCTGCCATGGCCTCGGTTTCCCGGTACGGGGAAGCCACGGAGCCGGAATCCAGGTGGTCGCGGCCAATGACGATGGGCGCGCTGACCCTGCCTTCGGCCACGAGCCGGTTGAACAGCAGGCCGGCTCTGGCCCGCTCCCCGTAGCCCAGCCAGCAGATCCGTGCCGGCAGTCCCTCGAACTCCACGTGTTCGGCGGCGGCGTCGATCCAGCGGTGCAGCCGGGTGTTCTCCGGGAACAGCTCCTTGATGGCTGCGTCCGTGACGGCAATATCCGCCGGGTCGCCGGAGAGCGCCACCCAGCGGAACGGGCCCATCCCCTCGCAGAACAGCGGCCGGATGTAGGCGGGCACAAACCCGGGAAAGTCGAAGGCGCGGGCGTAACCGCCCTGGCGGGCCTCGTCCCGGATGGAGTTGCCGTAGTCGAAGACCTCCGCCCCGGCGTCCTGGAAGCCCACCATGGCCGCGACCTGGCGTGCCATGGACTCACGTGCCTGTTTGGTGAATCCGTCCGGGTCCGCTGCCGCTTCGGCGTGCCAGCGGTCCACCGGGATGCCTGCCGGCAGGTAGCTCAGCGGGTCGTGGGCCGAGGTTTGGTCAGTGACGATGTCCACCGTAATCTCCCCGTCGTGACGGCGCCGCAGCAGCTCTTCAAACACCTCGGCGGCGTTGCCGACCACGCCCACGGACAACGCCCGCTTTTCGGTCCGGGCCGCCATTACCCGGGCGACGGCGGTGTCCAGGTCCGGTGCCACCTCGTCCAGATAGCGCTTGGCGGCACGGCGCTGCAGCCGGGTTTCGTCCACGTCCACAATCAGCACCGCTCCGCCGTTCAGGGTCACGGCCAGCGGCTGCGCACCGCCCATTCCTCCGCACCCGCCGGTAAGCGTCAGCGTTCCGGCCAGGGTGGCGTTGCCATCCCCGAAGAGTTTGCGGGCCACGGCACCGAAGGTTTCATACGTGCCCTGCAGGATGCCCTGGGTGCCGATGTAGATCCAGGACCCGGCAGTCATCTGCCCGTACATCATCAGGCCTTCAGCTTCGAGCCGCCGGAACTCGGGCCAGGTGGCCCAGTCCCCCACCAGGTTGGAGTTGGCAATCAGCACCCGCGGGGCCCATTCGTGGGTGCGGAAGACACCCACCGGCTTGCCGGACTGGACCAGCAGCGTCTCATCCCCGGCCAGGGTGGACAGGGTCGCGATGATGGCGTCATAGGCTTCCCAGCTGCGCGCTGCGCGCCCGGTACCGCCGTAGACCACCAGGTCCGCCGGCCGTTCCGCCACCTCGGGGTCCAGATTGTTCATCAGCATGCGCAGCGGCGCTTCGGTCTGCCAGCTTTTCGCAGTGAGACGGGTACCCCGGGGTGCACTGACCTGCCGGTCCGGATCGGATGTGGTTGCCATAGCCAGACCGTAGCCCACGGGCTTTCCCGTACCGCCTCCGGAGCCATCGCTTTCTGGGATACCAGACAGCACCCGTTCCAGGGATCGGTGCCCGTGATTGCCGGGATTCCGGGCAGCGCCCCGCCGTTACGGTCCGGCAGGGGCGCCGAGCCGCCGGGAGATTTCAACAGCGCAGCGGTTCAGTTCCGGCAGGTATTCCTCCGCCAGGGCCTCGACGGCGGCAGCCGGGGCGGCGGCAACGCACCTGGCGGGGGCGGTGTGGCC
>NZ_JBNHFW010000010.1:0-102038 GCF_059090685.1 Arthrobacter sp. Y3225209
TGCGCCGCCGCGGCGGCCAGGCCCTCCCGGCCCCAGTGGGCAGGCAGGGCCGGCACGCAGCGGTCGGCGGGAATGTAGACGGTGTGTACGGGCTGCCGGGTACCCGCGTCGCCCGGGTAGGCGGCGGCCAGCAGCCGGTCGGTGTCCGCGAGGACGGCGTCCAGCCGGTGCAGGTGGCCGTCACCGAGGACGGGTGCGGGTGCGGGGGCGGTGGAGGGTTTCACGGTCACGGTCCTAGTGGGGGTCGTTTTCGGTGCTGCCGGTGGTGGCCAGCGGGACTTCCTGGCCGTCGGCGTCGAGCAGTTTTCCGTCCTGCATGTGGTCGCCATCCTTCAGCGCCGCCGGGTCCTCAATGCGCACAATCCGGTTGGACCCTTCGGCGAAGACCGAGGGGTCCTCCGGGTTGCCGGAGCGGATGTGGTTGAAGAGGATGTTCATCAGGATCGCCATCACGGCGGCGGAACTGATGCCGGAGTGGAAGATGGTGCCAAACCAGGTGGGGAACTCGTCATAGAAGGTGGGTGCGGCAATCGGAATCATGCCGAAGCCAATGGACGTGGCCACGATAATGAAGTTCATGTTGTTGCGGTAGTCCACCTTCGCCAGGGTGCGGATACCGCTGGCCGCCACGGTGCCGAACAGGACAATGCCCGCGCCGCCAAGGACCGGCGTCGGCACCGCTGCCACCACCCGGCCCAGGACCGGAAGCAGGCCCAGGATGACCAGGATCAGACCGCCGGCGCTGACCACAAACCGGCTCTTGACGCCGGTGATGGCCACCAGGCCCACGTTCTGAGCGAAGGCGCTCTGGGTGAAGGAGTTGAACACCGGGGACAGGGCGCTGGAGAGCATGTCCGCGCGCAGGCCGTTGGCGATGCGCTTGGAGTCCACCTTGGTTTCGACAATTTCGCCCACCGCAATGATGTCCGCGGTGGTTTCGGTCAGGGTCACCAGGATCACGATCACCATGGAGATGATGGCCGCGGCCTCGAAGGTCGGCATGCCGAACGCGAAGGGTTCCGGGACGGCGAAGATCGCGCCGCTGCCGACGGCGGAGAAGTCGGCCTTGCCGGTGACGACGGCGAAGACGGTGCCGAGCACAATGGCGATCAGGATGGAGAGCCTGGAGATGGTGGAGTTGCCGAGCTTGCTCAGCAGCAGCACCAGCAGCAGCGTCAGCGCGGCCAGGCCGATGTTCGAGACGCTGCCGTAATCCGGGGCGGCGCTGCTGCCGCCCATGGCCCAGTTCGCGGCCACGGGCATCAGCGTCAGGCCGATGGTGGTGATCACGACGCCGGTGACCACCGGCGGGAAGAAGCGGATCACCTTGGCGAAGACCGGGGTGATCAGCAGGCCGATCAGCGAGGCGACTATCACCGCACCGAACACGGACTGCAGGCCGCCGCCGCCGTCGAGGATGGCGGTCATGGTGGCCACCCCGGCGAAGGACACACCCTGGACCAGGGGCAGCTGGGAGCCGAAGAACGGGATGCCGACGGTCTGCAGCAGGGTGGCCAGGCCGCCCACGAAGAGGCAGGCGGCGACGAGCATGCCGACGTCGGTGGAATCCAGTCCGGCGGCGGTGCCGACGATCAGCGGCGGGGCGATGATGCCGCCGTACATGGTCAGCACATGCTGGAAGCCGTAGGCGAAGGTGCTGCCCAGCGGCAGTTTGGCGTCTTCCGGGCGGGCGGGCGCGCTGCCGGCCGTGGCGGGGCTGTGTTTGCGGCTCATCAGCAGAAACCGCCCACGGTATTCCAGACCGGCGAGTCCGCAACCACGCCTTCGCGCAGCACGGCGGCTTCGATCAGGCCGTAGGGGCGGTCCGCGGCGAAGAAGACCTCGTTGGGGTTGTCCAGGCCGAACGGCGCCAGGTCCACCAGGAAGTGGTGGTTGTTCGGCAGGGAGAGCCGTACTTCGGCGATCTCGGGGTGCGCGGCGATAACGGCCTTGCCCATTTCGAACATGGTCTGCTGCAGCGCCAGGGAATGCGTGTTCGCGAAGGCGTCCAGCAGCAGGGTCCGGGCGGAGGCGTACAGGGCGTTGAAATCCAGTGCGTCCAGGTCCGTGTCCGGGGCGTAGCGCCACTTCGCGGTCACGTCGGTGGCCAGGATCCGGTCGGTGGTTTCGGCCAGCGTGGTGTAGCGGTCCCGGGGGAAGCTGTGGAACTCGGAGCCGGTGGACTTCAGCACGGTCAGGCCGCTGATGCCGGAGACCAGGTGCTGCCGGCCGCCCTCGGAGACGAGCACCGCGGTGCGGATTTCTGACTTGTCCTTGGCGAAGGCGTGGTCATGGTCGCTGATCCGGTTCCAGAAGTACTGTTCAGCCGCCCAGCGGCCGCCGGAAACCCACTCGAAGCCGCCGGTGAAGTGCCGCTCCAGGCGCAGCAGGAACGCCTCGGGCGAGCCGACGCCGTCGCGGGCGAAGGCGTAAATGGTGTTCTTCTGGGTGTCGGTGGCCACCACGTGGGCATTGTCGCCCTCGGTGTGCGCTGCCTCGAAATCACCGTGCAGCTGGCTGGTGACGCTGAGGTCTTCGAGCTGGTGCCGGGCGGTGTCGCGGGTGACCTTCACCAGGCGCACCTCGGCCTTCCCGTACTGGTTGCTGCCGAGGACAATCTGGGCTGCGGTGGTGGCCTGGGTTGTTTCTGTCATGGGTTTAGCTTCCTCGGTAGGTGGAGTAGGCGAAGGGGCTCAGCAGCAGCGGTACGTGATAGTGCTGGGCCGCGTCGGTCAGGGCGAAAGTGAGGGAAACGCTGGGAAAGAAGGTCTCGGTGCCGGTGGCGGCAAAGTAGTCGCCGGTGGCGAAATCGATCCGGTAGGTGCCGGGGGTGAGCTGTTCCGGGCCCAGGCTGGACACCCGGCCGTCGGCGTCGGTGGTGCCCTCCGCTACCCGGTCCCAGCCGTCTCCGCTGGCGGCCAGGAGGGCGACGGCGACGCCGGCGGCTGGCCGGCCGGCGCCGGTGTCCAGGATGTGGGTGGTGACGTGGCTGCGGGTCATGGGTGTAGCAGTCCTTCCAGACGCAGAATGGCTATTTCGCGCAGCTGGGCTGCGATGACGGGGACTTCCTCCGCGGGCGTATGCCCGAGCCGCTCCTGCAGGGCGGCCAGGATTTCCTCGGCGCTGCGGCCGGCGGCGCGGATCAGGAAGACCTGGCCGAACTTCTCCTCGTAGGCGCGGTTGCCGGCCAGCAGCCGGTCCTGCACATCCTCGAGTCCGCTGACGGAGGCCTGCTCGCTGCGGGAGAAGCGGGCTTCGGTGCCGGAACCTGCCGGGCGCTCGCCGATCCGGGGATGGTGCGCCAGCGCGGCTTCGATTTCCGCCTCGGTGAAGTCCGGGGCGGCCAGTTCGGCGAAGCTGAGCAGTTCTCCGGCGGTGGCGAACGGGCGGGCTGCGGCTACCTCGTTGCACCAGCGCGGGATGTCCACACAGGGGCGCAGCATGGCTTCGGCATCGGCCCTCCGGGCGGCGTTGAACGCGGTAAGGAAGTCCGGGGCGGCGGCGTCGGGGCGGAGTTCTGAGGGCACGGGTGTCAGCTTTCAGGTAGAGCTCGTCCGTTGCCGGCGCTGAACACCCTTGACCATCGGCGGCGCCGACTTGATTCGATGTTTCCTGCAAACGGAATTGATATGCCGGTCAGTCTGGGTGAGGTACGTCATATCTGTCAAGAAACATGTCATTCCGGCGGAATAAAACTGATTTATGTTTCCCGCCGGTAAATTCCGCGGTAACCGTGCGTCTTTTTCCGGGAGAGTATTGCGCCAGCGCCCTTCTCTCCGTGACAATCCCCGGCTTCCGGCACACCTTCCTGTCCCCTCCGACCGGCCGGCCCCGCACCTTCCCACCCACTGATGCCAGTGGTGCTGGAGTGGTCCCACTGGGCAACACGCACCCCACCCGGTGGGACCCGGTGCGGCGCGGCCCACAGCACCGGCCGCACCGGCCGCACCCGCCGCACAAATGCACCCCCGCTCGGCTACCCGGCCATCATCCGCCGGGCCGCCGCGGTGTGCCGGGCAATCAGCTCCGGCAGGTCCACGCCGGGCAGCTGTCCGTCGACTACGCGCCAGGCACCGCCGACCATCACCCGGTCCGCGCGGTCCGCGCCGCAGAGCAGCAGGGCCGAGAGCGGATCATGGCTGCCGGAGAAACGCAGGTCATCCAGCCGGAACATCGCCAGGTCCGCCTGCCGGCCCGGCGCCAGTTCGCCCACGTCCTTCCGCCCCAGGGCACGCGCTGATCCCTTGGTGGCCCAGCCCAGCGCACGTTCGGGCGTGATGGCTTCGGCGCCGTAGCGCAGCCGCTGCAGATACAGGGCCTGCCGCGCCTCCAGGATCAGGTTCGAAGCGTCGTTGGAAGCCGAGCCGTCCACGCCCAGCCCCACCGGGGCACCGGCGTCCTCCAGCTCCGCCATCCGGCCAATGCCGCTGGCCAGGCGCATGTTCGACGTCGGACAGTGGGCAACGGCGGTGCCTGCCGCGCCCAGCCGGGCAACCTCGTCGTCGTTGAAATGCACGCCGTGTGCCAGCCAGGTCCGGTCCCCCAGCCAGCCGACGCTCTCCAGATAATCCACCGTCCGCAGCCCGAACATCTCCAGGCAGAAGGCTTCCTCGTCCATGGTTTCGGCCAGGTGAGTGTGCAGCCGGACGTCCTGTTCCTCGGCAAGCGCGGCGCTGTCGCGCATGATCTCCCGGGTCACCGAGAACGGCGAACAGGGGGCCAGCCCAATCTGGATCACGGCGCCGTCACCGCGTTCGTGATAGTCCCGGATCAGCCGCCGGCTGTCCTCAAGGATCACCTCCGGAGCCTGGACCGTGTGCTGCGGCGGCAGGCCGCCGTCGTCCTCCCCCAGGGTCATGGAGCCGCGGGTGAGCATGGCCCGCATGCCCAGTTTCCGCACCACGTCCACCTGCACGTCAATGCCGTCCTCGAGCCCGTCGGGGAAGAGGTAGTGGTGGTCCGCGGCGGTGGTGCAGCCGGACAGCAGCAGTTCGGACAGCGCGACGGTGGTGGCCAGTTCCAGGTCCGCCGGGGTCAGCCTGGCCCACACCGGGTACAGGTTCTTCAGCCAGGGGAACAGCGGGGTGTTCACCACCGGCGCCCAGGCCCGGGTGAGGGTTTGGTAGAAGTGGTGGTGCGTGTTGATCAGCCCCGGCAGCAGCACGTGGCCGGACGCGTCAAAGACCTCGGAGCAGGGCGCGGACGGGGTTTGCCCGGCCGCCAGCACCTCGGCGATGATCCCGTTCTCGATCACCAGGCCGCCGGCGGCATCCAGTCCGTTGGCGGTGAAGGCGGCCAGCGGGTTCCTGATCCAAAGGCGGGCGCGGGGTGAATCGGGTACGACGACGGCGGCGGGTGCGACGGCGGCGGCGGGTGCGACGGCGGCGGGTGCTGAGGCGGGCGTGGAAGCGTTCATGGAACATCCTTGGGCAGACAGACCCCTCCCGGGGCCAGCTCAGTGGGCTTGTCTGCTGATCCAAGAGGCCGGTTCCGCATTCCGGTCCGCGCGGGCGGCGGGCCGGACAATCCGTGCGCCGGTGGCCTGACCGTCCGCACGGCCCCACCCTACCCAGATGACGGGGCCATCCCGGAAAATGTGAAGCAAACGACTGTGCCGCCCCTTCCCGCAGCGGACTTTCCGGTCCAAGGGGTTTCCGGTCCAAGGGGTTTCCGGTCCAAGGGGTTTCCGGTCCAAGGGGTTTCCGGTCCAAGGGGTTTCCGGTCCAAGGGGTCTCCAGTGCAGCATGCGCCGGGCGGGCGGGACGAGGCAGCCGGGCAGCCGTACGCGTCATAACCGGCGGGGTGTCCCGCGTGCCGGGACACCGTGGTAGGCTTCCGTGCAATTACCGGAGCAATTGCGGCATTCATCGTTTCCCGGCGGTGCCGGAATATGCATTCTTTTCCGCCTGCAGGGCGGATCAATGCGCGCCGTAATATGTTTCGCTTTTAGTCATTGTTTTGCGGATTTAAGGCCCCTGCCCGGTTCTCCCGGCAGGGGGAACTCACCGCTTTGGTTACTGGGTTAGCCGGTGGCGGTTGCCGCCGGCAGGTGTTGCTGGAGGGTAGGCCGCAGTGTTGGACATGCTCAATGCGCTGGCATCCGCCACGGCGGACGGTGCCCCATGCGCGGTGGCGACCATTGTGCGGGCGTCCGGGTCCGTGCCCCGCCCGGTCGGCACTTCCATGCTCATCAGCGGAACCGGAGAGATCACCGGTTCCCTTTCCGGCGGCTGCGTAGAGGCCGCCGTCGTCACCGCCGCCGAAGAGGTCCTCGCCGCGGGCCGTGCCCGGGTGGAGGCCTTCGGCTACAGCGATGCCGATGCCTTCGCCGTCGGCCTCAGCTGCGGCGGCACCCTGGAGGTCCTGATCCAGCCGGTCGCCGCCGGCACCTTTCCCCTTATCCCCGGCCCCGACGCCCCCTGTGCCCTGATCCGGCGGATCGACGCCGCAGCGTCCGACGGCGTACCTGCTGCCCCGTTGCTTGTCACCGACCCGGCCGGTGCCACCGATGCCGGCCTCCTCGCCGCCCACGGCGCGGCCCTGACCGCGATGCTGGGCATGGATCCGGCGCGTGCCGCTGCCCGGATCGCCCCGCTTATCGCGGCCGGACGGACCGGCGTCGTCGAACTGGACGGTCCGGGCCTGGGCGTACCGGAGCTGGGCGGACCGGCGGACGGCGCATCGGCGAACGGTGCATCGGCGGACGCCGGCCCGGGCGCTGCGTGCGTGCCGGGTGGCCCCGTCCTGTTCCTAGAATTCCGGCTCGCGCCGCCGCGGCTGATCCTGATCGGCGCCAATGATTTCTCCGCCGCGCTGGCCCGGCAGGGCCGGCTGCTGGGCTATCACGTGACCATCTGCGACGCCCGGCCCGCGTTCACCACCCCGGACCGGTTCCCCGCGGCGCACCAGGTGCAGGTGCAGTGGCCGGATCAGTACCTGCGCCGCGAAGCCGCAGACGGGAACCTGGATGCCCGGACCGTGGTGTGCGTGCTCAGCCATGACGCCAAGTTTGATGTCCCGGTGCTGGCCGAGGCCCTGCGGGGCAACCTCGCCTACGTGGGGGCCATGGGATCCCGGCGCAGCCATGAACAGCGGATGGCCGCCCTGCGCGCCGCGGGCCTGACCGCCCGCGACCTGGAGAAGCTGCACTCCCCCATCGGGCTGGACATCGGCGCCGCCACACCGGAGGAAACCGCACTGTCCGTCTTCGCCGAAATTGTTGCCGCCCGCTCCGGGGTTGCCGCCAGCGGGCAGCCGCTGCGGACCTGCAGCGGTCCCATCCATCCGTACAACCGACTTCACGCCAGCTAAGGGACCCCTATGGACATGCCTACCGTTTCCGACGTCATCCGTACCGCGGATCCGCAGCAGTGGCGCCCCGGGGATGCCTGGATGGCCGGCGGCACGGTGCTGTTCTCCTACGGTTCGGACACGCTGGCCCGGCTGCTGGATATCACCGCCGCCGGCTGGGAATCCCTGACGGTGTCCGGGGACGGCCTGGAGATCGCGGCCACCTGCACCATTGCCGAGCTGTTCGCCTTCCCCGACGCCGCCCCGGCCCCGGCCCGGGAGCAGTGGCCGGCTTTGGGCCTGATTCCGCTGTGCTGTGATTCCTTTGTCGCCTCCTTTAAGGTCTGGAATGTTTCCACAGTGGGCGGGAACATCTGCACCGGCCTGCCCGCCGGACCCATGACGTCGCTGACCACGGCACTGGACGGCGTCGCACTGGTCCACTCCCCGGACGGCACCTCGCGCTGGCTGCCCGTGACCGAGCTGGTCATCGGCGACGGCCGCACCGCGCTGGCCCCGGGCGAACTGCTGCGCAGCATCACCCTGCCCGCGTCCGCCCTGCGGGCCCGCACCGCGTTCCGCCGGCTGTCCCTGACCAACCTTGGCCGCTCCGGGGTGCTGGTGATCGGCCGGCTGGATGAGGACGGCACGTTTGTCCTGACCGTCACCGCCGCCACCAAGCGTCCGGTCCAGCTGCGGTTCGCCGCCGTGCCCACCCGGGCCGAGCTGCGCGCCGAGCTGGACCGCAGCATCGACGCCGCGCTCTGGCACGACGATGTGCACGGCCTGCCCGAATGGCGGCACTACATGACGGACCGGCTGGCCGAGGAAATCCGCGCCGAACTCGCCGCTCCGGCTCCCCCCGCTGCTTCCGCTTCCGCCAACACCCCTGCCCCTGCCCCTGCCCCGAAGGAGGGTTCCCTGTGACCTACCGGATCAATGACGCCGAGGTGGAGGCCACCCCCTTCCCCGGCCAGTGCCTGCGCACCTTCCTGCGCGAACAGGGCAACCTGGGAGTCAAAAAGGGCTGCGACGCCGGGGACTGCGGCGCCTGCACCGTGCACGTTGACGGCAAACCCGTGCACAGCTGCCTCTACCCCGCGGTGCGCGCCGAGGGCCGGGAAATCACCACCATCGAAGGCCTGGCCGGGGAGGACGGGCTGCACCCGATGCAGCAGCAGTTCCTGGACGCCCAGGGCTTCCAGTGCGGCTTCTGCACCGCCGGCATGGTGATGACCGCCGCCACCTTCGACGAGGAGCAGAAGGCCAACCTGCCGCGGAACCTGAAGGGCAACCTCTGCCGCTGCACCGGCTACCGCGCCATCGGGGACGCGGTCTGCGGGCACCGGCATGTGGACGTGCCCGACGACGGCGCCCCGGCTCCGGAGGACGGCGCCGCCGCGGCGAGCACCCCCGCGCCGCGCACCGTCGGCACCAGCGTGCCCGCCCCGGCCGGCCCGGACATTGTCACCGGCCGGGCCCGCTACACCATGGACGTTCGGGCAGCCGAGCTTCCCGGACTGCTGCACATGAAGATTCTCCGCTCCCCGCACGCGCACGCCCGGATTGTTTCCATTGATGCGAGCCCCGCCCTGGCCGTGCCCGGGGTCGAAGCGGTGCTCACGCACGAGGACGCCCCCGACCAGCTCTTTTCCACCGCCCAGCACGAACTGCACACCGACGATCCCGACGACACCCGGATCCTGGACACCGTGGTGCGTTTCCGCGGCCAGCGGGTGGCCGCCGTCGTCGCCGCATCGGTGGGTGCTGCCGCGGAAGGCGTGCGCGCGCTGAAGGTCGAGTACGAACTGCTGCCCGCCGTGCTGGAAACCGACGCCGCACTGGCCGACGGCGCCCCCGAGGTCCACCCCGGCACGGCGGGGAACATCGTGGCGGAACTGCACTCGGAGCTCGGCGACGCGGAGGCCGGACTCGCGGCAGCCGCCGTCGTGCACGAGAACACCTACGTCAGCCAGCGGCTGCAGCACGTGGCAATGGAAACGCACGGCTCCATCGCGTCCTTTGATGACAAGGGACGCCTGGTGGTGCGCACCTCCACGCAGGTTCCGTTCCTGATCCGCCGCGCGCTGTGCCGGGTGTTCGGCCTGAAGCCGGCTTCGGTGCGGGTGCTCACCGGCCGGGTGGGCGGCGGGTTCGGCGGCAAACAGGAAATGCTCACCGAGGACATTGTGGCCCTGGCAGCCCTGAAGCTGAACCGGCCGGTGCAGCTGGAGCTGACCCGCGAGGAACAGTTCACCGCCACCACCACCCGGCACCCGTTTGCCGTGCACGTCCGCGCCGGCGCCGCGGCGGACGGCACCCTGACCGCCCTCGCGGTGGACGTCACAGCGAACACCGGGGCCTACGGCAACCACGCGCCCGGCGTGATGTTCCACGGCTGCGGGGAATCCGTGGCCGTGTATAAATGCGCGAACAAGAAGGTGGACGCCCGCTCGGTGTACACCAACACGCTGCCCTCCGGTGCGTTCCGCGGTTACGGGCTGAGCCAAATGATCTACGCCGTCGAATCCGCCATGGACGAGCTGGCCCGCGGGCTGGGCATGGATCCGCTGGAGTTCCGCCGCCGCAACGTGGTGGCCAAGGGCGATGACATGGTTTCCACCGCCCCCGAACCAGCCGAGGACGTGCACTACGGCAGCTACGGGCTTGACCAGTGCATTGATCTGGTCTCCGCGGCCCTGGCCGAGGGACGGCAGCGGCCGGAAACCTCCGGGGCGCAGCTGCCCGCGGCGTCGGCGCTTTCCGACGACGGCGGGGCGGATGACGGGGCGGACGACGGCGGGGCTGACGACGTCGACGGCTGGCTGATTGGCGAGGGCACCGCCGTCGCCATGATCGACACCGTGCCGCCGCGCGGACACATCAGCCACGCAAAGATCTCCCTGCAGGAGGACGGCCGGTACGGACTGGACGTGGGCACCTCGGAGTTCGGCAACGGCACCACCACCGTGCACACGCAGCTGGCCTCCACCGCACTGCATACCACCGCGGACCGGATCGTGATCCGGCAGTCGGACACCGATCTGGTGGACCACGACACCGGCGCCTACGGCTCTACCGGCACCGTGGTGGCGGGCAAGGCCTCGCTGGCTGCCGCGCAGGAACTGGCCACCCTGCTCAAAGGCTTTGCGGCGTCCCTGTTTTCCAACACCTCGGCCCAGGTGCAGCTGCTGGCCGACTGTGTGGAGTGCGACGGCGAGCGGATCCCGCTGGCCGACGTCGCCGCCCGCGCCAGGGCCGAGGAGATCGACCTGTCCGCCGAGGGCCGCTGGGGCGGCACGCCGCGCTCGGTGGCCTTCAATGTGCAGGGCTTCCGGGTGGCGGTCCACGCGGGCACCGGCGAGCTGCGGATCCTGCAGAGCGTGCATGCCGCGGACGCCGGCGTCGTGATGAACCCGGTGCAGTGCCGCGGCCAGATTGAGGGCGGCATTGCCCAGGCCCTGGGAGCTGCCCTGTATGAGGAGGTGCGGATTGATGCCGAAGGCACGGTGGAAACCCGGATCCTGCGCCAGTACCACATCCCCACGTTCGCCGATGTGCCGCGCACGGAGGTCTTCTTCGCGGAAACCGATGATGCGCTGGGGCCGATGGGCGCCAAGTCCATGAGCGAGAGCCCGTTCAACCCGGTGGCACCGGCCCTGGCCAATGCGCTGCGGGACGCCACGGGGATCCGGTTCGCCCGGCTGCCGTTTGCCCGGGACACCATCTACCTGGGCATGCGGGCGGCCCGGGAGGATTCCGGCGATGTACACGGCGACGCCCAGGCCGCCGGGAACCTGGCCGCCGGGCTGCGCGAACGGGACGCTCCGGCTCCGGCGGTGTAGGGCTGCCGGCGCGCCGGGCCGCGCCCCGGCGGCAGGCCGGTGGGTGCGGCTCAGCCCCTCCGGCTGCCCCGGCGGTGTAGGGGTTGCGGGTGCGGCTCAGCCCCTCCGGCTGATGGCGTTTCGCTCCGCTTTGTCCGTTTTCCCTCCAGTTTGGGAAAACGCTGCCGGTTTGCAGCGGAGGGATTTCCCAAACTGGAGGCGTTTTCCCAAAGTGGAGGAATTTTCCCCACCGATGGGCTTCTTCCTCAGTGCCCTGCCGGCAGGACCGGCCAGCACCAGTGCACCCAGAACGACAGCCGCGCCAAGACACTGGCCGGGGCTCAGCGCCTGCCCGGCGAGCAGCCAGCCGGCCGCGGCAGCAACCACCGGACTGAGCAGCCCGAGCAATGCGGCACTGGACGCCGGAAGCCGGTGCAGGCCGCGGAACCACAGGCTGTAGGCCAGGGCGGAGCCGATCAGACTGAGATAGGCATAACCGGCGAGGTTGATGCCGGTCAGGGCGGGCGGCGGTCCTTCTACCAGCAGCGCCAGCGGAAGCAGGAACACTCCGCCGGCGATCAGCTGCCAGGACGTGGCGGCCAGCAGCGTATCCGGGACACCCCATTTTTTGGTCAGGACCACCCCGGCGGCCATGGCTACCGCCCCTCCCAGCGCAGCCGCCACACCCACCGCGTCCAGACGGGCCTGTGCCTGCAGCACCAGCAGCCCGACGCCGGCCATCCCGGCGGTACCTGCCGCCAGTTTCCGTCCGGTCAGCCGTTCCCCGATCCAGCGCGAGGCAAACAGCGCCACCAGCAGCGGCTGCACGGCACCCACCGTGGCGGCCACCCCGCCGGGCAGCCGGTAGGCGGCCACAAACAGCAGCGCAAAGAACAGCCCGATGTTCAACACTCCCAGCACTGCCGAACGCCACCACCACTGGCCGCGGGGCAGCCGCCGCACCAGCAGAAGCAGCAGCAGCAGCCCTGCGGGCAGGGAGCGCAGCAAGGCGGCCAGCAGGGGCCGCTCCGGCGGCAGCAGTTCCGCTGCCACGATGTACGTGGTTCCCCAAACAATCGGCGCCAGGGCCGTCGTTAGGGTCAGGATCAAGGATTTGCTAAGCACTTAGCTAATGTAGCTAAGTGCTTAGCAAATTGCTAGGGTGCAATCATGACTGATCACGTAGGCAGGGTCCTGGAGCAGTGGGCAGCGGAGCGGCCGGACCTGGATGTCTCGCCGATGGCCGTGGTGGGGCGGCTGTCGCGGGTGGCACGCCGCTTCGATGAACAGCTGGCGGAAACGTTCGCCAAACACGGCCTGGACGCGGCCTCCTTTGACGTCCTGGCCACACTGCGCCGCTCCGGCCCGCCGTACACACTCACCCCCAAGGACCTCAGTGCCAGCTCCATGGTCACCTCCGCCGCCATAGCCCAGCGGCTGAACCGGCTGGAGGCGCAGGGGTACGTGCGGCGCTCCCCCAGCTCCGCCGACCGGCGGGGCAAGCTGGTCTCGCTGACGGATGCGGGCCGGAGCGCCGTCGACGCCGCCCTCCCTGACCACGTGGCCACCGAACAGCAACTGCTGGCGGCCCTGGGTGAGGGCGAACGCGCCGCACTGGCCGCACTGCTGGCGAAATTGGATGCCTGACGCGGGCCGGAATACCCCCAGCAAAACCGTGACCTGACCGTTATATATATTTGTTCCCTATATTCAGTTTTTCTGAGTATCGTTCAGGGCATGAGCAAGCATGAGATGCGCGAACCGACCTTCCTGGTCCTCTCCGCCCTGGCAGACGGGCCCAAGCACGGCTACGCCCTGATCTCCGAGGCAAAGGATCTTTCCGGCGGCCGCGTGAAGCTGCAGCCCGGCACCCTGTACGGCGTGCTGGACCGGCTGCGCGAAGACGGCCTGGTGGAGATTTCCGGCGAGGACGTGGTAGACGGCCGCGCACGCCGCTATTACCGGATCACCGAGAACGGCGCCGCCACGCTGGGCCGCGAAGCCGAACGGCTGGCGGCCAACGCCCGGCAGGCCATGTCCAAGCTGAAGCTGCGCGCAGCACAGGCCGGCGCATGAACACCGACGGCGCGCCCCGGCAGGCCGTCCGCCCCTCCCTGCAGGCGCACGGCACCCCTGCCCCTGAAACCGGCAGGGACACCACCGCACTGGAGGCCGCCTACGCCAGGGCACTGTATGCCTACCCCGGCAGCTGGCGCCGGGAACAGGGTGCGGAAATGATCGGCGTGCTGCTCGACGTCGCGCGCAGTGAACACCGTACCCATCCCACTCCGGCAGAGCTGATTAACCTGGTGGGCAACGGCCTGGCCGCCCGCGCCCTGGCCCTGCTCGGCGCGGTGGGAAGGACGCGCCGCAACGGCATCGCCTTCACCGCCACGGTGCTGGCCACCTACCTGGCCCTCGCACTGACACTGCTGGGCGAGTGGGGACCATGGGTCCGCCCGGGAACCCTGCGCTGGCGGCCCACCGGTGAAGGGTTCGGCGAGTCCCTGTTGCCGCTGGGACCGTTCACGACGGCGGCCGCAGTGGTGTATCTGGCACTGATCGCCGGGTTCCCGGCTACGTTGGCAGGCCGGCGGGCTCTGCGCCGGACGCTGCACCTCAGCGTCGCAGCTGCGGCTCCCCTGGTCAGTCTGGCCGGCACCTGGATGGAGGTGCTGGCGCCCCCATTGGTTCCCATGCTGGGGGTGAGCGCACTGGCGCTGCTGGCTTTGGCCGGCAACCCTGCCACCACTACCTCCGGACGGCTGCTGCTGGCCGTTGTCACCGCCGGTGTTTCATGGGGCGGGGTGATGCTCGCGGTGAACCGGCTCCCCGGCGGTGCCGCACTGTTCTTTTACGACGCCGACAGCCTGATAGCCGTGGATGCCCGCTCCCTCACCCTGGCGGCGGTGTTCCTGATGCTCCTGGCGGGCATGCTGCTGGCCAGCGGACGGCGCGCCCTGCCCTGGACCGTGGGCCTGGCCGTGGCTGCCGTGCCCCTGCTGGTCCGGCTCTGGTCCGGTGGTCTGCTGGACGGCGGTTTGCTGGACGGCGGTTTGCTGGACGGCGCGGTACTGGACGCGGCCCTGACCGGTTCCGGTCTGCCGGCTGACGCCGGTTGGGGCGGGGGCTTCCTGCTCCTGGCTCCGGTGGCCGCGGCGCTGACCGCCGTCGGCCTGCGTCTCGGAAGCATCGGCTCCCGCCGTAGGCAAGGTCTCCCCCGCACCACCTAAGACGTGTGGCCCGCTTGAGCCCACCCGCCTTACCCGCACCACCGCATTCCCTCCCGAATAACGTTCCACGGACACGCTCCCGATGAGCCGGTCCGGTACTGCCGCACACCCGCACCAGTCTCGAAAGGCACATCATGAACCGCTCCGTGAGCACCCCTTCCCGCCGCCCGGACCGCGCCCAGGGCTCCGCATCCCCCATGCCCGGCCGCCGTCGTCGTTATCTCGCCGGCCTCGGCTCCGCACTCTTGATCGGCACGGCAACACTGGCCGGCTGCTCCGCTGATGCCGGGCTGACCGTGGTGGCGGATTCCTCCGCCGACCCGTTCGAGGCCTACCTGGCCGAGGAAATGGACCAGGCGTTCTTTGCCCAGGACGTGCTCCGTTTCCAGTGCTACGCGGACAACGGCTACTCCGAGTACGCCCAGTTCATCCCCACAGAACCCCGTGCCCAGTACCGCAGCGAGCTGCTGGATCAGCTGACCGTCACTGACGCCTTCTTCGGCAGCGTGCAGGATGCCACCGACCGGGGCCTGCGGTACGAGGCGGAGCAGCCCGCCCCCGCCAAGGTCTTTGTGCACGATGCAGCCTTCGACGCCGTCGCCTCCGCCTGCGACACCAAAGCCTGGGCCGCGCTGGGGAAGGACGCCGAGAACACCCTGATCGACTACAACCGGCTCGCCAGCAAGCTCTCGGGCATCTTTGACCCCACCATGGATGATCTGCAGCCCCTGCAGGCGAAAGTGGTGCAGTGCCTGGCCGACTCCGGGGAGCCGGTAACCGCCGCACCGGACCAGCTCTTCGGCATGGCGCCCGGGGTCGAGCTCGGCGCCCCGGTGGAATACCCGGAACGCAGCGGCCCGAAGCAGTCCGCCGGGGTGGAGATCATTCCCGCGGATACCGAAATTGCCTACGAGCCCACCCCGGCGGAGGCGGCCCTGGCCGTGAAGTACTACAACTGCTCCGTGGAAACCGGAGTGCGGGAGGAATTTGCCGCGTCGATCCTGGCGGCCAAGAAGGCCGCCGTCACGGAACACGCGGCGGAGCTGGAGAAGCTGAACCCGCGCATCACGGAGATTGCCGCGGCCGCGAAGGACCTGCTGGACAGCTGACACTGTGGCGGTGCCGCCCACGGCGGCACCGCCCGGCATGTCTTTCCCCGTGCAGGACTCAGAACCCCCTAGGCTGAGGCCCCAATGGAGGTTGGGGTGCCGGGTTGAGAGGAAACCGCTGTGGGTATTTTTGGCAACAAGTCCGCCGGAACGGAAACTCCGGATTCGCACCTGACATTCTTTTCAGTTTCCGACGCGAACGAGTTCCGGGCGGCAACCCGGCAGGTCTTTGCCGAGCTCGGCTACGAGGTTGATGTTTATCCGGACCACGCCGTGGACCGTGCGGGCCGAAAGTTCGGGTTCTGGAACATCGCCGCAGTCTGCCAGTCCGAGCCTCATCAGGTGTGGCCGGGGCTGATCCGCGGACACCTGCAGCGGCTGCTGACCAGCTTCGATACCCCTGACCCGTTCCAGGGCCTGTCCTCGGCGGACATCCCGGGCCGGACCTTCGCCCGGCTGTATGAAGAATCCGTGGTTCCCGAACTCGACGGCCACCCGCACCGCGAATTCGCGCCCGGAGTGATTGAAATGCTGGCACTGGACTTGCCGGACACCGTCGCGGTGTTCCGGCATGAGAACGCCAGAACCTACGGCGGCTATGCGGCGCTGCGGGAGCAGGGCCTGGCGAACCTGCACGGCCTGGACGTTGAACGGCTGGAGCATATGACCCCGCCCGAAGGCGGCACGGTCACCGCCCTGATCGGTGAATCCTTCTACACCGCAAGCCGTGCACTGCTGCTGCCCGGGCTGGCCACCGAGCTCACCGGCAAACAGATCCGGGAGGACTACGGCTGGCTGATGTGCATTCCGAACCGGCACCAGGTCGCCTGGCACGTCATCGAGGATGACTCCGTGATCGGGGCGGTCAGCGGCATGGCCCGGTTCGCCGCGGCCGGATACACCAACTCGCCCGGCCCGCTGAGCCCGCACGTCTATTGGTGGAACGGAACGGGCTATGAACAGCTCACCGAGGTGTCCGACGACGGCGGCCTGACTGTGAGGGTGGGCCCGGACTTCCAGGCGGTTCTCGAGTCGGTCATGGCAGCCCGGTAAGCCCTGCCCACCCCCAGCTGGCACCGTGCGGATGCCGGGCCGCCGCCGTTTTATGACGCTGCCCTGACACGTTGGACCGGCACCGCGTCCCTGACCGGGACAGCAGTTAGAATCAGCGCAGAAGACGCGGCGGGGGCCCGGGAGTACAACAGAAATACCGGCCCTCCGGCGGCCGGATACCCTTCCGGAGCCCGTCTTGGTCCCGTTCCCGGAAGAAGTAGAAATGCATCCCTTCACCCCCGCCTCACAGCAGGTCACCCTGCCGGTACAGCCGGCCGCCGCGGGGCAACGGCCCGGCATTGCCGGCTCGCCCCGGCCCTTCCTGCCGGACACGCTGCGCACCATCCGCTCCGCCCAGAACGGTGCCGGGCAGAAGGCCCGCCAGGTGACCCTGCTGCGCGATGATCCGGCCAAATCCGACGTTATGTCACTGCTGGCCCAGAACCGCGACCTGCTGTACCCCGGGCTGGGAGCCGGCGCAGCCGGGCTGACCCCTCCCTACCTGAAGCACCCGTCGGTGAGCTTCTGGACCGTGCGCGAAAACGGCACACTGCTGGGCTGCGGCGCACTCAAGGAACTTACCCCGCCAGTCCCCGGCAGCGGCACCACCGGCCTGTGCGGGGAAATCACGTCCATGCGCACCGCCGCGTACGCCCGCGGACTGGGTGTGGGCCAGGTGCTGCTGCAGCAGATCATCAGCAATGCCAGCGCCCGCGGCTACGCCTGCCTGCTGCTGGAAACCGGAACCCAGGACTTCTTCGCCTCCTCCCGGCGGCTGTACCAGCGCCACGGCTTTGTCGACTGCCGGCCGTTCGGCACCTACCGGGCGGATCCGGGCAGCATCTTCATGCGCCTTGACCTGCAGCCCGCCGCATCCGCAGCCGGAGCGGAGGCGGAGACGGCCGATGCCGCCGCAGCCCCCGCCGCACGGGAGCATGCCAAGCCCGGCACCCTGACCGCCATCCTCGCCGCCCAGCGGGCCATGGCGGCGCGGCCGCCGGTGCGCTGAGAGTGCCAGGCAAACCGTGAACCTGCAGCTCGATGACCCCTGCGCCCCGGATGTGCTGGCCCTGTTGGAAGAGCATCTGGCGGACATGTTCGCCACCTCCCCGGCCGAAAGCGTGCACGCCCTGGATCCGGAAGCACTGCGCGATCCGTCCGTCACTTTTTGGACGGTGCGCGGGCACGGTCTGCTGCTGGGCTGCGGCGCCCTGCGGGAACTGAACCCGCATCAGGGGGAAATTAAGTCCATGCGCACCGCCGCCTCCGCCCGCGGGCTCGGCGTCGCCACCCGGATCCTGCAGGGCATCCTGGCCGAGGCGCAGGCGCGCGGGTACCGGTCCGTGCTGCTGGAAACCGGCACCGAGGACTTCTTCGCCCCGGCCCGCCGGCTCTACGCCCGGCACGGGTTCACCGAATGCCCGCCCTTCGGCAGCTACACCGAGGACCCGCACAGCGTGTTCATGGCCCTGGACGCGGATACCTCCGGACGGTTCCCCGTCCCCGGCCGGCAAGAGACCGCCCACTAAACTGGCAGGCATGGCACTAACGACGGCGGAACCCCGCGCCCGTACCCGCACGCAGGTCCTCTGGCTCGCCGTCGGGCTTCCGGTGGCACTGCTGCTGGTGGTGCTGGGCGCGCAGATCCACGGGCTGGACTTCACCGTCTACCGTGAGGGCGCCCGGGCGTTCCTGGGCCTGGGCGAACACCGGCTGTATGACCCGGCGCTGGTGCAGACCGATACCCGCGGGCTGCCGTTCACCTATCCGCCCTTCGCCGCCCTGCTGCTGACCCCGTTCGCGTTCCTGCCCGAAGCCGTGGGGCTGGTGCTGATCACGGCCACCTCGTGCGCCTGCCTGCTGGTCACCGGGTTCCTCGTGGCCCGCTACCTGGAACGCAACGAGGTGCTCCCGGCGAAGCTGCACCATGCCCTCGGCGGCAGCACCGGCACCGCCGTCCTGGCCGTGCTGCTGATCGGTGTGCTGGGACCGTGGCGGGAGGGACTGGGCTTCGGCCAGATCAACCCGATGCTGATGCTGATGATTGTGGCGGACCTGCTCCGGCCGGCGTCCGCCAGGTTCCCGCGCGGCATCCTGATCGGCCTGGCGGCGGGCATCAAGCTCACGCCGCTGGCGTTCGGGCTGATCTTCCTGGTCCGGAAGGACTGGCGGGCCATCCTGGCCATGGGCGGGACCTTCGCCGCCACCGTGGCCGCAGGCTGGCTGGCCTCCCCGGAGCAGGCGCGGACGTTCTGGTTCGACTCGCTGTTTAATGCGGACCGGGTCGGCGACACGACGGATATGTACAACGTCTCGCTAAACTCGCTCATTGCCCATTTCGGCACCCCCGAGGCCCTGCAGCGTCCGCTCTGGCTGCTCGCCTCCGCCGCCGTCGTCGTCCTGGGGTTCCTCGCAATCCGGCGTTCGGATGCCCGCGGGGATGCCGTGGCGGCGATCAGCGGGAATGCCGTGGTGATGCTGGCGATTTCGCCGATTTCCTGGTTCCACCACTGGGTCTGGATCGCGCTGATTCTGCCCGCTCTCTGGGTGGCGGTACGACGGCGGCGGGCCGGGGTGCGTGCTGCGGGCACGGCCCTGCTGGTGGCGCTGGTGCCGGTGTTTATGCTCTCCTCGATTACCGTCACCATGATGCTCACCGGCACGGTGAGCGGTCAGGGACCGGTGGCGCTGGAGCTGTTCACCGGGCTGGGCGTGGTGCTGCCGGTGGCAGCGCTGGTCTTCTGGGCTACCGCTCCGGTGTCCGCGGATCCGTCAGCGGAGCCCTCCGGCCAGCCGAGCACCAGATAGACCTCCGGCAGCCCGGCATAATGCCGGTCCAGTTTCGGGCGGTGCTGCAGCCCGGAAGCCTGCGCGGTCCGCTGGGAGAGGATGTTGGAGGCGGTGGTCCGGGCCAGCACCGGCAGCTCCGGCAGTAGTTCCCGGCCGCGGCGGACGGCTTCGCGGGCCCCTTCCTTCGCGTAGCCCCGCCCCCAGACGGCGGGGTCATACCGGTAGTAGAGATTCAGGATTTCCCGGTCATCCACCAATGCCCGCTGCAGCCCGGTAAAGCCGATGACGGTGCCGGGGGCATCCCGCTCCGCCACGGCCCAGTAGCCGAACCCTTCGCGGTCCCAGTGGTCCAGGAAATCCTGCAGCAACTTCGCCGCGGACTGCGCGGTGGGCGTCACGGGATTGTGCAGGTTGGTGCGGGGGTCGGTATGGATCCGGAGCGCGGCGTCGTAGTCCGTGCGTTCCAGCCGGCGCAGCAGCAAATGCTGGGTGGTGGCGGGGCTCCAGTCGGCGGGGTTCTGACTCATGCGGCCCATCCTAGGCTGGCCCTCCCCCGGTTTTGGGAGGAGCCGCCCCGCTCAGTCCAACGCCGTGGAAACGTGCCGCAGCCAGCGGGCCACCGTTTCCAGTTCCTCGGGACTGAAGCCGTCATTGATGCGCGTGTTCAGTTCGTTGATGGCCCCGTGGACGACGCCGAGCGCCTCCGTTCCGGCCGGCGTCAGGGACAGGCGGATGGTCCGGGCATCGGCCGGATCAGGTGCACGGGTGATGAGCCCGGCGGACGCCATCCGGGACAGCAGCCCGCTCAGTCCGGCCGGGGACGCCTGCACCGCATCGGCCACTTCACCCGTGCTCGCGCCGGGATGGGAGGCAACATAGAGCAGCACCCCACCGGCGGAGGCGCTGATGCCGCGTTCCTTGCCCCGGCCGGCAATCCAGCGGCGCAGCCGGCGCTCGGCAGTCAGCGTAAGGAAAAACAGGCGCGGCGGCTTCGCCGTACGCACTGCTTCCCCCGGCCCGGCACTCCGGCGGGGCGCGCCTACTGCGGGCTCAGCCCTGCTTTCTCCGTCAACCACGTCAGCACCTCCGGCCACAGCTTCTCACGCGAACTGCGGCGGAAGAAGCCCATGTGCCCGATGGCCGGAATGCCGGCGTCGGCAGGTGAATAGGTGCGCCGCTCCACCGGGGCGTTGACCAGGTGGGAGAAGACCGCGTTGATCTGCCCCGGCGTCGCCCAGAGATCGTCGGTGAACCCGATCACCAGGGCGTCGGTCTTCACCTGCGCGGTGCGCCGGGCGGCATCCATGCTCGGATCATCAAAGAAGTAGTTCGGTTTTTTGCTCCAGCCGCTCCACTCCAGCATTGCGGCGCCGGGCATGTCCTCCCCCAGGCCGAGCTTCCGGCCGGGCACGGCGCCCAGCAGCCGGCCGGTCAGCGGACCGAGGAAGCTCAGGATCAGTCCCACCCGGAACCGTTCCTTCCTGTCCTCAATGGCCCTGGTGACACCGGCGTGCGAGGCCACGCCCACGAATCCGCGCAGGTCCTCCAGCCCGTTGTTCAGCGCCATGGCGTGGGCGCCGAGGCTGTGGCCCACGGCCAGGTGCGGCAGGTCGGGGAAACGGTCCCTCATCCAGGCCGACGTCGCCGGGACGTCCTGGTTCATCCAGTCGCGCATCCTCAGCTGCCGGTTCGCCTTCGGGCTGCCCGAGGCGCCGGTCCCGCGGTAGTCATAGGTCAGCACGGCAAACCCGTTTTCGGCCAGGTATTCGCTGAAGCCGGTGTAGAGCCGTTCCGCCACCGCCGTTGCCGGATGGATGACGACGGCGGCCAGGGGCGCGCCGTCGGGTAGGCGCAGGGTTCCGGCCACCGCACCGCCGGCGGGAACCGGGATGGAAATCCGTTCGGCAATGATCGAGGTCACGTCATTATTTCGCATGCGAAACAATATACATGGGACGAAGGGTTGCGGATACCCTTCCGGCTCGGACTTCTCGGCCTGGGGTGAGTGGCGGGCAGGCTGTACGGGCCCGGCACTTTGCCGCCGGTTTGTGGATTCCCTGCCGGTTTGGGTTTGTACTGCCGGTTTGGGTTTGTGCTGCTGGTTTGGGTTTGTGCTGCCGGTTTAAACGGGCAGCAAAAACCCAAACCGGCAGCAGATTCCCGAACCGGTCGGTTTCCAGGCCGGGACTCTCCCCGGCCCGCACCGGCCCGCACAGATTCCCACGGAGTGTTACTGGTGCGACCCGTGGGGAAACATCCGCCCCACCCGCACCAGAGCGTGGGAAAACCGAGTCACCGCGAGGCTGGCAGCCAAACGAGAAGGCACAAATTACCGATTTTCAGCCGAAAAACGGTAATTTGCGCCTTCTCGATTCCCGCGAACCCTCCGGCCCGCTTAGTAACTGGCCCGCGTCCCTCCCTCCGCGGCGGGAATGTACTTCGCCGCCAGCGCCTCGCTCCCCCGGGCCAGCATCGCGACGTCGGCGCCCACCAGGATAAAGTCCACCCCGGCGTCGATATAGCGCCGGGCAGTGGCCTCGGCGAAGGCGTTCACACCCACCGGTTTGCCGGCGGCCTTCACCGCCCGGATGCAGTGCTCCACGGCGGCGACCACGTCGGGGTGCTCCTGCTGACCCAGCAGCCCCATGGAGGCGGCCAGATCGGCCGGGCCGAGGAACAGGCCGTCCACTCCCTCGACGGCGGCAATCGCCTCCACGTTTTCCACCGCGGCCACGGACTCGATCTGCACCAGCAGCGTCACGGACTCCGCGGCGTATTCCAGATACCCGTCGATCCGGTTCCAGCGCGAGGCGCGGGCCAGGGCGCTGCCCACGCCGCGGATCCCGTGCGGCGGATACCGGACGGCGCGGACCAGCTCGGCGGCCTGCTCCGGGGTGTCCACCATGGGAATCAGCAGGTTCTGCGCGCCCAGGTCCAGGTACTGCTTGAGCAGCACCGCATCCCCGATGGGCGGGCGGACCACGGCGGTGACCGGGTAGCCGTGCACGGCCTGCAGCTGCGCCAGCAGGGATTCAATCCCGTTGGGACTGTGCTCGGCGTCGATCAGCAGCCAGTCCAGGCCGGAGCCGGCACAGATTTCAGCGACCAGCGGGCTGCCGGAGCAGACCCACATGCCCGTCTGGCGGCCGCCGGCGGCCAGCCGGGCGGCGAAGGTTTCCTCTACTCGAAGCGGCATGTGATGGTTCCCAACGGTCCGTAGTCAGCGAAGACGGTATCGCCCTGGTAGACCCACATGGGCCGGGTGAACGATCCGGCGAGGATAATTTCCCCTGCCTGCAGCGAGGTGCCGTGCACGGCGAGCTTGTTGGCCAGCCAGTACACGCCGGCGGCGGGGTGGTTCAGCACGCCGGCTGCAACGCCGGTTTCCTCGATGCCTTGGTTGCGGTAGAGCAGGGCGGAGACCCAGCGGAGGTCGACGTCGGCCGGCTTCACCGGATTGCCGCCCACCACCATGGCGCCCATCGCCGCGTTGTCGGAGATGGTGTCCACAATGGTCCGGCCGTCCATCTCGATCCGCGAATCCAGGATCTCCAGGGCCGGCACCACGTAGTCCGTGGCGTCCAGGACGTCGAAGAGCGTGCAATTCGGGCCGGCCAGCGGCCTGCCCAGCACAAACGCCAGCTCCACCTCGATGCGGGGATGCGTGTAGGCGTCCCACTGCAGAACGGCGCCGTTCTCCAGCACCATGTCATCCAGGATCACGCCGTAGTCCGGCTCGGTAATGCCGGTGGCTGCCTGCATGGCCTTGGAAGTCAGGCCGATCTTGTGCCCGGCCAGCTTCCGGCCGGAGGCCAGCAGCCGGTCCGCCCAGAGGTTCTGCACCGCGTAGGAATCCTCCACGGTCATCTCGGGATAGCGAGCGGTCAGCAGCGGCACCGGGGTCCGGGTCCGCTTGGCTTCGACCAGTTCATCGGCCACCGCCTTCAGGGTCTCTTTATCTAGCACCGTGCTGCTTTCTGTTCGGTAAAACTAAGGATGGGACGGGGTGGGACCAGCGTCCGGGAGGACGACGACGGCGCCGGGCTCGCGCCGTCGTCGTTACCGCGCCGTCGTCGGGCCTTTCCGGCGGGGCCGGGCCTAGAGCTGGGAGCCGATCTTGAAGCCCTTGGCGGCCTCGCCCGCGTAGCTGCCCGACTCGTCGTCGGGCCGGGTGTAGGAGAACCCGTCCGCGCCGATGGTGACCGCCATTTCGGAGGTTTCGGTGCGGGTGGTCAGCGACTGCGGGTTGCCGTCCAGGTCCAGCACCAGAGAGGCCTCGGTGTACCAGGACGGGACCACGGGGTTGCCCCACCAGTCGCGGCGCTGGTTGTCGTGGACGTCCCAGGTGATGGTGGGGTTGTCCGGATCGCCGGTGTAGTAGTCCTGCGTGTAGATCTCGATGCGGTGGTCATCCGGGTCGAGGATGTAGAGGTAGAAGGCGTTGGAGACGCCGTGCCGGCCGGGGCCGCGTTCAATCCGGTCGGAGATGCGCAGGGCGCCCATCTTGTCGCAGATCTGGATGATGTTGTGCTTTTCGTGCGTGGCGAAGGCCATGTGGTGCATGCGCGGGCCGTCGCCGCCGGTCAGGGCGGTGTCATGCACGGTGTGCTTGCGGTGCATCCACGCGGCGTAGGTGACGCCGTCGGAATCCTTGATGTCCTCGGAGACCCGGAAGCCCAGGTCCTCCAGATAGGCGCGGCCGCGGGGCACGTCCGGGGTGACCTGGTTGAAGTGGTCCAGGCGGACCAGTTCGCCGGCGGAGTACAGGTCATAGCGCTGGGTGAGGCGCTCCACGTGCTCGGTTTCGTAGAAGAACTCGTAGGGGAAGCCCAGCGGATCCTCCACGCGCACACTGTCGCCAATGCCCTTGACGAAGCCATCCTTCCGGCGCTCGGTGCGGCAGCCCAGTTCCTTGTAGTAGGCCTCGGCCACGTCCACATCTTCGGGGCTGCGGACACGGTAGGCCAGGGCGGCGACGGCGGCCACCGGGCCCTTCCGCAGCACCAGGTTGTGGTGGATGAACTCCTCCAGGGAGCGCAGGTAGATCGCGTTCTCATCCTCTTCGGTGACGTGCAGGCCCAGGACGTCCACGTAGAACTTCCGCGACCGTTCCAAGTCCGTGACCACCAGGTCCGTGTAGGCGCAGCGGACAATGTCCGGCGGGGCAATGCCCGGGGTGGGGATGCGGTTTTCAATCTCCATGGTTTTGCTCCTTTGCAAAAGTAAGGCGATGTGTCCGGGACTCTTTAGCCGTCAACCTTGGCGGCGTCGTCGGTCCCGAACTTGGGCGTGTGGACTGTGCCCAGGGTGATGTGCACGGCCTGCTGGTCGGTGTAGAAGTCGATGGAGCGGTAGCCGCCCTCGTGGCCCAGGCCGGAGGCCTTCACGCCGCCGAAGGGGGTGCGCAGGTCGCGGACGTTGTGGCTGTTGAGCCAGACCATGCCGGCCTCGGTGTTCTGCGCAAAGTTGTGAGCGCGCGTGAGGTCGGACGTCCAGATGTAGGCGGCCAGGCCGTACTTGGTATTGTTGGCCAGTTCCAGCGCTTCGGCTTCGGTGTCGAACGGGGTGATGGCGACGACGGGGCCGAAGATTTCCTCCTGGAAAATCCGGGCGTTGGGGGCGACGTCGGCGAAGACGGTGGGGGCAATGTAGTTGCCCTCCTCCAGGCCTTCGGGGCGGCCGCCGCCGGCCAGCAGACGGCCTTCGGTCTTGCCGATTTCCACGTAGGAGGCGACCTTTTCGAAGTGTTCGGGGTGCACGAGGGCGCCCACCTGGGTCTTCGGATCGTGCGGGTCCCCGACGACGATGGTCTTGGCGCGGGCGGCGTAGCGTTCGCAGAACTCGTCATAGACCGGACGCTCGACCAGAATGCGGGAGCCGGCGGTGCAGCGTTCACCGTTCAGGGAGAAGACGCCGAACAGGGCGGAGTCGATGGCGGCGTCCAGATCCGCGTCGGCGAAGATGACGCACGGGCTCTTGCCGCCGAGCTCCATGGACAGGCCCTTCAGGTGCTCCGCGGCGTTGCGGAAGATGGTCTGCCCGGTGGTGGTTTCGCCGGTGAAGGAGATCAGCGGGACCTGCGGGTGCTTCACCAGCGCGTCGCCGGCTTCCTCGCCCAGGCCGTTGACCAGGTTGAAGACACCGGCGGGAACACCGGCCTCGGTGAAGATGTCCGCCCAGAGGGAGGCGGAGAGCGGGGTGAATTCGGCGGGCTTGAGCACCACGGTGTTGCCGGTGGCCAGGGCCGGGGCAAGCTTCCAGGATTCGAGCATAAACGGGGTGTTCCACGGGGTGATGAGCCCTGCCACGCCGATGGGCTTGCGGTTCACGTAGTTGATCTGCGAGCCGGGAACCTTCATGGCGTCGTCGAACTGCGCGACGATCAGGTCCGCGAAGAAGCGGAAGTTCTCCGCGGCGCGCAGGGCCTGGCCCTTGGCCTGGGTGATGGGCAGGCCGGTGTCGAAGGTTTCCATTTCGGCCAGGCGGGACTCCTGTGCCTCGACGGCGTCGGCGATCTTATTCAGCACCCGGGCACGTTCGCGCGGCTTCATTTTGGGCCACGGGCCGTTCACGAAGGCTTCACGGGCGGCGGCGACAGCGGCGTCGATGTCTTCCTTCTGCCCGGCGGCGGCGGTGGCGTAGGTCTTGTTGGTCACCGGATCCAGCACCTCGAAGGTGGCGCCGTTGGCGGAGTCCACGAACTTGCCGTTGATGAAGTGCTGGATGTGGGTGGGCAGGTTCTCCGGGACAAAGTGCGTGCTCATGGTTTCCTCTGGTCTCGAACTCGGCGGGGTGTTTGGGTCTGGCTCGTTGGATCAGCGGCCGTTTGGATCGGGGCTCGTTGGATCGGCGGCGGTTAGATCGGCGACGGCGGCTGGTTGGCCTGGGCCAGGAACGCGTTCAGCGTGTTGGTGCGGTGCGTACGGGCGGCTACTTCGATGACGCGCGGAGCGGCATGCGCCTCGATAAAATCCAGCAGCGCCGCGTGTTCCGCAACGGACGCGTGGGCCCGGTCCGGCACGTACCGGAAGACGGAGGAGCGCATGCGGCCCAGCCGGTTCCAGCCGCGGTGGACCAGGTCCAGGATGTGCGGGTTGGGGCAGCGGGCGTACAACAGCGCGTGGAACTCGGTGTTCAGCTGGGTGAAGCGGACCGGGTCGAAGTTGGCCAGCAGCTCGCGCATCTGGTCATTCAGGTCCCTGGCCCGGGCCAGTTCCTCGGCGGTGATGTCCGGGGCGGCCAGCGCGGTGGCGGCGCCTTCGATGATGCTGAGGGTCTGCATGGTGTGCAGGTACAGGTCCGGGTCTATGCCGGCCACGGTCGCACCCACATTGCGTTCAAAGTGGACCAGCCCTTCGGCTTCCAGTCGCCGGATGGCTTCGCGGACCGGGACGACGCTGAATCCCATCTCGGTGGCGATGCTGCTGAGCACCAGGCGATAGCCCGGGCTCATTTCGCCAGAGAGGATGCGTTCCTTCAGCTGGGTGTAGGCCTGCTCCGATTTGGAGCCGGTGGCGGTGCTTGTTGTTCCGTTCATGTCCGCGCTGATGGGTGCGGCGCTCATGGGTCCTTTGGTCATGCCTGTTCCGCTGCCCAGGCCTCGTACTTTTCCTTCCAGGCCGCGTTCATCGGGTACAGCCCGTCCACACCGTGGCCAGCCTTCACCATTTCAGCGATGAACTCTTCCTGGTGTTCCTGCTTAATGCAGGCCTCCACCAGCTCCTCGGCGAGGGCCGGCGGGATGACCAGGATGCCGTCGTCGTCGGCCACGATAATGTCGCCGGGCTGCACGGTGGCGCCGCCGCAGGCAATGGTGATGTCGGTATCCCAGGGGACGTGTTTGCGGCCGAGGACGGCGGGGTGCGGGTTGGCGCAGTAGACGGGCAGGTCGATGCCGGCCACGGTGGAGTAGTCGCGCACGCCGCCGTCGGTGATGATGGCTGCGGCGCCGTTGTGCTTGGCGCGCAGGGCGAGGATGTCGCCCAGGGTGCCGGTGCCCTTTTCGCCGCGGGCTTCCATGACCAGGATTTCACCCTCGCCCACGGAGTCGATGGCGCGTTTCTGCGCGTTGTAGCCGCCCCCGTGGGACTTGAAGAGGTCCTCGCGGTTGGGGACGAAGCGCAGGGTGCGGGCGGTGCCCACCACCTTGCGGCCGGTGCGGGTGCCGGTGAGGCCGTCGATGGAGACGTTGTTCAGGCCGCGGGCGCGCATCTGCGAAGACAGGGTGGCGGTGGCGACGGATTCCAGCTTGGCCTTCAGTTCCGGGGTGAGGGTCTTTTGCTGCTTTTCCGGCTGCGAGCCGAGGCCGGCCTTTTCGGCGGAGCCCCAGGCCTCTTCGCGCTGCTTGTCGTCGATCTTCGGCTGCGCGCCGAATTGAGCGAGCGGCGTCGTGCCGTCGGCGACGGTGGTGGCCAGGCGGCCGGTGGTCTTCTCCGTGCCGGGGACATCCACTTCGACTTCGAGGCGGTCGCCGGGGACGGCCACGGAGGCACCGGCGGGGGTGCCGGTGAGGATCAGGTCGCCCGGTTCCAGGGTGAGCAGCTGGGAGAGGTCGGCCACCAGCTGGGCGAAGGGGAAGAGCAGGTCTGCGGTGGTGTCGTCCTGCGCGAGGTCGCCGTTGACCCAGGTGCGGACGCGCAGGTTGCCGGGGTCGACGTCGGCCGCGCGAAGGATGGCGGGGCCCACGGGGGTGAAGCCGTCGCCGCCCTTGGAGCGGAGGTTGGAGCCCTTGTCTGCCCAGCGCAGGTCGTACACGCCCAGGTCGTTGCTGGCGGTCACTCCCCCGACGTAGCTCCAGGCGTCCTCGACGGTGACGCGGCGGGCGGTCTTGCCGATGACGAGGGCGATTTCGCCTTCGAAGCCGAGCAGTTCGCAGCCGGCCGGGCGTTCCACGCTGCCGCCGGTCAGGGCCAGGGAGGAGCTGGGCTTGAGGAAGTAGGAGGGCTGTTCCGGGGTGCGTCCGCGTTCTGCTGCCCTCGAGGGGTAGTTGATGTGGACGGCGATGACCTTGCCGGCCTGCTTCAGCGTATCCGTGGTGGCGTCGTTGCCCATGTCTCTCCTGAATCAGGTACGAAATCGTATATGATCAGGGTTACATGTGGTGGGGGTCACGTCAAGGCCGGCGAATTGGAAGACGATAGCCATACGTATACAGCGCCATCCCTAACCGCAGACCTTACGGCCACTTCTGCGGGGTGCCATGCAACCGCAAATTCGGTTACCCAATAACCTCTTCACGCCCAGCACTGTCACCGATCGCGACTCACCTAATCCAAACCCAACTGCCACAATCCCCATATGCAAGAATAATCATCATCATCATAAAAATGAGTCGAAATAGTTCTTGACTATATAGGAAACGGACATATCTGACAATCCGCAACCCTTGCTATTACACTGACCCGCTCTTGTCTCGCGGGAGCCACGCGGTGTGTTCGCTTCACACTACGAAGCAGGAGCTGCAGTCAATTATAGAAAGCAATGACGATTGGAAACAATGAAGAGATCCAGCAGGTTCATATTAATCTCAATAGTCGCTGGGCAATGGGGCATCATCGCAGGGCTGATAATTATCGGGCTGGGAGTGTGGGCAAATCAAGCCTCTTCCCTGTTAGGTACCATCGTAACGACAGTTGGAACAACAATCCTAACCGCTGCGTTCGTCGGGATAATCTATGAAGCCTTTCAGAAACAGATATTTGCTGGCGATCTACAGGGCATGTTCAACATCAGCGCTTCACTACAAGGATCTGGCATAACGAATATATCCGAACCCAAAAGCGAAATTATGACTAGTTTCTTTAGGGAACGCGAGTTGCATGTCATCCCTCTAAATCCTATTGACTGGTACTCAAACCACAAATCCGCGCTCTATAGTGCTGCACACAACCACGGAATCAAAGTTCAAATTTGGATACCGGAATACGATGAGCCATCAATCGCAGGGCTCCTAGCGCAAGGACAACAGACAGCCACGGATCTGGAGCTAGACCTTCGGAAGTTTCTGCGACAAGTAGAAGACGATTGGAACAATGCTTCAGTTCACCGCGAGTCCCACCTCGAAGTCCGCACCTATAGAGACGTTCCTCGCGTTGGCGTGTACTTCAGTGCATCCAAATCCATTCTTGAATATCAAGCTGCATCCCCTGAGTCACCAACGGTCTACAGGTCCACGTGGATAGAAGTCGATGCCGAAGGAGACTTCCACAAATGGTCGCTTAGCGAGGCGTCGCGTGTTGCTAAAAATCCTGGTGCTGGAACGCGGCTCTTGAGACCATCAGCCGCATCAAGTTCCGTATAATCGTCTTTCAATCCTGAGGAAGTGTAAAATTGACCATGTCTATGCACGGAAGAGAAACAATATCCCGCGACCACGCCATCAGCGATCTTCTTGAGATGATCCACAGCGGACAACTGGTTCTCCCCGAGTTTCAGAGAGACTTCGACTGGGGCCCAGATCGAGTCGCTCAGCTTCTGGCAACTATCGCTAAAAAATGGCCTATCGGATCACTGTTGTTGCAAGAGTTCCCCGGCGAAACATTCTATAAGCTACGCCCTATTGAAGGCGGACCGCTCGTTGATTCTAGCAGCGTTAGGTATGTCGCTTTAGACGGCCAGCAACGCTTAACGTCTCTCTACCAAGCTTTGTACGACGCAGGAGGTTCAATCTTTGCCGTGCGAGCAAAGGCACTACAGTCAAAACCGAATGTCTCGGACTTGGAAGAGGCGATTAGGGCTTTTGACAATAAGGAATGGGCAACTGTTGAGCAAAGCGATGTGACCCCCTGGGAGTGGATACCGTTTTCAGTACTCAAGAACCCCGTGGACTTTTTCATGTGGCGTGACCGAGTACTTTCCAGAACATCTGCGAACGATCGGGCGGAGGTTGGAGATCTCTTGTCAGTTGCATATACGAACGGACTTGAAGCCTTTAACACATATAGGATTCCCTCTACGATCGTCGAGTCTGGGCTTGAACCAGAGGCCGTTGCACGGATTTTTGAACGCGTCAATCGAGGAGGTATACCCTTGGGCGCCTTTGACCTAATGGTTGCACGGACGTTCGAACCTGAGTGGAACTTGAGGGACAAATGGGAAGAAGCCTGCGAAGCTTATCCAAAACTTCGCCAGTTTTTTGGTGAAGATGGAATACCGGTCATTCGGGTTATCTCTCTCGAACATTCGAGGAATGTACGGGAAGGAAGTGTTCTCTCCCTGAGCCCCGGCATTGTCCGCGCACGGTGGCAAATCGCTGTTGAGTCTATGGCGACCGCCTTAGATTTCCTCGAGGAACAGTGTGGTGTTATCGGCCCAGCGGTGCTGCCATATGGAGGTTTCCCGACTGTATTGGCAGCAGTTGCCATGAAGTATGAGCTGTCTGAGCTGGCGGACGATTTAGTCTCTTGGTACTTCTCTAGGGCTTTCGGCCTTGCGTTTGAAGGCGCCGTTAACACTATTGTTGTGGAAGAATATGATCGTCTTATTTCCTTATTCGGTGGCGTCGCGCTCAAGCCCTTCCCAATGGTCTCCATGACTTACCTGATGTCTTGCACACGGAAGCGAAAGGCAGCGCTCTGGAGAGCATTTATCAACCTTTTAAATATTGGCGAACCTCTGGATCTCTTGTCCGGCGCTCGGCTCGGGGAAGACCGCGTTATCCTATCGCTTCTTCTGGATACGTTCCCCTTAGATGGTATGGAAGAACCCCAAAATCAGCTTGTTCTAGGAAACATACTTGCTGCCGAGGATTCGTACCGTGAGGTGTCAAGGGAAGGAATGGAAAGGCTATACAGCGCGGAAATCAGCGTGGACGATGAACAGCTGTTCAGCTTTCGGCTACGATCACAACTCGTACCCGACATTTCATTATTTGCTAATGATCGCATGAGCTGGATAGAAGCTCGCGCAGAAATGGTGGACGCTAGACTGCGAGATCTCGTGGGCTACGGAATGAGCTGATTATGCGTTGACCGCGCTTTACCGTTGGACGCCTCAGCCTGCGGAGGCGTCCAACGACGCTGCCACGGTTCACTCCGTGCATGCAGGAAGTTGCAGCTCCTGACCTCGCACCCAAGTCCGCTGCCCCTGCCCCCTGCCCCCTGCCCCCTGCCCCCTGCCTTGATTATGAATAGTTCCGGGAGTGCCACCTCGGTTGCTCCGTCAAGTACCAAAAGGAACTATGACCTTCGACTGGCCTCCGCACCGGGGGAATATCTTGGTCCATGCTGTGAGTTGAAGTGGAGTCGGAGTCCAGCGCCTTGGGACTTCCCGCTGCGAGCAACAAAAGGAACCACCACTTGAAACTCTTTACCCCCCTCACCGTCGGCACCATGGAACTGCCCAACCGCCTCGTCATGGCACCGATGTCCCGCGTGCGCGCCGACCGCAGCGGCGTGCCCACCGACATCATGGTCGAGCACTACCGCCAGCGCGCCTCCATGGGCCTGATCATCAGCGACGGCATCTACCCGTCCTTCACCGGCCAGGGCAACGCCCTGATGCCCGGCCTGGTCACCGAGGAACACGTCGTCGGCTGGAAGCGCGTGACCGACGCCGTGCACGAGGCCGGCGGCCGGATTGTCGCCCAGCTGATGCACTCCGGACGCGTCGCACACGAGAACATCAACGGCGGACGCCAGCCGCAGGCCCCCAGCGCCATCGCGGTCGAAGGCATGGCCCACACCTACGACGGTAAGCAGCCCTTCCCGGTGCCGCACGCCCTCACCGAGGCCGAACTCCCCGGCGTCGTGCAGGACTTCGTCTCCGCCGCGCAGAACGCGATGAAGGCAGGGTTCGATGGCGTCGAGCTGCACGGTGCCAACGGTTACCTGCTGCAGGAATTCCTCTCCCCCGTCTCCAACACCCGCACCGACAACTACGGCGGCTCGCCCGAGAACCGGGCCCGGATGGTCATCGAGACCTTCCGTGCCGTGGCCGAGGCCGTCGGCGCCGAGCACACCGGCATCCGCATCTCCCCGGAACACAACATCCAGGGCGTGCTGGAAACCGACCGCGCCGACGTGACCGCCACCTACACCGCCCTGGTGGACGGCATCGCCGACCTGAAGCCGGCCTACCTGTCCATCCTGCACGCCGACCCGGCCGACGAGATGATCCAGGACCTGCGCCACCGCTTCGGCGGCCCGGTGCTGATGAACACCGGCTTCGGCACGGTCACCAGCCGCCAGGACGCGATCATGCTGCTCGAGGAGGACCTGGCCGACGCCGTCGTCGTCGGCCGCCCCGTCATCGCCAACCCGGACCTGGCCCGCCGCTGGCAGGAGGACCACCCGCTGAACGAAATCGACCAGGCCAACGTCTACACCGCCGGCGCCGCCGGCTACACGGACTACCCGATGCTGGAACCGGTTTCCTAGTCCAACCGAACGACGACGGCAGGCCTTCCGCATTGCGCGGGAGGCCTGCCGTCGTTTCGCCGAGCGTTCACCTACCCGGCTGTCCTTGCCGCCGAAGCGTGTCAGTTGGAGTCGACGGCTGGGGGCTGGTCCCCGCCGTCGCCCCTTCGCTGTTCGACGCCGGAAACGGCGGAAGCGCCGGTAGCGGGCGGTACCCGGCGCCAGGGACGACGGTCGTAGATTGCCAGCAGCTGGGCACCCAGTCCAAGGAACACCATGGCCAGCCATACGATGATGTTCAGCCACGGAATATGCAGCGCGACAATAAGAATCAGGCCTCCGACCAGCGCCTTCACCACCGGATGCTGGTTGCCGCGGAAAATGAGCCGGCCAATGAAGTAAGCACCGAAAACAAAGGTGGCGAGCGTCAGCGTGATCCAGACCAGCAGGACCGCCAGCCCCAGCGGGGCCCCGATGACCGTGGCCAGAAGGAGCACCACCACCAGCGGAACGGCGATTGATGCCACGAAACCGACCAGCAGCGCCAGCCATGGCCGGGGCAGGAGCCTGTCGGTCACGCGGTGCAGCAAACGGGGGAAGAGCCAGCCCGCGAGCACGGTGATAAGGCTCAGCGCAACCAGCGCATACAGCAGCCCGAGCAGCCACCCAACGAACTTCTCCCCCGCCGTGGGCTCCTGCTCGGGCTCCGGGGCGATGCGCTCCACGTTGCCGCTGACCGCATCCGCGGAGATGTTTGCCTCCTGGTCGGAGTTGTACGTGAGGTTGCCCCCGACCGTGCCGTTGATGGTGAGGTTTCCGACGCCGACCTCGACGTCCCGGCCGATCGCACCGGAGATGGCGATGTCACCCGCGGCGCCCACCAGGTCGTCCCCGAATGACCCTGCATCGGTGACGGTGAGGGTTGCCGCGAAAATTGTTCCGCTGCGCGCAACCTCACCGCTGATGGTCACGTCCTGCCCGGCGAGCCGGACGTTTCCGTCGACGTTGCCGGTAATGGAAATCGTCTGGGCTGCCGCGATCACGTCCCCTGTGACATTTCCGCTGATGGTGACGCTCTGGCCGGAGACGTACACGTCACCGGACACGTCATCCTGGACGTCGATGTTCACTCCGCTGTAGAACTGCGGACCGGAGCCGTCATTCACCACGGCAAAGGGTGCGGACTGCGGGCTTGAATCCGGGGACACGGCGAATGCGGCCGACCCCGTTGCCAGAGCCAGAATGCAGACGGCTAGAAGTGCGGAGAAAGCCCGCCGGGCAAGAGAGGGAAGTCTCATCGGAATGCCTTTCCGGAGGTACGGTGTTCGCCTGTTCTTCCTCGTCAGAGGGCTGATGCAGCGGTATCCGGCGTCTGGGCTGCCATGTGTATCCGGCGCCGCGCTCCTGCGGTCAATATCTTCAGTGTCCTGCAGATGTCCGCCGCGCAATAGAGGCGACGGCGCGGCTGGGCGGCACTGAACCGAAACGACGACGGCTCCCCCACACACTGTGGAGGAGCCGTCGTCGTATGTGCGCCTACTTGTTGCCTAAGCGGTGCGCCCCTGGGCCGCGGAGGTGACCAGATCACTCTTGGCCAGCGGTGAACCCGTCCGTAGCGCCGCGGTCCAGCTCTCGGCATCGGTGACGGCAGCCCAGTTGGAGTGCAGCAGCGCCATAAGGGTTTCGTGGACCTGGCGTGCCGGTACGGTGCCCGCCTCGTTGGCCAGATCGATCGCGCCCGTCGCGTCGGAGAGGACCTCGACGTCGAAGCCGAGCGGCTCGGCGGCCGCTGCGGAGGCGATCACGCAGTTGTTGGTCATGTAACCGGCCAGGGTGATGGTGTCGATCCCCTGCTCCCGCAGCCAGGACTCCAGATCCGTGCCGGCGAAGATGCTGGAGAACTGCTTGCTGATGCGCTTTGCCGCGGCCTCTTCAGAGGCCGCCACGCCGGGGTGGTTCTGCCAGGTTGCCGAGCCGGAGGCAAAGACCGGGGCTTCCGCCGGGAGCTCGTGCTGAACCAGCACCACCGGAATCCCGGCGTGCCGTGCGGTGTCGATGGCTCCCTGGATGGCGGCGAGGGAGTCCTCCCGGTTCGGGTATTGGATCGGCAGCAGTCCGTTGTCGAAGTACTCCTGCTGGGCGTCAATGACAATCAGGGCGCGGCGTGGTGCGGTCATAGGGGTCTCCTGTAGTGGTTTGGCTGGAAAGGCTGACATTTTGGGTAGGCGTACTAGCCGGCTGCCGGCAGGGAATCCGGGTGGGGCAGTGAGTAGTGGTCGGCGAGGAGGTTGATGCCTTCTTCGTCGAGTTCGGTCGAGTGGCCGCCGACGACGAGCATTACCTCATCGACGCCGGTGCGCTTCCAGAGGGCCTCCAGGCGGTCAGCCACGGCAGCGGCATTCCCGTGGAAGCTGCGGTTGGTGTAGGAGTCGAGGATCTGCCGCTCCTGCAGTGTTGCCGCATAGGCCTCCACCTCGTCCGGGGGCAGGAGCAGGTAGCCGTCCCGTTTGAACATCCGCAGCATCGCCATCGCCGACGTCGCGGCCTGACGTTTCGCTTCCGCGGCGTCGTCGGCGATCGCTACCGGCACGCTCACCAGGGTCTGTGGTTCCGAGAGTACGCCGGAGGGCCGGAAGCTGTCCCGGTACAGCTGCAGAGCCGTGTCTATGTCGGCGTCGCCGAACTGCAGGGCAAATGCGTACGGGCGTCCGAGCTGCCCGGCCAGCCGGGCCGAATACGGCGCCTGCGCACCGACTGCAACGGGATATCGCCCCGGGCGCTTGGAACAGTGGCCTTTCGCGGCGTTGTCCCTGGCCCGGCCGGCGGAGTCAGCGAGACGTGGGGGCCGGGCCGACTCTTCGGCATTACGCCACTTGATGCCGGCAGCACTAACTGGTTTGCCTGCCTCCGTTCCAGAGACCTTCCCGTGCTGGGCTCCCCGGAGGCTATCGGCGCCCAGGGTGCGGACCTGCTGCGAAGCCTCTACCGCGGGTGGCATCCGGACGTGGCCCGCGTTCTGGGGAAACTGGATGGAAGCCCGATCGATTACCGGGAACTGTTCGATGTCCCGCCGCTCCCGTCCTACATTTCCGGGAACTTGGCACTGGTGGGCGACGCCGCGCACGGCATGGCACCGAATCTTGGCCGCGGTGCCTGCGAGGCTCTTCTGGACGCTGTTGCCCTGATCGATGCACTGAGTTCGGCGCCCGACGTGACCGCCGGTCTGCAGCGCTACGACGCCGGCCGGCGTCGGCGGGGAAACCTCATGGTCCGGGCGGCACGGTTGCTCAACCGCGTTGCCACGGCTGAGCATTTCACCGGAGCACGAAACCTCGTAATGTCCGCCGGGGCACGGTTCGCCTAGCCCCCGCACCGGCCGTCCGTAGTAAGACACCTGGGATCTTCAGTAGCCGGGGCAGCATCGGTTCGGCAGATTCCGCCCGGTTGTGCTTGGGTAGGCCGATGGATACCTACGTAACAACAGGCATGTTCTGGTTCACCGTAGCCCTGATCAACGCCGGGCTGGCCGAGCAGAAGAACGGGTCCCGCTGGATCTGGTTCCTGCTCTCGCTCCTTCTGGGGCCCATTGCCACCGCAGTGATTGTCCTGCGGCCGGCACCGGAACCGGTTGAACCGTCCATGACGCACCGCGGCGGATGGAAGAACCCGGAACAGCTTCCCGCGTAGAACCGCGCGGCGAGTTCGGGCACGGGAGCTCCGGGAATTTCGGCGCACCACTGCCGGTTTGAACTTCGTACGGCCGCAGGACAACAGGCGGCAGTACACCACACGGAGGGATGAACCATGACGACATTGGGAATCATTGGCAGCGGAAACATCGGATCGGCAGTGGCACGGCTGGCCGTTGCCGCGGACATGAAGGTAGTCATCGCGAACTCCCGCGGGCCGGAAACGCTGCAGGACCAGGTCGCTGAACTCGGTCCCCTGGCCACCGCCGGAACGGTGGAAGAGGCAGCCAGCGTCGGAGACGCCGTCGTGCTGTCCATCCCGCTGAAGGCCGTACCGGAGCTGCCCGAAGGGCTGCTGGCCGGCAAGCTCGTCCTGGATACCAGCAACTACTACCCCTCCCGCGACGGGCGCATTGAGGAACTCGACTCCAGCGCCGTGACCACCAGTGAACTGGTGCAGCGGCTCACCGGCGCCCGCGACGTGAAGGTGTTCAACAACATCATGGCCGGGCACATCCCGGCACTTGCCCGCCCCGCCGGCGCCGGAGACCGGTCCGCACTGCCCATCGCCGGGGACGACGCCGCGGCGAAGACCGAGGCCACGGACCTCATCAGCGCGTTGGGCTATGACACGTACGACGCCGGGACGCTGGCCGAGAGCTGGCGCTTCGAACCCGAAACCCCGGCCTACGGCCTGGTGTACTTCGAGGATCCGAACGTGCCGCAGGAAAAGATGGCGGAGGCAGCGCCCGGCACCACTCCGGCCGAGCAGATCAAGGCAGCGCTGGACGCTGCGACCCGGGTGAACGTGGCCGAGCGGCGGATCTAAGGGCGAAGCCACCAACCGCCGCTACGGAGTCAGCAGCACCTTCACCGCCCGGCGCTCATCCATGGCCCGGTAGCCCTCCGCGGCGTCCTCGAGGGGAAGCGTGAGATCAAAGACCTGACCCGGATCGATGCTCCGGTTCCAGATCAGCTCGATCAATTCGGGCAGGAACCGGCGGACCGGTGCCGGGCCGCCAAGCATGTTGATTTCGGCGAAGAACAATTCCAGGCCCGGCAGGGCGACGTCGTGGGAGACACCCACGAACCCCATGTGCCCGCCGGGACGGGTGGAACGGACCGCCTGCATCATCGATTCCTGTGTGCCCACGGCCTCCACCACTGAGTGCGCGCCGAGCCCGTTGGTCATGTCCTTGATGACGGCCACGCCGTCGTCGCCCCGTTCGGCGACAATGTCCGTGGCGCCGAACCGGCGGGCCAGTTCCTGCCGTTTCGGGTGCCTGCTCATGGCGATGACCCGCTCGGCGCCAAGTTGGCGCGCGGCCAGCACGGCAAGGAGCCCGACGGCGCCGTCGCCTACCACTGCCACGGTCCTGCCAGGACCGGCCTGTGCCGCCACGGCACCGAACCAGCCGGTGCCAAGCACATCGGAGGCGGCCATCAGCGAGGGCAGCAGGCCGGCGTCGGGCTGGCCGGGCGTAGCGACCAGGGTGCCGTCGGCCAGCGGAATCCGCGCGAACTGCGCCTGGGTGCCGATCGCACCCATGGGATAGGCCTGCACACAGCGGCTCTGGTAGCCGGCACGGCAGATCTCGCAGGTGTTATCGGAGGCCCAGAAGGAACCGACCACAAAGTCCCCGGGTTTCAGCGTGCGGACGTCGGCCCCGATCTCCGTGACCGTGCCCACGTACTCATGGCCCATCGGCGCAGCGGCCGACACCTCTTCGATGCCGCGGTACGGCCAGAGATCGGAACCGCAGATGCAGGTTGCGGCGAGTTGGATGACAGCGTCCGTGGGCTCCAGGATCCGCGGGTCCTCCCGGTCCTGGACGCGGATATCGCCGGGGGCATGAATAACAACTCCGCGCATGAGTGTGCTCCTTCGAAGGATCCAGTGCTGCCTCTTTCCAGCAGAGCACCCGGCGCCTTCCCCGGGAAGTCCAAAACCTCGACGGCGAACAGCGGCGGGCCATTTCGCCGGCACACCCGCTGCAGGAGGATGGGCGGCGGGGAACCATCGTTTCGCCAAGCGAACCCGCCACGCGGATTCGCTTGGCGCCGTCCAGATCCGCGACGCCCGGGTGTTCGGCATGCTGGTCCATCCAGCCCATGCCGCGCAGCCGTGGCCACTACGCTGGAACAATGACGCACAGCTTCGACAAGGACTACTGGGAGCAGCACTGGCACGAAGCCCCGGACACTGATCCGGACACGGGCCATGAGCCGCCCGCCAACCCCTACGTGGCACGCCTCGCGGCCGAACTTCCGGCGGGCACCGCACTGGACGCCGGCTGCGGCACGGGAGCCGAAGCCCTGGAACTGGCTGCCGCCGGCTGGGATGTGGTCGGCGCCGATGTTTCTGCGTCGGCCCTCGCCACGGCAGCCCGCCGGGCCGAAGCGCAGACCCTGCCCGGCAGCGTGAGCTGGACCGAAGCTGACCTGACAGCTTGGGAGCCCAGCCGCCGCTTCGACCTGGTCACCACCAACTACGCCCACCCGGCGATGCCGCAGCTGGCGTTCTACTCCCGCGTCGCCGAGTGGGTGGCTCCGGGCGGGACGCTGCTGATTGTCGGGCACGCGCACGACGACGATGCCTCCACCGCGCACGGGCACCACCCGCCGGAGGAAGCGACGGTGACGGCCGAAGCCATCCGGGCACTCCTGGACCCGGCGGCATGGGACATCACCGTCGCTGAGGAACATCCGCGCTCCATGACCGCGCCGGACGGCACCCGGGTCACCCTGCGCGACGTCGTCGTCTCCGCCACGCGCCGCACCTAACCCGGCAGCCCGGACGGAATTTTCGCAGCGCCGCGGATGCTGAACCCTGCAAGGAGCGGCGCCCCACCGGCGTTGCCGAATGAACACCACCGAAGGGGTTCGCAATGCCGACACTTGGAATCATTGGGAGCGGAAACATCGGCTCAGGCGTCGCGCGGCTGGCTGTTGCCGCCGGCATGAACGTGGTCATCGCCAACTCGCGCGGGCCCGAGTCCCTGCAGGACCTGGTCGCCGAACTTGGGCCGCTGGCCCAGGCAGGCACCGTGGAGGACGCAGCTAAACTCGGCGACGCCATCGTACTCTCCATTCCCCTGAAGGCGGTGCAAGAGCTGCCGGAAGGGCTGCTGGAGGGCAGGTTTGTCCTCGATACCAGCAACTACTACCCCTCCCGGGACGGTCGCATCGCGGAGCTCGACGCCGGGACGGTGACCACCAGCGAACTGGTCTCCGGCTGGCTGCCCGGCGTGCGCTACGTCAAGGCCTTCAACAACATCCTGGCCCACCACCTGCCGCAGCTGGCCCGCCCCTCCGGAGCCCCGGACCGCTCCGCACTCCCGATTGCCGGCGACGATGACCAGGCCAAGGCCGAAGCGCAGGCGATCATCGACGCGCTGGGGTATGACACCGTGGACGCCGGCCGGCTGTCCGAGAGCTGGAGGTTCGAGCCGGAATCGGCCGGGTACACGCGCATCTACCTCGCAGATCCGAACACCCCGGATGACCAGCTGCTGAGCTCGGTTCCCGGGCCGACGCCGGCCGACCGGGTTGAATCCTCCCTGGCCTCCGCCACCCGGGTGAACGTGGCAGACCGCGTCTTCTAAGCATCTGGGGTTTCCGCCGGGCCCGGTCCGGCGGGCCCCTGCCGGATGCCCGCCGCTTGCCGGTGCGGCGGGCGTCCGGGATGGGTCATCCCTCGCCTGAATAGTGCGCTTCGGCCTCCGTGCTCCAAGCGCGCGCATAGAGTCCCAGGGTTGCCTCTTCGCGGAGGGAAATGCCCAGCCGGTTGAGCATCAGCCCGCTCGCAGCCATGGTCAGCCGCTGCGCACTCCGGCTGACCCGCTGCTTATCCGCCCGGTACAAATACAGATCGATGGCCTGCCCCCAGCGCTTGCGCCACAGATCCACCGCCGGCTCGGAGGCAAGGGCGGCCATCACCCGGTGCATGGGCATAATCCGCGGTGCCATCCGTGCCACCATTGCCCTGCGGACATGCTCTGCGGGCTGACCGGAGGCTCCTATGCAGGCCTGCAGATGGGCATTCCAGTAATAGTCCCAGCTGGTCGCCCTGCGGTCAGGCCAGACGGCGGACCGGCGGCCGCGCATCATGGCATGGGCGGCGTCGAAGAGCAGCAGGGCCCCCAGCGTGGAGCGCATGCTCGGTCCTGGAAAGCGGTTCACCGCCCACATGGCCAGATCCGCGGACAACTCCGAAACCTCCGCCACCAGTTTCAGGCCGTGTTCCCCGCCGAACCGGGCAAACGTGGCTTCCATGAGCTCAGGGACCGGTTCGCCCGGAAGCGGCGGGTAGACAATGTCGATCGGTGTGGAGAGCTTCACCGGTCCCAGCGCGGCAACATTTCCGTCCGCCAGCGCCCGCGCAAACTTCCACGCACGTCCAACAACAACTTCGGCGGCGCGCAGATGCAGGTGTACCGCGGGATGATCCGGGGCCGGGTTCCGGGTGAACCCAAACCGGTACCCGCCCCAGGTGCGTGCCTGGGCACTGAGCGGGACGGCAACGCGGCGGATAACCGCATCACCCCAGTCCCTGTGCTCCGGTTCAGGTGCCGCCGATTCTATGGTCAGGATGGACCACAGGGTGCTCTCTGACAGCTGCCCCGCAGATCGGCCGGGCAGTTCTCTCCGTACGGCATGTGCTTGCGTTGTCTGGCTCATTTCATCCCCAAGATTGTTTGGCCTTTGGCTCCCCCGCAACAAACAGACCCCCTGAGCTGGAGTCTTTGCGCCGTGCCCGGTGAACCGAAACCGGGCTGCGATACTTGTTTCCTGCGCGGAAATAGCGATTATGGCTGGCTGAGCCGGAGGGCACACGGGTAGTCGGGGTGTGGCCGGGCAGTGCCGGCCTCAGAGCTCCTTGATGGCCCGGATGGCGGCGACAGTGCGCGGAAAACCGATGTACGGGAAACAGTGCACCAGCGCGGCGACCACCGTCTGCCGAGAGTTGCCCACCTGCAGGCAGGCCCGGCCGTGCGGCCCCAGCTGCGCGGCCGTGTCGCCGAGCGCGGCCAGGGCACAGAGCACCAGCAGTTCCCGCTCCGCACGCGTCAGCCCGCCGCGGGTGTAGAAGTCCCCGAAACAGAACTCCGTCAGGAACCGGGGCAGGGCCTCGTTGAAGGGCTCGGGCAGATCGGCCAAGTTGTCCCTGATCTCAGTGCCGTACAGGGGCAGCTGTTCGGCGAGTCCGCGCTGGTAGCGCCCGGCGTCGTCGTCCTCCGTTCCCTGGGCCGGCAGGGGAAGCGGAATCCCGCGGTCCCGGAACACGGCGTTGATGGTGGACAGCGCGTTGAGGGCGCGGGGAAACCCGATAAAGGGCGCCAGCTGGTACACGGCCTCGCGGATCTGCACCGGGGTGACGCCTACGTGCAGCGCCCCCGCCGTGTGGGCCGTCAGCTGCGGCAGGGTCTGCATGCAGGCAAGAACGGTCACCGTAATCAGTTCCCGGGTCCGGTCATCCAGGACGCCGGTACCGAAGACGTCGGCGAAAATGAAGCACCGCAGGATCTCCATCAGTTCGGGGTCATCCTCGTGCACGTCCCGGTCACGCGGCCCGAAGAGCCGGGCAAACGTCGCTTCTGCCTGCTCCCGGCGGGCCTCGGTGTCCTGCGGTGAACGGGGGTCCTCTGCCGTCATGGTGTGCTCCTTAGGCCCGGGCCGTCCTTCCCATGCAAGCACTCCGCCGCGGCGCCCGCCAGCAGCCGGGGAAAAACCTGCCGCCGGCCGGGTCCATCCGGGGTGCGCCGGAATACGCTGGACGAGCCGCGTCCCGCCTCAATGCCCGTTCCCCTTCCCCGCAGACTGCGGGACCATGGCAGTCAAGAGCGTGTTCCGCCGATCGGCGAGGAGCCGGAACCATGATCCTGAACGAGACCTACATGCTGACCGACGGGCGGCCCATTCCGAAGCTGGGCCTGGGCACCTGGTTTATCGACGACGGCGCCGCAGCGCAGGCGGTCCGCGACGCGATCGGGATCGGTTACCGGAACATTGACACCGCCCAGGCCTACGGCAACGAGCGCGGGGTGGGTGAGGGCGTGCGCACCAGCGGGGTTCCCCGCGGTGAGCTGTTTGTCTCCAGCAAGCTGGCGGCAGAGATCAAGGACTACGACGACGCCGTGGCCGCCATTGACGGGTCCCTGGCCACGATGGGCCTGGAGTACCTGGACCTGATGCTGATCCACGCGCCCCAGCCATGGAACGACTGGCGCGGCGGCACCTACGCGGAGGGAAACCGGGCGGCCTGGCGGGCGCTGGAGGAAGCCCAGCAGGCGGGCAAGCTCCGCTCCATCGGTGTCTCCAACTTCGAACAGTCCGATGTGGAGAACATCATCGAGGTCTGCACGGTGGCCCCGCAGGTGAACCAGGTGCTGTTCCACGTGGGCAACACCCCGGATGATCTTCTCTCCTACTGCACCGGGCAGGGCATCCTCATTGAGGCCTACTCCCCCATCGCCCACGGGGAGATCCTGGAGAACGCCGACGTCGCCGAGATGGCTGCACGCTACTCGGTGACCGTCCCGCAGCTGTGCATCCGTTATGCCCTGCAGCTGGGGACGGTCCCGCTGCCCAAAACGGCGAATCCGGACCATATGCGCGAGAATGCACAGGTGGACTTCACCATCTCCGACGAGGACATCAACACGCTGTGGCGGCTGCGCATCAGCGACTACGGACAGTCCAGCCGGTTCCCGGTGTTCAGCGGTAAGTAGCCGCCACTGACCGCCGCTACGTTGAGAGGCCGCCGGGAGCTTCGGGGCCGGTGGGCCAGCGCAGCAGCGCGGCGACGCCGGCACCGCCGGGCAGCACGCCGTCGGGCACCAGAAGCAGGCTGGCGTCCGTCAGTGACGCCGCCCGCAGCATTGCGGACGGCGCGGACACGTGTCCCAGGACTTCCGCGCCGAGGGCGTGCTCCTCCGCGGTGGCAAGCCAGGGCTCGGCGCCCAGGGCCAGCATCTGCCGGTCGGCGAGCGCACTGTCGTTGAGGATCAGCACGTCCACCTGCGCCTGCTGCAATGCAGTGACCACTGCTCCCACGCCCATGGCCGATTCGGGGTTCGCCTGCCCTTCCTGCAGGGCGAGCCGGTCCATGATCTGATCCTGTTCGGCTGCCCACTGCAGGGCAACGCGCTCCAGGACCCGGTCCTGGAAAACCTGCTGGTGGGAGTCTTCGGGGCGGGGCTCGGAATCGATCATGCTGACCAGCGGCTTATGCGCCTCCGCCAGCTGCTCCTGCACCAGCCCCCGGGCGCGGACATCCCCGGCAAGCACAATCAGCCGGGCACCGCTGCTGTCCACCACCCGGTCGATCTGTTCGGCCATGTCCTCCGCGTTGCGTCGCCAGACTTCCTCCGTGCGGCGCTGCATCTTGTCCTGCCCCCAGATGCCGCCGGACACTTTGTGGATGTCCTCGGTGGAACCTTCAACATCCTCCACGGACGGAGGGCCGGGCCGGCCGACATATTCCAGCCGGATCTCCCCGCCCTCGCGTGATACATCGGCAACAACGTACGGGAATTCCTCGGGACGGTGCTTGAGCAGCGGCAGCAGATCCGGCACCAGGTCAACGGACACCTGCTGCGGGGACACCATTGGACCGGGGAGCAGCTCGTTCAGTTCCACCCCGCCCTGCCGGACCAGGACAAAACGCGAGATCGGGGCGGGCAGCCCGTAGGCAGGATCCACTGCGGTTTCCATCGCCTGCTGGTCCTCCGGTGGTGCCCCCTGCGCGGCCAGCGCTGCGAGGACATCCCCGGGACGGACCTCGGCGGCCTCTTTGGCGTCCACCGTGCCGGCACCGGCGTCAACATAGGCGGCGCACCACGGCCCTTGTCCCCGATACAGATCCGCAAATTTGTGGAGCTTCTCCGTCATGTCGATCTCCTTCGCACAAGGGCTGCTGCGGTGAATCCGTTTCCTCCAGCTAACACCGGTTCCGCCGGTAGTTAAAGGGTTGGGCGGACCGTGGGGCATCAGGCGGCAGGATCGTAGGCGAAGGCCCGCACTTCCTGCGCGCACCGGCAGGCAGCGGCGAACTTCGCAGCCCATTCCAGTGCCGCTTCGCGGGTGGGTACTTCCAGCACCGTGTAGCCGCCCTCGATCTGCCGGGTCTGCGGATAGGTGCCGTCAAGGACGGTCCCTTCGCCGTCGACCATCACAGGCGGGACACTCTCATCGATGCCGCCGCCGAACACCCAGACGCCGGCGTCCTTGGCTTCCTGCGTCACGGCGTGGGCGGCGTCCGCCACGGACTGCATTTCCTGTTGCGGGACAATCATGGCGCTGCTGGGGAAGGAGATCAGGTACTTGGTCATGGCGGCGGACCCTTCTCGGATAGCTGGCAGGTGCCGTCCATTCTTGCGGACAACAGCACACCCGGCGAGGGGTGAAGGGCGGAAACCCGTACAGAAAACCCGGCGGACACCGGACCCGCAGACCTAGACCGCCGCTGTCTCCGAGGCAGACCGGGCCTCATCCCCGGCGCGGGAGCGGCGATACAGGACCATGTGAATGACATTCAGCACCGCAACTGCCACCAGGATGCCGAAAGCCACCCAGTTTTCCACGATCGCGTTCATCACGCAGGCAATCAACACCAGGACCAGCGTCATGATCTGCAGGGAAAGGATGGATTTCGAAGCGGACATTGCTCCTCTTTCGGCGGTCGGTCTGGGGTTCTCAGCTAAGAATCTACCTGCCGGACGTACCCCGGCCCTTTACCCGACTCCGTGCGCGTCCTTTGAGATCACGCCAAACCGGCTAGTGCAGTGACTTCAACCCGATCACACCGCCCACAATCATGGCCAGGAACAGGATCTTCAGCAGGGACACCGACTCCGCGCCCGTAGCCATGGCGTAAACGACGGTCAGGGTGGCGCCGATCCCCACCCACACGGCATACGAGGTGCCCAGCGGCAGTTCCCGCATGGCGAAGGCCAGCCCGGCCATGCTGGCGACCAGCGCGGTCACAAAAATGGCCGACGGCCAGAAACGGCTGAAGCCCTGCGACTTATCCAGCGCGGTGGCCCACACTGCTTCCAGGACGCCGGACAGCACCAACACAACCCATGACATAACAATCTCCCACGGGCCGTCTTGTCGCACACCGGGTACGGCACCCCTCGTCCGGGAGACCGTGGAGCGGCCTCCCTTCCACGGTCGCACGCCCGGATGCCGGGGGCAACTCGGGGCGGAACCGGGTTGCGGAGGAGGTTCCGGACCGGCCGCCAACAAAACGGTGCTTGTCATCCAATGGTTGACAAATCACCGATCCACAGTAGGTTGGGGGCATGGATTCCCCGGACACCGAGCCCCTGGCGCAGCTTAAGCGGCTGGTGGATCAGGCACATGTGCTCGCCGCCGGCGCGGACAAGAACGACGACGGCGCCCCGGACGCAGCAGCCGCCGTCGCCGTCGCCGTCGGCATTGAACGGGCCGCCGAGGCGCACCTGCGCTCCGCCGTCGCGGCAGCCCGCGCGGCCGGAGTGTCCTGGCAGCTCATTGGCGAGGCGCTGGGGATCTCCCGGCAGGCCGCGTTCAAACGGTTCGGATCGGCAGCAGCACTTGAAACAGGAGGAGAACTCATGACCCAGCCCGTGGTAAATCTCGAGGAACGCACCGAAGAGGTGTTCCGGATGCTCAGCAAGGGCGACTACGCCGGGGTCAAGGCGCTGATGACCTTCACCTGTTCCCGCACGCTCACCAAGAAAAAGGTGATGCAGGTCTGGGATGGCGTGGTCGAGCAGACCGGTGCCCTGGAGTCACTGTCGGACACCGTCATCCAGACCGCAGACGGCCGCAACATTGTGCTGCAGCAGATCAACCAGCTGCTGGGCGGCGGCCTGGTGGGGCAGACGCAGCTGAACCACGAGGCCGGGGAATGGATTGGCCGGGTGGCCTACAACGGCTCCGGAAAAATCACCGGAATGCTCATCGTCCATCCCATGAGCGCCTCAAACCTTCCCTTCTGACAACGCGGCGTCGGCGCGGACCATCGAACCCGCGGCAATGCATTGACGCCGGCCGGAGCCGCGGGTCAGCGTGGAGGCATGACGCAGTCGGGCAATCGGGATGCAGGCGGCGGCGGGCACGGCCCCGGCGCCGGGAACCCCCGCCCGGATGCGTCCCCGACAGCCGCCGCTTCCACAGCGGGACAATCCGGCACCACCGACCCGGGTCCGGGGCCGCAGCCGGCCTCCACCGCCCTGGACTGGGCCTTCTTCGCGTTCAGCGGTCTCGCGTCCATCTGGTTCGCCATCCTGTTGTTCCAGAGCTCCCTGGAAATAGGACATATCGGCTTCCTGGTGGTCTTCTGGGCCGCACTGGCTTATCTGGTACTGCCACGGCTGGACCGGATCCTGACCAAGATCTTTATCCCGGATTACTTCATGGGACGGACCCGCACCAATGCCGGACTGTTCGGCGACGCCGTCAACCTCGCCTTCCTGGGCAACGAGGAGCAGCTGCGCGGGGCACTCGGCCGGGCCGGCTGGCATCTCGCGGACCCGGTAACTCTGGCCAGCAGCTGGGGAATCGTCAGCTCCACCCTGCTGCACCGCAGCTATCCGAATGCCCCGGTCAGTCCGCTGCTGCTCTTTGGCCGGGAACAGGACTTTGCCTACGAGCAGGAGGTGGACGGGAACCCGCGCCAACGCCACCATGTGCGGTTCTGGCGCTGTCCGGAAGGCTGGATGCTGCCCGGCGGCATCGCCTCGGACTGGCTGGCCGCCGCCTCCTTTGACCGCGCCGTCGGGCTGTCCCTGTTTACGCTGCAGGTCACCCACCGGGTCGGAGAGAACATCGACGCCGAACGGGACTACCTCGTCGCGTCGCTGCAGCAGGTTTCGCCGGACGTCTCCGTCGACGTCATTAAGAATTTTTCCACCGGGTACCACTCGCGCAACGGCGGCGGGGACGCGATTGCCACTGATGGAGACCTGCCCGTGGTTGACGTGGGGCGCCTGCCGGAGCGGCCGGGCGAGCAGGAGGAACTGGCAGCGATCAACCGGACCGGCATCGGAACGCTGTCCCGGCTCCCGCTCCGCCGGCCGGCGCCGGTGGTCTTCGGCGCCGTACTGGTGTTCCTGCGCGGGGTAGCCGCCCTGACGGTGGCCTCTCCCTTCCTTGCCCGCTTTGCCAATGGGCCGTGGGTCACCCAGGTGCTGGGCGAGGAGAGCCAGGGGCTGGCAGACATGGGCAGCACCTACGCCCCGGCCAGTGTCTCGCTAACCGTCTTCGCCTGCGTGGAAGCGGTGCTGGCACTGTTGATCCTGCGCGGCAACAACATTGCCCGGGTCACCGCCATGTCCCTCAGCGCGGCGGCGATTATCCTGCAAATGATTGCGGTGGCCACCGGCCCGGCCGTTCCGCTGGCCGCCAACCTGTTCGGCTATTCCTTCGACATCCTGCTGATCCTGGCGCTGTCCAGCAGCCGTGCCAGGATTTACGCGCGCATGCACAGCCGCCGTCGCCGTCACCGGGTGCGCGGCGCCGGGAGCTAAAGGACCTCATTCGCTGACGCGCACGCGGCTCCGGTACTGCAGGGGCGACTCGCCGACGCTGCGCTTGAATGCCGTGCTGAAGGCACTTTCCGAGGAGTAGCCCAGCTCCAGCGCGAGGGCACGGATGCGGGTATCCCCGCCCCGCAGTTCCCGCTGCGCCACCAGCATCCGCCAGCTGTTCAGGTAGGTGCGCGGAGGTGTGCCCGCCACCTCACGGAAACGCTCCGCAAAAGCGGTGCGGGACATGGCGGACGCGCGTGACAGGTCCTGGAGGCTCCAGGGCCGGGACGGCGAGGCATGGATCATGGCCAGGGCCGGCCGGAGCCGCTCGTCCGCCAGCAGTTTTAGCCACCCCTGCGGCAGATCCGCATCAGCGACAAAGGCCCGGAGGACATCCAACAGCAGCAGCTGCCCGTACTGGCGCACCGCGAACTCCCAGCCCATCCGCTGCCCGGAGAGTTCCTCGAACAACCGTTGAATCAGGATGTGCAGAAGCGGTGCGGATACTGTGCCGGAACGGATGTGCGCCACGGGCGGCAGGGCCTGCAGCAGCAGTTCCCTGCCCGCAGCATTCACGGTCACCCGGCCGCCGATGATGATGTCCCGGGCACTGCCGTCTCCGCTACGGGCAAAGCTGCCGCTGGCGGGAGGCTCCAGCCGGACGGGCGGGCCGTCACCGCTGCCGCCCTCCAACAGCAGCTCGGTGCGGCCGTTAAGGACGACGACGTCGCCGGCTTCCAGCAGCAGCGGCGTCTTCAGCCCGTCCGTGCTTAGCCGCATGCTGCCCTGCACCAGGGCGAAGAACTTCAGGTCTTCATCAATCCGGGAGCGGGATTCCCAGCGTCCGCTCACTGCCATGCCGCCGGAGATCATGCTCCGGACGCTGATGAATTCCAGGACTTCGGACAGCCGGTCACTTTCCATGGTTGTACTCTAGGGCAAAAAATCAGGACTCTACATTATTCCCCGTACGGAATCGTGCGGGCAGAGTGGACTTACGCTTCCCGCAGCGGGAAGGACCGAACTTTCCAGGAGTCCCCATGAATGACAGCATGATTGCCCTCGTGACCGGTGCCAACAAGGGCATTGGACGTCAGATAGCCGGCCAGCTGGCCGCCCTGGGCCACACGGTGGTGGTGGCCGCACGGAACGCCGATGCCGGTGAGCGGGCTGCCGCGGAAGTGCGGGCGGAGGGCGGCAACGCCGTCGCCGTCGTCCTGGATGTCACGAACCGCGCCTCGGTGGAAGCCGCAGCGGATGCCGTCAAGACCCGCTTCGGCCGGCTGGACGCCCTGGTGAACAATGCCGGTATTGTGGCGACGCCGGGTGTCAGCTTCGCTGCCCAGCAGCCGGGCTCGGCCGAGGTGGAGGAAATCCGCGCGGTATTCGAGACCAACTTCTTTGGCGTCATTTCCGTAACCGCTGCTTTCCTGCCGCTGCTGCGTCTCTCCGATGCCCCGCGCATTGTCAACGTTTCCAGCGTGGCCGGCTCCCTGGCCGCAGTGTCCGATCCGGCCAACACGAACCCGATTGCCGCCGGCTACGCACCCTCCAAGACCGCGCTGACCTCCCTGACCCTGCAGTATGCGAAGGGCCTGGCGCCGGAGGGGATCCTGGTCAATGCGGTCTGCCCCGGCTTCGTGGCCACGGATCTGAACGGCTTCCGCGGCGCCCGCACCCCGGAGCAGGGTGCCCGGGCCGCCGTGCGCATGGCGACCATACCCGGCGACGGCCCCACCGGGACTTTCAGTGACGAGGACGGTCCGCTGCCCTGGTAGCCGGACCGGCAGCGGCTCAGTAGGTGGCGGACCGGTGCAGCGTGCTGACCGGTCAAGACCGGGACCCGCCCGGCTCCGGGCATTCGCTAAGAGCTGCCCAAATTAGCTTCAGCGGGCCAGACCACCTCGAAACGCTCGAACACCAGCTCGTCGGACTCGGACCAGCTGCCGCCCCGCGCCGCAGCGGTGCGCTGCCAGAACCTGCGATGTTCACGCCGCCAGGAGTCCAGGCTGAGATCATCCTCGCCCTCATCGCGGGCAAACGCCTCATCGGCGTCGTTAAAAGTGCCAAGCCGCAGCTCCGTGGTCCGCAGGATCACCTTCGGTGCCCCGACGCCGTCGCACACAATCCAGTGCACGCCGATCCGCGGCAACGGTTCACCCTCAGCGGCGTATCCGGCGACGTCGGAGGAGGTGGCACGCTTGCGGCCGTCAAGAACCAGAGACAGGAGTTCATCGGCCAGCGCGGGTGAATCTCCGAACGCTTCAACGGTGTATTCCCCGGCTGCCGCTGCCCGTCCGGGGTATGCCTCGGCGTAGGCGTCCCAAAGGCGGGCGGCGGCCTCGAAATCCAGCGGGATGGGAGAAGGTGTGTCCATACCGGTAAGTCTGACATTCCGGCCTGAGCCCAAAGAAACGCCCCGGCAGATAAAGTGCGCTATTTTCAGCAGTGCGGAATGAGGATGCCGGTCCGCAATATCGTGGCTGCGATTACTCGCAAGTCCCCCAACTTCGCGACGACGGGCTGCGGACCGGCACCTCCACCGTACATGATCGGAACATGTTCCGAAATAGAATGGCTGTTCGCCTGGAATTGAGGATCCCCGCTTTGAATAAGCAGCTGCAGGAAACGGCATTGGATGCGTTCAGACGCCTCCGGCTGCCTGCGCGCGTCACTCTCGATTCCCTGATTGAACACCTGCAGGTTCTCCGGGGCCGCCGAATCGTGATTATCGAAAGTGCGCATCTCACGGGCAGCAAAATCTGCGGACTGTGGATTCCCCGCGAGCAGGTGGACGTTGTTTACCACGCAGCTGCCAAAGGCTTGCTCCACCGCCGGCAAATGATTCTTCATGAACTGGCACACATGATTCTCCGGCATGATGAAGCGGAAGATGCCACCTGGCAGGGCGTCAGTGTTTTCCGGGAACTCTCCGGCGAAGTGGTGGCCAAAGCCCTGGCCCGGGGCGATTTCCGGTCCGATCTGGAAGCCACCGCAGAGTATCTTGCCGACCTGCTGGCCGCCGCCATTCGGGAATCCAGCCAGGAAATCTACAGCTATGAGGCCTACTTCGAATGAGCACTATTGTTGTTGCCGTCTTTATGTGGCTGCTTGTCCTGACCCTGCTGCTGCGCGCCCGTTCCCGCCCGGATAACACCATGGTCAAAGCCGCGGTGGTCATTGCCGCTTCGCTGACCACCAACATCAACGGCGTTTACCTGTGGGCGTCTGACGGCCTGCCCTGGCCCAATGCCCTGGACCTGGTGTCCAACATCCTGCTGATTATCGGCGTCTACTATTTGTCCCGCGCCATTGTCCGCGGCGCCGGGGCAGGGGACGGCTCGGTTGACCGGGCTCAGCGCTGGAGTGCCGTCGCTGCCGCCGGAACCGTCCTCGTGATGGTGGTGGCGTTTTGCCTCGTCGACGATCCGCGCGCCTCCACCACGTTCATGCTGGACTTCGGTGACCAGCCGGCCGCCGGCATTTATTCGGGGGTCCAATACCTCTACATCTTCGCCGTGATGGCGCGAACCCTGTCCACCTGTATCCGCAATGTGCCGCAGATGCGGCGCAGACGCTTCCGGGTAGGATTCCGGCTGATCGGTGCCGGCTGCGGGGTGGGCCTGGTGCTGTGCACGTCGGTGATCGTGATGGACATTGCCCATGTTGCCGGAGCCGAGAGCCTCATGCGGGCCGTGGGAACCGTGTATGACGTTTCCTACGCGCTGACCGTGGTGCTGCTGGCTTCCGGGCTGGCCGTTCCGCCGCTGGGCCGGGTGCTGAATGACATCAGCGTCCGCCGGGAGGTCCGCGAGCTGGAACCGCAGGTGAAGGCCATCTGGCTTTCAACCGTGGCCCTGGCCCCGGCCGTCAGCCTGCTCGGAACCACGGCCCGCTCCCTCGAATCGGACCGGGAACACACCACCCGGGACGCCACCGATGCCATCCACCGGCTGGTGATTGAAATCCATGACTGGCTCAACGTCAGCGGCAGCACCGCTCCGGAGCTCTCCGCAGAGCACCAATCCGTGCTGGAACGCGCCGAAGCGCTGTGCCTGAAGCAGGGACGGTCCGTCCGGTGAACCGGCCCGGCACCGTGCTCCTGGTCTCCGCCGCCGTCACCGCCGCCGTCGCCGCTGCTCTGCCCCTGCTGGCCGGGCCGCTGGTCCGCGCCAGGGTGACCGACGCCGGTCCGAGCCGGCGGTTGGTCCCGGTCCGGGGCCACGGGGTGCAGGATTCCCAGACGTACCTGGAGTTTGATCCTGATGGTTTCGCCGCCCATCCCGGCCGGCTGGGCCTGCGGGCCGCGTCCGGCGGCGGGCTCACCGTCCTGGGCCCGCCGCGCTGGGCAGCCACACCCAAGGGACCCGCACTGCGCAGGACCGTGGAGCGGGGAGATCCCTCCCGCGTCCTGCTCGACGGCAAGGGACAGCTCAGCGGTCACCTGGGCGAAACCCCGGAGGATTTCGGTTTTACGTATGAGGACCACCGGATTGGCGGGCTGCCGGCCTGGGTCATCCCGGCGGAGGGGCCAGGTGACGTCTGGGTCATCCATGTGCACGGGCTGGGAAGTTCCCGGAGCCAGTGCCTGCGCGGGGTGGCAGCGTTTTCCCGCCTCGGCTTCACCTCGCTGCTGCCCTCCTACCGGACCTCCCTGGACCTCCCCGGACGGCAGTACCGCAGCCATCTGGGCATCAGCGAGTGGGCCGAAATTGACGCGGCGAGGCGCTATGCCCTCTCCCGCGGCGCCCGCAAAGTCCTTTTTGTCGGCTGGTCCCTGGGCGCCTCCATTGTCCTGCGCACCCTGCAGCAGGCGCCGGACCCCAGCACTGCCGGAGCACTGCTGGTCTCACCCGCGCTGGACTGGCCGGCCATCATCAGTGCACAGCTGCAGAAGGCCGGGTGTCCGGCCTTTGCCGCCCGCCGGGTGCCCTCCACCTTCAATCTCCTTCGCCGCAGGGGTGAACCGGTGGTGCGCTGGAAGGAAATGCCGGGTTGTTTCATGCAAAACTATTCACCTGTCCCGACTATGATTTTTCATGGTTCGGGTGACCAATCAGTACCCGTCGAGCTTTCCCGGCAATTCGCCTCGAGGCAGCAGGATCCTGTCCCGCTTGTCGAGTTTGCCGGCGCTCATCACACGCTGGAGTGGAATTCCGCCCCGGCACTCTGGGACCAGACAGTGACAGCCTGGTGCCGCTCCCTCGGATTGGACGCTGGAAAAGGGTCGATCCAAGAATTTTCGGAGGCGAAGTAGAAAGCATGACCGCTGAAAGTGCTGCCCAGCGCAACCTGAAAGAATCGCAGGTCCTTGCCCGGAAAATAGATCTGCTGCTGGACGTCATGGTGACCGCCGAGGGCAGGCCCTATGAGTTCCAGGACATTCAGTCGGCGTTGGCGGAACAGGGCGTCAAACTTTCCCGCACCCGCTGGCACCACATTAAGACCGGGGACACCACCGTCCGGCAGCCCAGGGAAGTAATCGCTGCGCTGGCGGAGTTTTTCGACGTCAACCCGGAGTACCTGCTTCACGCCGACGGGCCCGTCCCCGAGCGGATCCAGCATGAGCTGGAGCTCCTGGCAGCCATGCGGCGGGCCAAGGTGAAGGAATTCGCCACCCGCACCCTGGCCGAAGTGGACAACAAAACCCTGGACGCCATCGCGGCACTCCTGGACGATTCGGCGAAGTACTAAACCGCGGCAGTACGACGACGGCGGCACCCGCCCGGGTGCCGCCGTCGTCGTTTTGCCGCGGAGACGCCTTAGTGCTGGGCCTGCCGGGCGGGCAGCAGCGGGGCGAAGAAGTCTGCCAGTTCGGCGGTGGCCCCCAGCGGCAGCACATTGGCCACGTACTGGTCCGGGCGGACCACCACTACGGCGCCGTCCCGGGAAATGCCGCGCTCGGTGAAGATGTCCGAGGCGGGATTGAGGCCGTAGACCTTGGACAGGTCAGTGAGCTGGAACGGACCGACCTGCGGCTTGAACACCGCGGGCACCTTGTTGATGTCAATGCCCGCGTGTTCCTGCTGGTAAATGACCTTCACATCGAACCAGGCGTCGCGGTCCGAGCCGGCGGGCATGGCGGCCAGCGGTGAATCCGGTGCGGTGTCCAGCCACTCCGCCAGCTCGGTGACGGCCGAGGGTGCACCGGCAGCAGCGGCGTCAGCGAAAACGTAGATCCGCCAGCGGCCGTCCGCCGTCGCCTGATGGCCCAGGTGGACCGGGTTGGTGTCGCAGACCCGCTGCACCATGGCCGACTTGAAGCGCTTGCCGATCGGGAAACCGGACGCCAGCTCCTGGTGGGCGGGCTCGGCGATGAGCATGGAGGGCGTGTACTGGGTCATAAAGCCGGCCGGGAACTCGGCGGTGCGGACGTAGAAGTCCTCCAGGTCCGAGGGGTTCTCGAACTCCTCGGGCTTCTTCGCCATGAGGGTGGACCATTCCTTGTCGAAATCGATGAGGTTTTTGGCCACCACCTGCCGTTCGGCGGAGTAGGTGGAGAGCAGGGCCTCCGGGCTGCGGCCGTCCAGCACGTGGCCGAGCTTCCAGCCGATGTTGAAGCCGTCCTGCATGGAGACGTTCATGCCCTGCCCGGCCTTGGCGCTGTGTGTGTGGCAGGCGTCGCCGGTGATGAACACCCGCGGGGTGCGGGTCCCCAGGTCCTCGGGCAGTACGTCGTCGAACCGGTCGGTGAGCCGGTGGCCCACCTCGTAGACGCTGTGCCAGGCCACGTTGCGGACGTCCAGCGTGTAGGGGGCCAGGATGGAGTTGGCCGTGGCGATGATCTGGTCAATGGTGGTTTTGCGGACCGCACCGTTGTCATCCTCGGGGACCACACCCAAATCCACGTACATGCGGAACAGGTGCCCGCCCTCGCGCGGGATGAGCAGGATGGACCCGCCGTTGGAGGACTGGATGGCGCACTTGGTGCGGATGTCCGGGAAATCGGTGTTGGCGAGGATGTCCATCACGCCCCAGGCGTGGTTGGCCTTGTCGCCCTCCAGGGTGCAGCCGATGGACTGGCGGACCTGGCTGCGCGCGCCGTCGGCACCCACCACGTACTTGGCCTTCACCGTGCGCTCGGTGCCCTCCTTCGGACCCGCGGTGTGCACGAGGGTGACGGTGACCGGGTACTCGGCGTCGTCGTCGACCTCCAGGCCGCGGAACTCGAAGCCGTAATCAGGCGCCATGCGGGTGGGGGCGTTGGCCATGACCCGGGCGAAGTAGTCCAGCACGCGGGCCTGGTTGACGATCAGGTGCGGGAATTCGCTGATCCCGTGCGGATCATCCAGGGCGCGGCCGGAGCGGACAATGTTTTCCGGGTTTTCCGGGTCGGGGCGCCAGAAGCACATCTCGCTGATGCGGTAGGCCTCGGCGGTGATTTCCTCGGCGAAGCCGAAGGCCTGGAAGGTTTCCACGCTGCGGGCCTGGATGCCGTCCGCCTGGCCAATGGCCAGCCGGCTGTCCCGGCGCTCGACAATCCGGGTGGTGATGTTCGGGAACTGGGACAACTGCGCCGCCGTGAGCATACCGGCCGGTCCGGTACCCACAATCAGCACGTCCACCTCCTCGGGCAGCGCGGCCGGGCGGTCGACGCCGGTGCCTGCGGCCGGCTGAATGCGCGGGTCTCCGGATACGTAGCCGTGATGGTGGAACTGCACGGGTGTCCTCACTTCGTTGTGCCAGTAGTGCCGCCGCCCGGGTGTTCGCAGTGTGAACAAAAGTTCGTTAGTCGAGCGTGCGCGGTGTCAATACTCTACGGGAGGCATGACACAGGTCACAACCGGCGGCTTTCGGAGTCCTTTCATCGCTTTCGCAGGCGCCCGGTGGAACTGGCCTGGCGGGATTCCGGGGCGTGGGGAGCCGTTGGGTACCCGGCGGAACCGGCCACACTAAATTGCAGGACGTGGGGAGGCCGTGAATACCCGGCGGAACTGGCCTGGCGGGATTCCGGGGCGTGGGGAGCCGGTGGGTACCCGGCGGAACCGCCCCAGCGGGATTCCGAGCCGATCGCTACCCGGCCGGTCTTCACCTCCGCTCCACCAGCGTCAGCCGGACGGTTTGTCCCCTGCCCGGCAGGAACCGCACTCCCGCCGCCCCTCGGCGCCCTCCGCGTCCACCACCAGCAGGCCCGACGGGTTGAAGTCCCAGGTCCGCCGGACAATCTGGCATGGCCGGGTGTGGAACACCCAGCCGGACTTCGTGACGTACACCTGTCCCGGCCCCAGCTGCGGCGCCACGCCCCCGCCGCCCTTTGCGCCCTTTGCGCCCGCCGGTCCGTTCCCGGTGCCGGGCTGTCCAATATCTCCGTAAATTCGCGCTCTGTCCCCCATGCAGCAGATCATCCCCCTCGGGACTGACAATTTGCCGTGAACGGGCGCGCACCCCATCTTCCGGTGCGTACCGGCCCCGGCTTCGGGCCGCATGCGGACCGGTCGGAGCCGGACCGGTCACCTCAGTGCCGCAGTACCGCCTGCGGGCCGGTCGGCGTCGGACCGGTCACCTCAGTATTGCCCGCGGGCCGGTCGGCGTCGGACCGGTCACTCAGAGCCGCAGTACCGCAGTACCGCCTGCGCATCGGCGCCTTGGCGGGCCGGCATCGGACCGGGTACGGCAGGATGGATGCCATGACCATTGCAAAGACCGTCCTGCTGTTCGGGCTGGCCGCGGCCGCGGAAATCGGCGGCGCCTGGCTGATCTGGCAGGCCGTCCGGGAGGACCGCGCCTGGTGGTGGGCCGGGCTGGGCGTGATGGCCCTGGGCCTCTACGGGTTTGTCGCCACACTGCAGCCGGACGCGAACTTCGGCCGGATTCTTGCAGCCTACGGCGGTGTGTTTGTGGCCGGTTCGCTGGTCTGGGGCATGGTCTTTGACGGTTTCCGGCCCGACCGGTGGGACATCGCAGGCTCGCTGATCTGCCTGGCCGGGGTGGCAGTGATCATGTTCGCCCCGCGCAGCCCTGGAGCCTGACCGCCCGTCCACGCCCGGGAAATCCGGACAGTTTGCGAAAAACCGACCACTTTGGGAGAAACCGACCAGCTAAAACTGGCCGAATTTCCATAAAGTGGCAGGAATTTCCCAAACCGGCAGCAGAATCCCCGCCGGGCAGCGGAATCCCCGCCCGGCAGCGGAACCCAAACCGGCAGCAGAAACCTACCCCGCCACGTACGCCGCCAGGTGCTCCCCGGTCAGGGTGGACCCATCCGCCACCAGGTCCGCCGGGGTTCCCTGGAAGACAATCGTGCCGCCGTCGTGTCCGGCGCCGGGCCCCAGGTCGATGATCCAGTCCGCGTGTGCCATCACGGCCTGATGGTGCTCAATCACAATCACCGATTTACCCGCATCCACCAGCCGGTCCAGCAGGGCCAGCAACTGCTGGACGTCGGCCAGGTGCAGGCCCGTGGTCGGCTCGTCCAAGACAAAAACGGATTCCTTGCCGCCCATGTTCGTGGCCAGCTTCAGCCGCTGCCGTTCCCCGCCGGAGAGCGTGGTCAGCGGCTGGCCCAGGCGCAGGTAACCCAGCCCGACGTCGGCCAGCTGGGTCAGGATCCTATGCGCAGCCGGGGTGCGGGCCTCGCCCTCGCCGAAAAAGTCCCGAGCATCGGCGACGGAGAGGGCCAGCACCTCGGCAATATTCCTGCCGCCGAACCGGTATTCCAGCACGGAAGCCTGGAACCGGCGGCCCTCGCAGGTTTCGCAGACGGATTCCACCGTGGCCATCACGCCCAGCTCGGTGTAGATCACCCCGGCTCCGTTGCAGGTGGGGCAGGCTCCTTCGGAGTTGGAGCTGAACAATGCCGGCTTAACGCCGTTGGCCTTCGCGAAGGCTTTGCGGATCGGTTCCAGCAGGCCGGTGTACGTGGCGGGGTTGCTGCGCCGGGAGCCGCGGATGGGGCTTTGGTCCACGGTGACCACACCCTCGCGCCCGGACACGGACCCGTTGATCAGCGAGCTCTTGCCCGAGCCGGCCACCCCGGTGAGGACCGTGAGAACACCCAGCGGGATGTCGGCGTCGACGTTGCGCAGGTTGTTGGCGTCCGCGCCCCGAACCTCAAGGAACGAGGACGGTATCCGCACCGAATCCTTCAGCCGCGCCCGGTCCCCGAGGTGCCGGCCGGTCAGGGTTCCGCTCTCCCGCAGCCCCTCCAGCGGTCCCGCATAGGTCACGGTGCCGCCCCCGCTGCCGGCGCCGGGCCCCAGATCCACCACATGGTCGGCAATCGCGATGGTCTCGGGTTTGTGCTCCACCACCAGCACCGTGTTGCCCTTGTCCCGCAGCTGCAGCAGCAGCCGGTTCATCCGGGCAATATCATGCGGGTGGAGGCCGATGGTGGGTTCATCGAAAACGTAGGTGACATCGGTGAGCGAGGACCCCAGGTGCCGGATCATCTTGGTCCGCTGGGACTCCCCGCCGGAGAGCGTTCCCGAGGGCCGGTCCAGCGACAGGTAGCCGAGCCCGATCTCCGTGAACGCGTCCAGCAGCTGCTGCAGTCCGGCCAGCAGCGGGGCCACCGACGGTTCCTTCAGGCTGCGGAACCACCCGGCCAGGTCGCTGATCTGCATGGCGCACACATCGGCAATGTTCAGGCCCCCGATTTTCGACGAGCGCGCCTCAGGTGCCAGCCGGGTGCCGTCGCACTCCGGGCAGGTGCTGAAGGTGATGGCCCGTTCCACGAAGGCGCGGATGTGCGGCTGCATGGATTCGGGGTCCTTGGACAGCATGGACTTCTGGATTTTGGGGATCAGTCCTTCATAGGTGAGATTAATGCCGTCCACCTTGATCTTGGTGGGTTCCTTCCAGAGCAGGTCATGCAGCTCCCGTTTGCCGAACTTCGCAATCGGCTTGTCCATATTAAAGAACCCCGAGCCGGCGAAGATCCGCCCGTACCAGCCGTCCATGCTGTAACCGGGAATGGTGATGGCGCCTTCGGCCAGGGACTTCGCGTCGTCGTACAGGGCCGTGAGGTCAAAGTCGGTGACCGCCCCGGTGCCTTCGCAGCGCGGACACATCCCGCCCAGACGGTTGTAGACAGCCTTCTCGGCCCGGGTTTTCCCCTCGCCGCGCTCCACCGTGATGGCACCGGTGCCCCGCACGGAGGGCACGTTGAACGAGTAGGCATTCGGCGGGCCGATCTGCGGCTGCCCGAGCCGGCTGAACAGAATCCGCAGCATGGCATTGGCATCCGTGGCGGTGCCCACGGTGGAGCGCGGGTTGGAGCCCATCCGTTCCTGGTCCACGATGATCGCCGTGGTCAGCCCTTCCAGCAGGTCCACTTCCGGTCTGGCCAGGGAGGGCATAAAGCCCTGCACAAACGCACTGTAGGTCTCGTTGATCAGCCGCTGCGATTCGGCGGCAATGGTGCCGAACACCAGCGAACTCTTTCCTGACCCGGACACCCCGGTGAAGACGGTCAGCCGCCGCTTGGGAATTTCGATGCTGAGGTCCTGCAGGTTGTTCACCCGGGCACCCTGCACCCGGATCACGTCATGGCTGTCCGCGGCGTGCACCTCCGCCGTCGTGCTGTCTGTGCTTGTGGTTCCCGTGCTCATTGCCCGCTCCGTCCGTCGGTTCGATTCTGCCCCGTGTACTGTGGCCGGGCAACGCCTTACGACGACGGCGGGTGGCCGGCGCGGGCGGTCAGGCCTGCTGCCCCAGGGCGATGAGCACCCAGGGCGCCGCCCAGAGCAGGAACATGCCCAGCAAACCCCAGGCGCCCGCCTTGGGACTCCCGCTGCGGGCGCCGACCACGAGCAGGATGATGCCCAGGCTCAGCCCCGCAGCCCATCCCGGACCCATCCACACGGCTGCACCCGTCCAGCCGTCGATCTCCAGCGTGAGCCGGAAGAGGGCGAACGCCGGCAACAGGGTCAGCAGGAAACAGGTGATGCCCAGCCCCAGCGCGATGCCGCCGTACCAGCCCAGCCTTCCGGATCGCTCGGGTGCACCCGGGATTCCCGGCTGCTCCGGCTGTGCGGGCGCGGCTGTCCTGCGTGTATCCGTCCTATTGCCCGGCAGATCCTGCGGGTCATCCTTCGCCATTCCGGCCCTTCCAGTCGCGGGTGCTTTCCCGGGACTCTACCGTGTTAACTACACCCGCCCCGCCGGATCCGGCGTCGGGCGGAGCAGGATTCCGGCACCAAAGGGCATCGCCATGGCAAAGCTTGATCTGCGGGTACGGCTGCTCGGCAGGGTACTGAAGCGGTTTTCGGTGGCCGGCAAGAGCGAGGCGCGGATTCGCGCGGAACAGAAACTGTCCGTCCGGCACAACCCCGTGACGGACTTTATGCTGGGCGGCCTCGCTGCCGGAGTGGACGTTATCAATGACACCGCCGCAGGCTCCGGAGCCCGGATTCCCGTCCGGATTTACCGTCCTGCGCAAAACGCGGAAACCCTGCCGCTGGTGGTGTTTATGCACGGCGGCGGCTGGACCTTCGGAACCCTGAACGTCTATGACGGCATCGCCAGCACCATTGCCCGGGACGCGCGCGCCGTCGTCGTTTCCCTGGCATACCGGCTGGCCCCCGCGCATCCCTGGCCCGCCGCGGTCGAGGACTGCTACGCCGCAATGCTGGAGGTGTCCGAACGGGCCGCGGAATGGGCGGCGGACGCCCGCCGGCTGGCGGTGGTCGGCGACAGTGCCGGCGGCAATCTGGCAGCGGTCCTGACTCTGTTGGCGCGGGACCGCTCCGGACCTGCGCTCTCCTTTCAGGGTCTGGTGTACCCGGCCACCGACCTGACCATGGGCAGCGCTTCGATTGAGGAAAATGCCAACGCGCCTATGCTCACCAAGCAGGACATGCTCCGCTACCGCAGTCTTTATGCCCCGCAGGCGGAGGATTACACCAACCCGTGTGCTTCCCCGTTGCTGGCTCCGGACCACAGCAGGCTGCCGCCGGCACTGATCCAGGTGGCCGAACACGATCCCCTCCGCGACGACGGGCTGCGTTATGCCGATGCGCTGCGGGCTGCGGGCGTGCCGGTCCGGGTGACCACGTACGTGGGGATGCCGCACGGTTATCTGGGCTTCCCCCGCGTGTTCCGCAGCGCCCCGCAGGCGCTGGCCGAACTCGCTGCGGAGCTACACCGGCATCTGGCTCCGGAGAATGTGCTGCATCCGCGGCCTGAGGGCGCTTGAGGAAGGTCAGGTACGCTCCCGCCATGGGGAAAACAGTAGTAAAACCGCTTCTTTTGCCGGCTGCCGTGGCGCTGCTCTGGCTGCTTTCGGGCTGGGGGTATGAGGCGCTGCTGACGGCCGGCAACGGCAGAATACCGGTATGGCTGGCGGCCGTGGTTGCCCCCGACACCATGCCGGTCCGTATCCGCTCGCTGCTGGACGGGCCGGCTTTGGTCCTCGCGGCCTCGCTCTCGGCTCTGGCGGTATCGGCTCTGACCCTGGCACTGCTGCCGGCAGGCACCGGGGCAGGCAGGCCGGCGCGCGGCACGCTGTTCCTGGCCAGCTGGATGAGCGTGGTCCTGGCAGCCGTGGCCGGCTCAGCGGTGCTGGCTACGGCAGGCATCCTCGCGGCATGGCCGTTGGGCCGGGTGCAGTGGATCTTCGACATGCTCAGCCCCTCGCTGCTGACCGGCGCGTACTGGGGAGTGAGCTGGGGCTGGATGCCTGCGCTTCTTGCCGTCTACCTGCGTCCCCAGCCGGAGGACGGCCACCGGGACGACGACGGCGGCGGCTACGCTGCCGCAGGTGAGGCCACTTCCCCGGGGCGGCAGCGGGCATGGGCACTGGGTGCCTTCGCCCTTTTCTCTGTTGCCCTGCTGGTGACCCTGCCGCTCACCGCCCGGGATTCCTCCCAGCCGGCACCGGTCCCGGAGAGCACCCCCACTCCGGAGCCGACGGTCTACGGCGCGGAAGCGGTGGCTGCCGCGGTCTCGGAGATCGATCCGCAGTGGTGCACCGGCGATGAAGTGGCAGTGTCCATCGGCGGCTGGGATGCGGCCACCGGACACCGCGGCGCCCGGATCACCCTGGAAAACACCGGCACCCGGACCTGCACCGTACAGGGGTACCCGGATCTGGATTTTGAAAGCAGCGACGGCTGGGTCATGGGCATCACCGCCGTCCATGGCGGCTCCATGATGACCGAGGATGCCGGGGCAGATACGGTGACCCTGGCACGGGGCGCGGAAGCCACGGCGTCCATCGGCTGGCGCGGCACCGCCGGGGCGGACATGGTCCGGGTGGGGACGCTGCTGGTGGCACCCTATGCGGGAACCTTGCGGCAGGAGCTGGAAGCGGATATTGATCTGGCGGAGCCCGGGTTCCTGACAGTCACGGCCTGGACACCCGCCGGAGGAGAGGCATAAGCCGGCTAAATTCGCGGTCACGCACTGCGTATGCCGGCCTGGCCTGCACCCTTGCCGTGGCTGGCAGGCGCGGACGCGGTCAGGCTCTGCCGGTGGCCATCACGCCGGCCACGGAGCGCGAGGACATGATGGATCCGGCCGAAAGCCAGGACATCACCGCCAGCACGGACAACGCCGATCCGACGGCCAGCACCGAGCCAAAGGACCCGATAGATCCAATGGAGCAGGCCGAGCCCACACTGCCGATCGACAGCACGGAGTTCTTCGATCCGATCGAGAGCACGGACCCTGATGACCACAGTGACAACACTGACCTCTCCACGCTGGTTCTCCTTCGCAAGGCCCCGGAAGCATTCATTTTTGAAGGATAGCTGCGCCCGGACCATCCTGTCCGCTGAAACCTGCCTGCCGAAAAACGTCAATTCCTTATTGACAGAGTGGAATTGTCAACGTCTAATTGACGCATGAAAACCTACCGCCGGTACCTCATCGGCATGGCCGCCGTGTTTCTTCTGCTGGGGTTTGTCCTCGGCGGAATGTCCATGCTTCTCGATCTGACCAGTTTCTTCAAAGGCATGTGCCAGGGAGCCTCGGTAATGCTGATTGTCTGCGCCACCTACATCGGGGCCCGGCACCTCTGGTGGGGCTCCGCGAAGCGGGACGACGCAGGCGCCACGTGGCTGCCGTCCCGCGAACGGAACCAAGCAGACCAGGCGGACCGGCCGTGACGGATTCACCCTCCGGAGACGCTGCCGCCCTCGATAGCGACCTGCAGGAACAGATCGGCGCGCTGATCCTCGGCAGCTATAACGACGCCGGAACCCTCACCGAGGAGGATCATCTGGCCCTGGTCCGCCGGGCCGGCGCCGCGGAGCGCGCCAGCCAGCAGCTGCAGCACCGTGCGGTGGCCGCAGCCCGCAGCGCCGGCATCAGCTGGGCCGCGCTCGGCCGTGAGCTGGGCATGACCCGGCAGGCCGTGCAGCAGCGTTTTGGTTCCCGGACGCAGGATCCCGCATCCGGGCCGCAGGAACGCTGGCTCGGCCCGGTAACGGCCTTTGACGAACTCGCCGAGCTGGACGCTGCCGGCCGGCTGGGGTGGCGCACCATCGGCGTCGATCTGCTGCGGCACCGGATGCTGCGCACCGACACCCAGTGGGAGCACCGCCGGGTACTGTGGACGCGGCCTGCCCATCACTTCGAGACCGAGGGCTGGCAGGTGGGCAGCCGCTCCTTCCCCTGGCTCTACCTGGTCCGGGACCTGCACATTCCCCCGGAACCTACTCCATCCTGACTCCGCTGAGCCGGGCCACTGCTTCCGGGTCGCGGTGGTCGAAAAAGAGTGAATGCCCGGTATCCAGATCGGCGATGGCGGCCATTTCCTGCGGGCTAAGTTCGAAGTCGAACACCTGCAGGTTCTCGGCCATCCGGTCCGGCCGCACTGACTTGGGGATCACCACAATCCCCCGCTGGATCAGCCAGCGCAGCACAACCTGGGCAACGGACTTCCCGTGTCCGGAGGCCACGGCCGTCAGCGTAGGATCCGAGAAAAGGTTGTTCTTTCCTTCGGCAAACGGAGCCCAGGATTCATGCCGCACGCCGCGATCCGTCATCAATTGGTTCTCGACGGCGCGCTGGTAGAAGGGGTTCGTTTCAATCTGGTTTACCGCCGGGACCACGTCATTGTGCATGATCAGGTCCACCAGCCGGTCCGAGCCGAAGTTCGAAACCCCGATGGCGCGGGCGGCGCCGTCGTTATAGAGCTGTTCCATCACCCGCCACTCGCCGTAAACGTCGCCGAAGGGCTGGTGGATCAGATAGAGGTCCACGTATTCGGTGCCAAGGTTCTGCAGTGAGGTCTCAAAGGCCCGGCTGGTGGTGGCTTCCCCGTTGTCCTGGATCCACAGCTTGGTGGTGATGAAAAGTTCGTTGCGCGCAATGCCGCTCTTCTGCACGGCACGCCCCACCGCGTCCTCGTTCCGGTAGGCCGCCGCGGTGTCCAGTGAGCGGTAACCGGCGGCCAGGGCATTGGTGACGGCTTCTTCGGTCTGGTCCGGCGGGACCTGGTACACGCCGAAACCCAGGATCGGCATTTCCACGCCGTTGTTCAGGGTGATGTATTCCATCGGGTTGTCCTTTCGGTGGCGGTTCCTGCAGCTGCCGGCGGCCTAACGCGCGCTGTATTCCACGTCGGTGACCTGTTCTCCCCATTCGGCCTCGGGCCCCACCGGCGGCGCCTCCCACATGGCCAGATGCGTCATAAAACTGTCCGGTCCGGCGCCGTGCCAGTGCCACTCCCCCGGCGGTGTGTACACGGTGTCTCCGGGCCGCATGTGGACAACGAGTCCTCCGTAGGACTGGATCAGCCCGTACCCCTCGGTCACATGCAGGGTCTGCCCCACGGCATGTGAATGCCACGCAGTGCGGGCGCCCGGGGCGAAATGAACCCAGTTGACCCGCATCCGGGACGGGGACGGCCTCGGTGCGGCAAGTACTTCAAACCAGACGTCGCCCGTGAACATATTGGCGGGTCCCTTGGTGCTGGGCTGGCGTGGTTCCAGTTGCATGGCATCTCCCTGCCGGTGGGTGGGAACGGCTTCACTCAGAGCGGTTTCGCGCGGCACCGGACGGGATTCAAACCGCCGGACCGGCCTGCGGCCGCAAACCTGATTTCGACATTACAAGGGCTACTGGCGATGCGGGAGGGGAAAGCCCCGCTGCGCCGTTATGCCCCGCAGGAAGAGCGGCAGCCGGGGGCGGGCGAGACCCGCCGCTCCGGCTGCCGTGTTCCCCTGCCGGTGCTCCGGCCGGAGATATCCCGGCCGGCGAAACACCGGGCTTAGCCGTGGCGGCCGCGGGGCATGAGGGTCAGCGCGATGACCACAACACCGGCCGCCAACGTGCCCAGGCCAAGGACCGCCATCCCGACAGGGAAGCCGCTTTCTTCGATGCCGGTGTAGGCCAGCGCACTGGCGCAGGGCTGAACAGTGTTACCGCTGACGGGGTCCACCAGAGCGCCGTCAGGTCCCGTGGTGGGCACCGGAAGCCCTGCCGCTTCGGCAGCTGCAATGGCGGCTGCGGCGTCCGGGCAGGTGCAGTTGGCTGCACCTCCGCCGCCGGCAGCAGCGCCCCCGCCCTGCGAGGCGGTGCCGGTGGGACTGGTTGTCGGTGCGCCAGTGGTCGGATCCGTTGTCGGTGCCCCCGTCGTGGGATCCGGCGTCGGTGCCCCCGTCGTGGGCGACGGCGTCGGCGTCCCCGTGGTCGGATCCGGCGTCGGCGTCCCCGTGGTCGGTGACGGCGTCGGCGTTGCGGTAGTCGGCGTGGGGACCGGCGTATCCGTGGTGGGACAGGGGGTGGGGGCGGGCGAGGTGGTGGGTGGTGCGTCCGAGCAGCCGTTGGCCAGGAACTGTGCGGCCCGGACAGGGTCCTCGCGCCATGTCGCGCTTCCGCTGTAGCCCTCAAACGGCGGCACTATGTCCCCCTGGTGGCTGTCATGGCCGTTGCCGCCAAACACGCTGGACGTACTCACGGATTGATAGTTGTAGACACCCTCCGGCTGGCCCTGCGGGTGGTGGCAAATATTGACTTTGCCGGCACCCAGGTTGGGGGACGTTTGCGTCGGCATGCTCACTGCCTGTGCCGCTCCGGCAATTCCAAGGAAAGCGAGCACAAAAACTGCTAGGAAACTCAGGACACGGAGTTGGCGGATTTGTTTCATGGCGGTGATGCTCCTGCCGACGAGGGTGCGCTTCGTCAGCCGTACCCACCGAACGGCAGGCATGGCCGGATGCAGGCCCGGCGGGGAATGGACACAACGCCAACGTAAGGGAGTGGTCCGTTCCGGTAATCCGCCTGCCTGGCAGTGGTGTCAGATACCGGGTGAATTGCTGCTAGCTGGACCGAGCCTACGCAGCGCCTAAGTACCGGAATAGGGTGTTTACCGATACTGGTTCAGGTAGTTCCGAATTTTTCCGCAGGTATGGGGCTGCTGTCTTCCAGCCGGATCCCGCGGGCCGGCGCTCTCCCACCGGCCCGCGGCTGCCTTACGGCCGTTCCACCGGCTGCTGCAGCTCGGTCACCCAGTTTTGCTGGTCCTCGGTGTCTGAGCGCAGGTACACCTCCCGGCACGGACCCGAAGGTGCGAAACCGCGGGCAATAATCTCCGCGTGCACCGCCTGCCAGCTGTCACCGATCCGATCCATGGAACCCAGATGCACTCCGCAAATGGCGGCAGGGACCGCGGGCAGGTCCACCGTGAGCAGGTCCCCTGGCACCTCCGCGGAGACGGTGAAACCCACCACAATGTCCATTCCGTCCTCGCCCATGGCGTACTGGGCAACCGGGGTTCCGAGGGTTCCTCCGGCGGACGTCAGGGCAGCGCCGACGGCGTCGAACAGCGGTCCGACGACGCCGGCCACCTCCGGCTGTTCGGCGACGGCGGCGGTACGCGCCGCCAAGCGGAGGGCGGGCAGGGCTTGGAGATGATTTCGATCTGAGACATGGCATTTTCCTTTTCGATGAGGCGGAGCCTGCGCTCCACGTCGGCGAGCCTGGCGGTGGCCGTCCGCTGTTCGTTCTCCACTTCGGCACGCCGGATGCGCAGCAGCTGCGCAATCCGGCCGGCGTCAACGCCGGCGTCGAGTATGGAGGCAATGTCCTCCAGGCCGAAACCGAGCTGGCGGAGAGCAACGATCCGGTGCAGCCGTTCCAGCTGCGCGGGATCGTAGGAACGGTAACCGCTGAACCCATCCACGTGGGCGGGAACGAGCAGCCCGGAGGTGTCCCAATGCCGCAGCATGCGGTGGGTTACCTGCCCGATCTGCGCGAACGCTCCGATGGATAACATGCTTCAGTTCTCTTCTCTGTCACTGTGTCAGGGTCAAGTATCGCCTCCGATCGGCTTCATAACGGGGGTTTTCCCTACCCCGGCCCGGCGGCGCGCCCGGTGTCCGCAGGCCTCCGGGCACCGGCAGACTTGGATCATGACGCAATCACTGCCCGCCGCCTCCCGCCGAAACGGCGTCCCGGCCCTCTTCCGCGGGGAAACCTGGCGCGCTTTCGGCTATCACTGGATTTCCCTGGTGCTGACACCGCTCGCCTTTACCTACGCAGTGGCCACCGTGTCCCTTGGCGCCTCGCTGGCGTTCACCTGGGCCGGACTCGTGATTCCGGCGGCCATGATTGTGGGTGCCCGCGGCTGGGGCAGCCTCAACCGCAGCCTGGCGCGACACCTGCTGGGCACCGATCTGCAGGCGCCGGTGCCGTTTACACCCCGCCGCGGTTTCGTCGGCTTCCTCCGCAGCGGGCTGACTGACGGGGCCGGCTGGCGGGCGATTGTGCATATGGAGGTCTCTTTTGTCCTCTCGCTGATCGCATTCACCTTCAGCACCACGTTCCTGGCGCTAGGGCTCGGCGGCGTCACGCACTGGTTCTGGTACCGGTTCATCCCGCTGCAGCAAAGTGCCGACGGTTCATGGCACCGGGGCACCCAGGTCTTCCCCGAGGTTTATGCCGACACCCCCATGTGGCAGTGGATCTATGCGGGCGCCGGGCTGCTGATCCTGTTCTTCGTCTGGCCCTGGGTCAACAACGTCACCGCCCGGCTGCAGGCCCTGCTGGCCGCGGCGCTGCTGACACCGACGGCTTCAAGCCTGCGGGTGCGCGAACTCGAGCAGTCCCGCAGCGCTTCCGTTGACGACGCCGACGCCCGGCTGCGGCGGATTGAACGCGACCTCCATGACGGCACGCAGGCGCAGCTGGTGGCCATCGCCATGAAGGTCGGTGATGTCCGCGAGCGGCTCGCCGCCGGGGACACCGCCCCGGAGGTCCTGGCCCTGCTGGACAGCGCCAACGGCACCGCGAAGGAAGCCCTGACTGACCTGCGCGGCCTGGCCCGCGGCATCCGTCCCGCCGCCTTGGAGGATGGGCTGGACACGGCGTTGGAAACCCTGGCTGCCGGTGCCGCCCTGCCCGTCGCGGTGACCTACGCCCTGGGCCGCCGTCCGGACCCGGCCATCGAAGCCATTGCCTATTTCTGCGCGGCGGAGCTGGTGACCAACGCTGTCCGGCACGCCCACGCCACCCGGATCGACATCAGCGTCACTGCGCACAACGACGGCGAGGGGCTGCTGCTGACCGTCACCGATGACGGACGCGGCGGCGCCGCCGTCGGCCGCCGTACCGCCGCAGGCACCCGCACCGGTCTCGCCGGACTGCAGGAGCGGGCCGGATCGGTGGACGGCTGGCTGGAGATCGACTCCCCGGCCGGCGGACCCACCCGGGTCAGCGTGGAGCTTCCGCTATCCTCAAAGGCATGATTCTGGCGCACCCCGACCTCCCCTGCCCTGCCGCGGCTGCCGCATGAGGATAGCGCTGGCCGAGGACTCCACCCTGCTGCGCGTTGGCCTGACCGAGCTGCTTACCGGTCGGGGACACCAGGTGGGCACCGCCGTCGACAATGCCGCGGACCTGATCGCGGCCCTGGACAAAACGCCGGACGGCGAGCTACCCGACGTCGTGGTGCTGGATAACCGGATGCCGCCCACCTTCACCAACGAGGGCATCCGGGCAGCACTGACGCTGCGCCGCACCCATCCGGGTGTGGGTGTGCTGGTGCTGTCGCAGTATGTGGAGACACGGTATGCCGCGGAGCTGCTGGCTGGTACTCCTGCCGGCGTCGGGTATCTGCTCAAGGACCGGGTGGCCGACGTCGGTGATTTCCTTGATGCCCTGACGCGGCTGGCGCGCGGTGAGACGGTGCTGGATCCCGAGGTGGTGCAGCAGCTGATGGGCGCCTCCCGGCACCGTTCGGACCTGGACCGGTTGACGCCGCGGGAGACGGAGGTGCTTGAGCTGATGGCGCAGGGCCGCACCAATGCCGCCGTCGGCAGCACCCTGTTCCTCTCCGCCGGTGCGGTGGAAAAGAACATCACCTCCATCTTCGCCAAGCTGGGCCTGCAGCAGAGTCCGGCGGACCACCGGCGCGTGCTCGCGGTGTTGGCGTACCTGCAGTCGGCCTAGCCGGGACTTTTGTCAGCGCTGCCGACGACCCGGCGGCAGTGCGCCCGCAACGCACCGCAGCGGGCTATGCGTCACCCTCGGCGTACATCTGCATGCGGACCTCCCGGGCACCACTCATATGCTTTTCGGCGATCTCCCGTGCCCTCAGGGAATCTCGGGCGTCGATCGCGTCCAGCAGCACGTTGTGCTCTTCAAGAACCTCCTGCCAGCGGTTCTCGTACTCAAGAGTCGTTGTGGGGTATCGGACAAGGTGCACGTTAAGCCGGTGAAGCATATCGATGAGTGTTGGACTGTGGCTCGCTGCCCAGACGGCTTCGTGGAAGTGCCGATTGGACTCCGCCCGTGCGTGGGGGTCGGACCCGATGGCCTCCATCTCTGACTGCGCGGCCCGCAGACGGCGGCGGTCGAGTTCCGTAGCCCGTTCCGCCGCCGCCCGTGCCGCAGCGCCTTCCAACGTAATGCGGACATCGTAGATATCGATGATCTCTTCGGGACTGGTCTCGCGCACCTGAACACCCCGGGGAAGCCGCTCAACCAACGACTCCACCTCAAGCCGCTGCAACGCTTCCCGGATGGGCGTACGGGAAGTGCCGTACTCAGTAGCGAGGTTGGACTCACTCAACTGCTCGCCCGGTTTTATGCGCCCTTTAACGATGGCTTCACGAATCGACTCGTAAACATTTGTAGCCATTGGCACCCCCTTCAAGTCACATCGATTATCCACCCCCAGGTCGACCGGTCAGGCAATCATGCCTGCACGACGTCCGAACACCATGCCGGCGGTGAGTCCGGAACCTCCCGGGTAGTTGCCGGAGAAAAGTCCACCCAGAGCTTCTCCGCAGGCAAAAAGGCCGGGGATGGGTGCACCTGTTTCATCGAGCACCCTTCCGTGCAGGTCGCCCTTCAGCCCGCCAAAGGTGAAAGTGATGCCGCATGTAACCGGATAGGCGTAAAAGGGGCCGGTTTCAATCGGGGACGCCCAGTTCGATTTGAGCGGCTCCGTCAGGGAAACACGGCCGTCGAGCACCGTCGGGTCGAAGGGAACGTTGCGGTCGATTGCTGCGTTGAAGGTCTCCACGGTGGAAACAAGTGCCGCAGGGTCGACGCCCATCGCATGTGCAAGGCCTTCGATTGTATCGGCGGTATGGACCCCGATACCTGGCATGTCGTACTCCTCTGTACGCAGCATCGGCCGAAGCGTGGCATCAAAAATCTGCCAGGCGACCGAGCCCGGCTGCCGGAGGATCTCACGGCCGTACTTGGCATACGTGTAGTTGCGGAAGTCGGCGCCTTCGTCGAGGAACCGTTTCCCGTTGCGGTTTACGATGATGCCCAGCGGATAACTCTGCCGTGTGAGCCGATTGGTGAGTTCGCGGTTTGACTCGTTCTGCTCGGCTTCTGCGTCCCATTGAACCGAGTGGCATGTGGACCAGTCGCCGCCCTTCGCCGCACCGATCTCAAGGGCCGCGGTGATCATGTCGCCCTCGTTGTACGGCGTTCCCCGCACTTTGGCGTTCTCCCACCCCGCGCCAAGATGCTCCCTGCGAAGCTCAGGGCTGGATTCGAATCCGCCGGAGGCAATGATGACACTCTCGGCATGGAACTCATGCCCGTTACCTTCGTCATCGGTGGCCCGGACACCTACGACCTTCCCCCTGTCCAGGATGAGCCCGGTGACGTGAATTCCGTAGCGCACCTCCGTGCCGAGTCGTTTTGCTACAGCCGTGTGATCGGCTACCAATCCTTCGCCTCCGCCCACGTTGCCGATGTGCAGGCCGCCCCAAAAAAGGTAGGTACCGTCCTCCCGGGCGTATGCCTGCCGTTCGTACATCAGACGGTATTTCAGGCCAAGGCCGTTGAGCCAGCGCACCGCATCATGGGATTCGCTGACAAGCACATCGGCCATGTCCCGGTCGGTCTTGCCGTCGGTGACCTTGATGAGATCGGCCAGGTAGTCATCGGTCGAGTATGGCGGCACCTCGGTGACCTCGTGGCGGTCATCGAACTCCACAAGGCCCTTCAGGCTTGCCATGCCATCGTGGGCAATGCGGGTCGCTCCGGCGGTGTAGAAGCTGTTGCCTCCCGCCATGTCCTCCCGGCCGCGCTCGAGGACAACAACCTTGCGCCCCCTCTCAGAAGCAGCATGGGCACTCGAGAAGGCGGCGTTGCCGCCGCCGACTACGATGACGTCAAAGGTAGCGGTGTTCATAAATGGTTCCTTTCAAAGCAGTAAAACAAGAGATCTTCAAAGCGGTACAACGGGAGGTCGAAGCTGCTACTCCCTCGGGGGAACCCGCAGACGAATAATGCGCGGGTCAGCTAGCTGTTCATGCCGGGAAACCACCAGGGGGTCGTGTCCCGGCACAATCGCGCCATCCCGCCCCGCCAGGGCCTGCAAGGTGTCGAAAGCCGCGTACATACGGTCAACCTGATGTACCGCCCCATACGGACGGTCATCTTCAAAGTTGGCGTAAAAGTGGGATGCGTCGGAGGCAAGCACGATGGGCCCACGGGAGGTTTCAATGCGCAGAACCTGGGTGCCGGCAGTATGCCCGCCCACAAGGTGTGCGGTGATTCCGGGAACAACCCCGACATCGCCATTGACCAGTTCGGCTCGTCCACTGTCCACGAGTTTCCGAAGGCTCAACAGATCGTTATCGGGCCTGAGATGCGAGTAGGCTCCCCGGTGGGAATAGGGACCTTCCCAGAATTCGAGCTCTGCCTGCTGGACCAGGATCCGGGCATTGGGGTAGGCATCCAGGTACCCCGTGTGGTCGTAATGCAAATGCGAGAGCACCACAACAGCCACGTCGCCGGCCGCGAAGCCCAGCACCCCCAGCAGTTCTATCGGCGATCCCAAGTAGGTCCGATGGCCGCGTCTTGTGGCCTCCTGTTGCGTGAAACCCGTGTCGAATACATAGGGCACTCCGTCTTGCACAATCACCCAGGTGAAGTAGTCGATAGGCCATCGCTCGTGACAGTCTTTGGCATAGCCGTGGAAATGCTCGCCCTTAAACGATTCGGTCCGGTAGGCATAGCGAAGCGCGTAGACTTCCGTTCCTTCCATCGTCACGCTCCGTAGGCCAGACCGCGGTCGGTCCAGCCCTCCCAGAGCTGTGCAATAGCGGAATAGTCCTTCCGCCCCAACCCGGTTCCGGAAGCAATGTCGTAAACAGTCTGTGCAGCCTGGGTCGCGAACAACGGGGTGCCGGAGCGCTGCGCCATCGCCAGCGCCAGGGTGGAGTCCTTGCGTGCTGCTTCCAGCGGCATCCCGCCGTCGAAGTCGCCCGCTGCCATGCGCTGCATGATGCGGTGGTTCAGGGGCCGCTGCAGGCCACCATCCTCGCGGTCCAGCATTTTCGCTATGTCGGTGAGTGCCACACCTTCGGCCCTGGCCATGGCAAACGCCTCGACGAGCACTACCATCACGGCATGGGCGACACCGTTGTTGACGACCTTCGCCGCCATACCGGCACCGAGCGCGCCGAAACGCTCCACGCCAGCGCCGCCAATTGCCTCCAGCACCGGTTGCACGTCGGCGAGGACAGCATCTTCTCCGCCGACCAGCAGTGTCGCCTTACCCTGTTCCATTTGCGCTACACCGGATAGCACTGCTGCGTCGATCACCCGCACCCCGGAGGGTTCCAACATTCGCTGCCACTCGCGCACGTCGTCCGGCAACACGGTGCTGGTCTCGATAACGGTGGCGCCCTCATGCAGGTGGGGGGCCAGCTGCTGCAGCACGCTACGGGAAATTGCGGGATTGGGCAGTGACACCACGATGACTGCTTCCGAGTCGAGCTTGATCAGGTCATCTGTTGCCTCTATTCCCGCGTGCCGCGAGGCCAGTTCCCGGCGTTCCGCCGAAATATCAAAGGCAACAACGTCAAAGGCGGTCGCAAGCCGAGTGGCAATGGGCAACCCCATCTGACCCAGCCCGATGAGTGCGATGCGGTCCTTCATGTTTTGCTCCTAAGCCTTGATTGCGAACGGGTCGCGGATATCGTCGGACAGGTCCATCAGCACGTTTTTGGTGCGCAGATACTCGTCGAGTGCTTCCAAACCGCGTTCGCGGCCGTAGCCTGACTGTTTTACGCCGCCAAACGGTGCCTGGGCGGCTGAATACCGGTAGGTGTTGATCCACACGGTGCCGGCGATCAGGTCCCTGGCGACTCGGTGGGCGCGTTGCACGTTCTGCGTCCAGAGGCCGGAGGCAAGGCCGAAATCAGTACCGTTCGCGATGGTCACAGCTTCTTCATCGCTGGAAAAGGTCGTGACAGCCAGCACAGGACCAAAGACTTCCTCCTGTGCCAGCCTGGAGTCCGGGGCCACGTTCGTGAAGATGGTCGGTTCCACGAAGGCACCCCCGGCAAGGGTGCCATCCTTGGGGGCACCGCCTCCGGCAGCCAACTGCGCACCGTCAGTCTTGGCATCGGCAATCATTGAAAGAATCCGGTCGCGCTGGACGATGGAAGCAACGGGACCCATCTGGGTATCCGGATCCGTCGGGTCCCCGATGCGGATCTGGCGGGCAATCTCGGAAATGCGGGAGATCACCGTCTCCGCCACCGTCTCGTGCACGAGGAGCCTGGAGCCGGCAATGCAGGTCTGACCGCCGGCGGCGAAAATGCCGGCGATCACGCCGGGCACGGCACGGTCCAGATCGGCGTCTTCAAACACGATGTTGGCACCCTTGCCACCCAACTCCAGCGTCACGGGGACGAGGACGTCAGCAGCTGCGCGGGCAATTGCCTTGCCCGTCTCCACTGAACCGGTGAAAGAGATACGGCCTACGCGCGGATCCGTCGTGAGCGCCACACCGGCTTCCTTGCCTCCGGTGACGATATTGATGACACCCGGCGGGAACCCTGCCTCTTCCACAAGATCGGCAAGCCGCAGTGTTGTCAGAGGGGCGATTTCGCTGGGTTTAATGACGACGGTGCACCCGGCGGCTAGCGCCGGAGCCAGTTTGTTGGCGAGTAACTGCATGGGTGAGTTCCACGCCGTAATGAGGACCGCCACCCCAACCGGCTCCTTGCGGGTGTAGTCGAAGGTTTCCCAGGCATCCAAGGGGATGGTGTGCCCGTAGATCTTGTCCGCAGCTCCCGCAAAGAACCGGTAGTTCCGGACCGTGAAGCGTGCCTGGGTCGATGTTTCCCGCAATAGTTTGCCGTTGTCGGCGCTCTCCAAGTGCGCCAGGTCGTCCGCTTCTCGTTCGAGAATGTCGGCGAGCCGGTGCATCAGGCGGGCCCGCTCTGCTCCACTGGTGGTGCGCCAAGCCTCGAAAGCAGATTCGGCGGAAGCGAGGGCGTTGCTGACCTGCTCAGTGGCGGCATCGGCGACTTCGGCGAGCACCTCACCTGTCAAAGGACTGAGGACGGCAATCGTGCGTCCGGGTTCGTGTGCAATCCGCTCACCCCCGATCAGCATTCGGGTATCCGGAATGGTCGCTTTAACCACGTTTCTCTCCTATCAGGGACAACGCCCGTTCCAAGTGCGGGCGGAAGGCTGCCGGATGTTCGCAAATCGGGAAATGCCCGAGGCCGGGCATGGTCCAGTAGTGGGCCCCGTGGATCTTGCCGGCGGTTGCCTCCGACATTTCAGGAGTACACGAATAGTCGTATTCCCCGGTCATCATGATCACGGGACATTTGGCGGTGTCGATGTCGGCAACGATTTCCCGCCCGTCCCAGCCGCCGGAGTAAAAATCAATATCTCCGGCGAAGGTCCGGTGCCCGCCCTGGCCGTAGGTATGGAGAATCTGGCTGCGCATGGATGCAGGAGCGGCGGGTCCGATGAGTCCGTCGATCCATTCGGGTACAAAGAGCATCTCGTTGACCTCATGGTGGCCGGCCCACGGGGTGACACGGCCTGGGACGTGATCCGATGCCTCACAGGCTATGACTCCGCCGAGACGTTCGGGCGCGCGGTGGGCCATCATCAGGCAGGCTTCCCCCGCCATTGAAGCGCCCAGCAGGATGGGACGATCAAGATCAAGCGCCCCAATAACCGACAGAATCGACTCCGCGTAGCGTTCCGGCGTCAGCGTCCAGGAACCTATGGGACCGGGCAATTGCGCTGAGCGCCCGTGCCCGGGCAAGTCGAATGCGTAGACCGGGTGGCGGCTTGTCAGTTCGATATCCGACATCAGCGGATGCGCCTGCCGCCCGTCTGCGCCGGCTGTATGCAGCAGCAGGATCGGCGCACCCGTTCCAGTCCCTGCACGTTCGACGTAGAGGTCCGTTGAGGAGCCCTCCAAAGTCGTTGACACATAAAACGCCTCGATCCGGCTGCGGTCGATCCGGGGGTCGGCTGCCCGCTCTACCGGCGCGTCAACAACGCCTCGGGCTATTTCAAGCAGCCGCCGAATACTGTGGGCATGCTGCGCGAAGAGCAATTCCTCCCCGTCGATGCGCACCCCCGGGACGCGCATGCGCATGGCTAGGAAATGGTGCATGGTTGCCGCAGGTGCCCGCGACAACAATTGCGCCCACGCGTCCGAGGGGGCCATCAGGGTGAGGTCAGGTGCACCATCGGTGGGGCTCACGACGTCGTAACCGAGTTCCAGCGTCACGGCATTTGTGCCGTCGCTGAGCCCCAGCCGAAAGCTGGCATTCTGACGGAAAACCGTCAGCTGTTCGTCGAACTGTGCTGCCGCCGCCCAGCTGTCAATGCTCGTTGCGAGCGCTGCAAGGCCCTTCGTCACACCAAGTCTCCCTGGGCTACAGCCTTCCGCGATCGCTTTGCAGGCAATCCCTCGTCTTCGAACCTTCGGCCCGGCCGGGTGCCGATGTAGACGGCTACGAAGGTCAGGACCGACACGATGATCATGTATGGCGGAATGGAGGCAACGGCTCCCCATCCCAATCCGAGCAGCGCGGTAAAGATCAGCGGAGCAAATCCGCCGCCGAAAACGGCACCTACTGAGTACCCGAGTGACGCGCCGGAGTAGCGGACGCGCGGCGGGAAGAGCTCGGCGAACAGGGTCGCCATCGGGCCGTACATCAGGGGGTGGATAAGCCCAAGGCCAACAATGACAGTGATAAGAAGCGTCCCGGTTCCCGGAATTGCCTCGTTGATGAGGAAGAACGGGTAGGCGTAGGCCGCAAACAGCACAGCGCCCCAGAGGAACACTTTGCCGCGCCCCACCTTGTCGCTGAGTGCGGCGGCCAGGGGAATGGTGAATAGCTCCAGGAACCCGGCTGCCGCGACAATCCACAGGACGGACTGACGCTCCATCCCCAATGTGGTTGTGGCATACGTCAGCATGAAGGTTGCGAAGAAGTAGAAGCACACGAAGGGTGCCAAGCACATTGCAATGGCTAGCAGGATATTGACCGGGTGCTTCCGGATGGCCTCCAGGGCGGGGATTTTGGCGGGCTCTTCCTGTGCAGCGATGGCCTTGAACTCCGGGCTTTCGATCACGCTCAGCCGGATAAAGAGCCCCACCATCACCAGAACCGCACTGAAAAGGAACGGCACGCGCCAGCCCCACACCATAAAGGAATCCCCGGGCATAAGAGTCACCAAGGCAAAAATGATGGTGGACAGCACCAGACCGGCCGGGCTGCCGGCCTGGGTCCAGCTCCCCGCCAATCCCCGCTTGCCCTTCTCTTCATGTTCCACCGACATGAGGACGGCGCCGCCCCACTCGCCGCCCACCGCGAAGCCTTGCAGCAGGCGCAGCAGGAGCAAGAGGATGGGTGCCGCGACGCCGATGCTTGCGTACGTCGGGAGGGCACCAATGAGGAACGTTGCCACACCCATGCCGACAAGGGAGTAGACGAGCATTTTTTTGCGGCCAAGCCGGTCACCGAAATGGCCAAAGACCACGCTCCCGATCGGCCGTGCCAGGAACCCTGCCGCGAACGTCCCAAATGCGGCAATGGTGCCCACCAGGGGGTCGAATGAGGGGAAGAAAAGAACATTGAATACGAGCGCGGCAGCAGTGCCGTATAGGTAAAAGTCGTACCACTCAATCGTGGTGCCCACGAATGAAGCCAGGATTACCTTGCGGGTCATCGCCTTCGAATAACCCTGTTGCCCAGTCGAGCTGACTGTTTCGTTTCTCATTTGATCGCCTCCGGTGTGTGTGCTGCATCACAGCGTATGCGACTGTATACAGATGTATGCGAATGCGCAAGAGATTTGTTTTTTGTTTCAGGGAACGCGCAGGCGGCACCCCGGCTGCATCACGGGATGGGAAGGAAATAAGGCTTTGTCACGTCCGGGATCCGGTTATCGGTACAGGCTTTGGCGCAACGCCGCGAACGGCTCCCAGAAGTAGTCGAAATTATCCTGTGGCCCGCTCATAAAGCGCTGGGTGAACACCACGCCGATATCCCCGTTGGGATAGACCGCTGCGCTCGTCCCCGATCCGCCCGCCCAGCCCCACATGCCGGGTTCGGACCAGTGCGCCCCCAGCCCGGTCTGCACTGCGGTCATAAAGCCCCAGGACTCATCCGGACCGGACATTTCGATCATGCCTTCGCGCTGCGGCGAGGTCAGCTGGTCATCAGTCATCTGTTCCCGGAGATCCGCGGGCAGCACGGCGTCGTCGGCCAACCCGGCCAGAAAGCGCAGGTAGTCCGGCACCGTGGACACCATGCCGCCGGCCAGGGATTCGAACTTCGGCGGCACCGCCATGGCGTCCCGGTAGAGTGCCGCTTCCTGCAGCCTGCCGTTCACTTCCTGGTAGACAGCGGGGAAGGTTTCCGCCCCGGTGGGAAACCCCGTGCCGCTCAGGCCAAACGGTTCGCTGATCCGCTCCTGCAGCAGCTCGCCCACCGATGCATCGGCTGCCTTGGCCAGCACCACCGAGAGCAGATCCGCGCACGCGTGGTACATCCAGCGCTCACCCGGCTGATGGGCCAGCGGCAGGGCAGTAATCCGGGCCAGATACTCCTCCGGGGTAAAGTCCGGCGGGTTCGGCCCCCACAGCAGGTCCCGGGTGGCGGCAGCGTACGGAGTCGGAGCAAAGTCGACACCAAGCCCGGCGGTGAAGGTCAGCAGGTGCCGGACGGTGATCGGGCCGCGGGCTGGAACCGAGACGGTCAGCGGTGCATCCGGAGTCGCCAGCACCCGGAGGTGGCCCAGCGCCGGCAGCATACGGGACACGTCCTCTTCCAGCCCCAGCGTTTCGTCCGCCACCAGGCTCAACGCCAGGGCGCCACCGTAGAGCTTGCTGAGCGAGGAGATGCGGAACGGGGTGTCTTCGGCCATGGGCACCGCCTGCCCAAAATCCAGCGATCCGGTGGCAAACACTTCGGTTTGCCCGTTCACCCGGATACCGGCAACCAGCCCGGGGCACCATCCTGACTCAACGGTCTCGGACAGCTTCTCCCACAGCGGTGCGCCGATGCCTGGCATGGGTCCACTGTCCGCCGGTGCCGCCGGAGAGTCAACGGGCACTGGCGCTGCGGCGGGTTCAGGTATGTATGCTGTCCGCCATGACGGCGCCCCTGGTCTATGTCCTGTTCCCGGCAACTGCCCGCGAAGCCCTCACGTTTTACGCCCGGATCTTCGGCGGTGAGCTGTCCCTGCACACCAACGCGGAGTTCGGCAGCGGAGGAGCGCCGGACGCCATTGCGCACGGGGTGCTGGACGGCGTCGTTTCACTGGCCGGGGCGGATGCGGATCTGCCCGGGACCAGTGTCCGGATGGAGGGCATGATGCTCTCGCTCCTCGGCACCGCTGAGCCGGCGCGTCTGCACGAGTGGTTTGACCTCCTCGCCGCCAACGGGCGGATCGTGGATCCGCTCGGACCCAAGCCGTGGGGGGCATCGGACGGGCAGGTCATCGACCAATACGGACTGCACTGGCTGATCGGATACGAACCCGAACCGGAGGAGACAAAATGAGCGGCCGCATTGTCCTGCTCGGCGCCACCGGATATACCGGCGGGCTGGTCCTGGGGGCACTGTTCCGGCGTGGTCTGCGGCCCGTCCTGGCCGGACGCAATACTGATGCGCTGGCCGGACTGGCTGAGGAACACGGCGGGCTGGAGTTCGCTGCGGCAGACGCGACCGACCCGGCCAGCGTCCGCCGCCTGTTGGATCCGGGTGACGTGCTGATTACCACCGCGGGACCGTTCGAACGCGTCGGCCTGCCGGTGGCCGAAGCAGCCGTGCGGGCCGGCGCCCGGTACATCGACACCACCGGTGAGGTGGGGTTTGTCCGCACACTGCAGGAGCGGTTCCACCGGCAGGCGCAGGACACCGGTGCCGTGCTGCTGCCGGCCTTCGGTTATGACTATGTGCCGGGCATCCTGGCCGGCGCCATGGCGGCGCAGCAGGCCGGAGATGCCGGGCGAAAGCTCGACGTCGGCTATTTCACTGCCGGCGCGCTAAACCCGGGGCTCAGCCAGGGCACCCGGGCCACCATGCGCGACGGATTGTTCCTGCCCGCCGTGCGTTTTGCCAACGGCCGCCTGGTCGAAGAGCGGGCAGCGGCTGAGGTCCACGATTTCCCGGTGAGCGGGGCGCGCCGTAACCGCAAGGCGGGATTCCTTGTGCCGGGCACGGAGGTTCTTTTCCTGCCAAAGGCCTTCCCGCAGCTGGACGCCGTGTCGGTGTACAACGGCTGGTTTGCCGACCTCAGCCGGGCAATAAGCCTGATGTCCGCCGCCTCCCACACGATGGCCCGCTCCGCCCGGGGCCGCCGCCTGCTGGAGAGACTTACCGCGCCGATGCTCGGAAAACCGGGCGGGCCGGACAGCAGCCAGCGGGCAAAAACACGCACCCAGGTGGTAGCCACGGTGACGGGCACAGACGGAAACCTGCTGGCCGCCGTGCAGCTCACCGGCCCGAACGTCTACACCCTGACCGGTGAGCTGATCGCCTGGGGAGCCGAGCAGCTGCGCGACCGTCAGGATCTCACCCCCGGTGTGGCCGGCCCCCTGGATGCCTTCGGCCTCGACGGACTCACCATGGGATGCGCCGCGTTGGGCCTGGTCCCGGTAGAGTCCCGCCGCGGCTAGGCGGGCGTTTCGCCGTTCCGTATTGCCGAATAAATTAGCATGTCCCGGCGCTGCCCGGAGATTTCCATGTAGCTGCGCAGCAGCCCCTCCCGCTCAAAACCGGCATGTTCTGCACTGCGGAAGGACGCGGTGTTCCATGGTTCGATATACAGCTCCACGCGGTGCACCTCCGGGATGCTCCAGGTAAATGCCAGCAGCGCGGTGAGTGCCTGGGCGGCGACACCTGCACCCCGCTCACCCGGCACCACTGCATAGCCGGCCTGGGTGCGGCCCTGCTGCAGTTCCCAGCCCCACAGGCCCATCTGGCCGATGGCCCGGTCCGTGGCGGCGTCGGCAATGGCGAAGGAGTACCCGGTTCCCCGGACATGCATATACCGCTGGCGTTCGAGCCAGTCCAGTGCCTGTTCATGGGTTGCCCGTGCCGGCAGGCTGCCCACCGTGGGGATGTAGGTGTCCTGGGCAAGGTCCATGGCCATGCCGGCGTCCTCGTCCCGGAACGGACGGAGCCGGATGCTGCCACTGGAGGGTTCAGCCGCGGGCCACGGCGGAATTCCGGTGCTGGTTTCCATGGGCACAGCCTGCCACGGCCGTGCCTGCGTGTCCCGGAGGCGCAGGCACCTACTTGCGGCCGAACAGCTTTCCGAGCCAGCTGCTGCCGCCGGAAGGCTGGGCACCTACAGCCGTCTTGCCTGCATTTGCGCTGCAGGTGCAGCGCTCACCCTTGGGCACATTACGCATCACCTGGTCCACGTGGTTGCCGCATCCTGCCCAGGTGGTCTTTCCGCACTTCCTGCATGTAGCTGCCCTGCACATTGTTCGAACTCCGTTTCGGATCGATGGAAAAGTCTTGGTTCGACCATCCTGACAGATACCCCCTAGGGTATGCAAAGCCACGTCCGGCAAGTTGCAGCTATACCCCCTTGGGTATTAGCGTGGGAGCGGATCGGATACCCCCGGGGGTGTCCAACGGCAACCAAAGGAGACAACATGCTGCTCGAACGCATCTATGACGAGGACCTGGCCCAGGCGAGCTATTTCATCGGCTGCCAGCGCAAGGGCGAAGCTGTCGTCGTTGACGCCCGCCGGGACATCGACACCTATTTGGAACTTGCTGCCGCCAACGGCATGCGCATCGTGGCAGTGACGGAAACCCATATCCACGCCGATTACCTCTCCGGCACGCGGGAACTGGCTGCCGCCACCGGCGCCGAAATGTACGTTTCCGGCGAAGGCGGAGAGGACTGGCAGTACCGCTTCGCGGCGGAGCGCCTCCATGACGGCGATGCCATCAGCATTGGCAACATCACGCTGAAGGCAGTGCACACCCCCGGCCACACCCCGGAACACCTGTCCTTCCTGGTCACCGACGGCGCCTTCAGCAAGGACCCCGGCTACCTGCTCTCCGGCGACTTCGTGTTCTCCGGCGACCTGGGCCGTCCGGACCTGCTGGATGAGGCCGCCGGCGGCGTCGACACCCGCTTCGAGGGTGCTCGGCAGATTTTCCGCAGCCTGCAGGAGAAGTTCGTGACCCTGCCGGACCATGTCCAGGTCTACCCCGGCCACGGCTCCGGCAGCGCCTGCGGCAAGGCCCTGGGCGCGCTCCCGTCCACCACAGTGGGCTACGAACGGCTGTATGCCTGGTGGGGACCGTATGTTGCAGCCGGCGATGAGCAGGGTTTTGCGGATGAGCTGCTCAACGGCCAGCCGGACGCCCACGCCTACTTTGGCCGGATGAAGCGTGAAAACCGCCAGGGTCCGGACGTTATGGGCGAGCGCCCTGAACTCGAAGAGCTCGCGTCCGACGACGTCGCCAGCCGGCTCGCGCAGGACAGCATCACCTTCGTAGACACCCGGCCGCACACTGCAGTGCATGAGCGAACCGTCACCGGTTCAGTGAATATCCCCGCAGGCAAAAAAACCGCCAGCTTCGGCGCCTGGGCAGTGGATCCGGAAACGGATGACCGCCCGCTGGTGCTGCTGGCCGAGGACGGCGCCGCCGCGCGGGAAATGTGGGACCACCTGGTCCGCGTGGGCATTGACCGCGTGGCCGGCTACACCAGCAGCCTGGACGGACTGCCGACCACCACGCCGCGGCGGATCAGCCCGGAGGAACTGGAGAACTTCGACGCCGCCCTGGTGCTGGACGTCCGCAACAAGACCGAACACGCGGACGGACATATCCCCGGGTCAGACCAGCTCAGTGCCGGCCGGGTGCTGTGGAACCGGGATCAGCTGCCAGCAGACGGCACCATCGTGACCTACTGCCAGAGCGGGGTGCGCAACTCCGTGGCCGCGAGCGCCCTGCGCCGCGCCGGCTTCGACGTCGTTGAGCTTGAAGGCAGCTACGCAGGCTGGTCGCAGTGGAAGGCCGCGCCGCCGGCCTAACCCGGAGCACAAGAAAGGGGGTGCTCCACATTGCGAAGCACCCCCTTCCCCGCGCCCGTCAGGCCAGGGAGAGGAAGAGTTTTTCCAGATCCTTCTTGTCCATGGAGCCATCCTCACTGGTCAGGCACTGTTCCAGCCCGGCAGCAATAATCGCGAATCCGGCCTTATCCAGGGCCTTCGAGACGGCGGCGAGCTGCGTGACGATGTCCTTGCAGTCCCGGCCTTCCTCGAGCATCCGGGTGACGGCGGCCAGCTGGCCCTGCGCGCGCTTGAGCCGGTTGACGACGGGGGCAAGTTCAGTGTTATCGAGCTGCATGGACACTCCTCGGTAGATTTCTTGCTCCAGTATACCCCCGGGGGTTTACCGGACAGCAGTGGCGGGCACCCCAAACCGCATCAATCCAAAGCACCACAACAGCAACACAACCATAAGAAATGAGACCACATGGCCTCCGCACTTCCCGCCGTATCCGAACTCGACGCCGCAGCACTTCTGGAGCTATCCGGTGAGACCAAGGATCTTGTCATCATCGATGTCCGCTCCGCTGCCGAATTTGAGTCCCTGCACATCCGCGGTTCCTACAATGTGCCCCTTCCCCTGCTCTCCGAGCACACCGGCACACTGGCCGAGCGCCTCGGGGGCAGCGTAGTGCTCGTCTGCCAATCCGGAGTCCGTGCCGAACAGGCACGCGGGCACCTGGCAGGCGCCGGCGTCGAGCGCGCAATGGTCCTCAAGGGCGGTGTACCCGCCTTTGCCGCCGCCGGCGGCGAGGTTGTCCGCGGCGCCCGGCGCTGGTCGCTGGAACGCCAGGTCCGCATGGCGGCAGGCACGCTCGTTGTTGCCGGGCTTGCCGGGGGCCGGTTCGTTTCCCCCAAGGTCCGCTTCCTTGCCGGAGGGATCGGTGCCGGGCTGGCCTTCTCGGCCGCAACCAATACCTGTGCCATGGGCCAGGTCCTGGCCAAGATGCCGTGGAACAAGACTGCCGCCGAGCCCACCGCACAGTCCGCCATCGGGCAGCTGCCCGCTTCCCGCTAGCCCCGCCGCAGCGGCCACCGCTTTGTGCGGACGGCCGCTGCCCGCCGCCGCTTCAACCCTAGGACCCACCATGACCCTCGCCCTCGCGGCAACCCTGCTGCTCTCCGTATTGATCGGCCTTTCGCTCGGCCTGCTCGGCGGCGGCGGTTCCATCCTGACCGTCCCCATCCTGACCTACGTTGCCGGCCTCAGCCCGCGTGAAGCGATCGCCTCCTCCCTGTTCGTAGTAGGCCTAACCTCGGCAGTCAGTGCCATCGGGCACGCCCGCAAGGGCCGGGTGAAATGGCGTACCGGTCTGATCTTCGGCGCGGCCGGCATGGTGGGCGCCTTTGGCGGCGGACTGCTGGGCGGCAGGATCCCCGGCACCATCCTGATGATCGCCTTTGCCCTGATGATGGTGGCCACCTCTGCAGCCATGATCCGCGGACGCAAAACCGTGAAGGCGGCAGGTGACGGTGAACTCCGCGTCGGCAAGGTGATCATCGAGGGCCTGGTCGTCGGCCTGGTCACCGGCCTCGTGGGTGCCGGCGGCGGCTTCCTGGTGGTGCCCGCCCTCGCACTGCTGGGCGGACTGTCCATGCCGGTGGCCGTGGGCACCTCGCTGGTGGTCATTGCCATGAAGTCCTTCGCAGGCCTTGGCGGATACCTGACCACGGTGTCCCTAAATTGGCCCCTGATCGCAGCTGTCACCGTCGCCGCCATCCTGGGCTCGCTCATCGGCGCCCGGCTGGCCGGACGCATCCCGGAAGCTGCCCTGCGGCGCGGTTTCGGCATCTTTGTCCTGGTCATGGGCATCTTCGTCCTGGCCCAGGAGCTGCTGGGACTCCGCTGAGCCGGAGCAGCAACAGGGAAAAGGACCGGCCGGGGCGCTTGCCACGGCCGGTCCTTTTGTGCTCAGCGGTTGGATCGAGTCCGCAAGATTTACTGGTTTCGGCAGCTAGTCTGAAAATTTTGCAGATTGGATGCGCTGTTGCCTTCCGTGGAACAGATTTTCCCACGCTCTGGTGCAGGTGGTGCAGATGTTTCCCCATCCGAAACTCCAGCCACACTGCGTGGGATCTTGGGCGCGCCGAACGATCTTCAGCCCCGGAAATGGATCGGTTCGGGATGCTCCCGCCATTTTGGGAACATCCTGCGGCACAGTTTGCCTGCGCTTCACACTGACCGGGTTTCTCCGGCCCGGTCAGTGAAGGCAGCGTCAAGGTCTCCGGCTAGGGCCTCCTCGACCCGACGGCCCATATCGCGGATCTCCTCCTCATCAGCCACCACCATTTCGCCGCGGACAGTCTCCAGCACCAGCGAATTCTGCCGGCGGATTTCCTCCCGCTGCCCGTCGTTGACGGCCGTGGCGGCGCAGTCCCGCAGCAGGCGCAGCACCGCCGTCAGCACAATCGGCTCCGACTGGGCATAGCGGCGCACCGGACCGCAGACCAGGTCCAGGAAGTACCGGTAGTCCCGGCCCTCCGTGACCAGCCGCTGCACCCCCTCGGCATCACGGTGCGCTTCAGCGCCCAGCCTGCGGCGCTGCAGATCCACCAGCAGATCCGCGCAATAACCGGCGGCATGGGCTGCAGTAATGGGATCGTTGATGCTGGGAGAAATGGCTTTCACCGCAATATCGGTCAGCTGCCGCAGCCCGAGAGCCGCATCCTGCTCCGGCGTCCGCTCATAACCAATCTCCAAGGCCTCCGCCAGCGCCTTGCGCACCGCCGGCAGCGGCACCTCCCCGCCGTCGTCGGCCCACACCCGCGCCACCGGTGACCCGAACGTGACATGGTCACCCGGCTGAACCATCACCCCCATGCTCAACCGGTGCTGCTGCAATACCGTCATCAGCGGTTTCCACTCCACGGCCTGCACAATGCCGCTGCGCCCCACGGACACCAGCGTTCCGCCCTCGGGCTGCTCAAATTCCTGCACCTCACCCGTTTCGGACAGCGGATAGGTTTCCCGCAGGACCGTCAGGCAACCTTGGTGCGCGTTGCGCATCATGGTGTCCACGCGCAGCGAGCGGGCAATATGCCCAATGAACAGCAGCAGCACAATCCCGGAGGCTATGCCCAGCACGTAGACCAGACCGACCACCAGCACCGGCACCGGCCGGCCCGGATCCATCCCGTGCAGCCCGGTGATACTGACCAGGAATGTGCCGAGCAGTACACCCAGGACCGCCTGGGTGCGCACATCCCGGGCAAACTCACGCAGCAACCGCGGAGAGAACTGTTGTGAGGCCAGCTGCAGGGCCACCACAGTGAGCGAGAACGTCACAGTGGCCGCGGTCATCACACTGGTGGCCACAGTCTGCAGCAGACTGGACGCGGCTTCGACGCCGGCGGGCCAGATCCACTGCGCCCAGGCAGCGTCATCCCCAGGGCGGACCTGCATTAGCAGCAGGGACACCACGAGCGCTGCAAGCGAGGCACAGCTGGGCCAAAACCATAAGGAGGCGCGGAGCCCCTCCCGCGAGAATCGAACCCGCGGCTCCGGGCCACGGGGATCGGGCGGAACGGTGGTTGCACCGTGGACGGGCTTAGCCATGGGGACCCCTCTGAACGCAGGACTACTCTGGATCCCAGTCTGCCCGGCTTCGTGGCGGGGCTCCACTTCCCGGCCGCCACCCGATGCGCCTAAACGAGCCGGCAGCCGACGACGTCGCCAACAACCGCCCGTTAGATCCCTCACAACCACCGCTAAGCGAGCACCCTGCAGCATTGCCGGGCACTATAGTTGACTTAAATCAACCTTTGACCTGAGTCAACCACTTTGGAGTATGCATGTCCGTCTCCCCTGCCCTGCAGGATGCCCGCGCCGAGGCCGAAGCCGCGGCCAAGCGCAAACACCGTGAAGTCCTCCAGGCCCTGACCGGCCTGCTGCTGGGCATGTTCGTCTCGATGCTGGCCAGCACCGTGGTCAGCACCTCACTGCCGGTGATCATTTCCGACCTCGACGGCGACCAGGCAGCCTTCACCTGGGTGGTCACCGCCACCCTGCTGGCCACTGCGGTTTCCACCCCGGTCTGGGGCAAGCTCGCGGATCTGCTCAACCGCAAGGTCCTGGTGCAGCTGGCACTGATCATCTTCATCGTGGCCAGTGCAGCAGCCGGTTTCGCGCAGAACACCGACTGGCTGATTGCCATGCGCGTGATCCAGGGCATCGGTGCCGGCGGACTCGGCGCACTGACGCAGATCATCATGGCGGACATCATCTCCCCGCGTGAACGCGGCCGCTACATGGGCCTGTTCGGCGCGGTGATGGCCCTTTCCACCGTGGGCGGGCCGCTGATCGGCGGCGTTATCACTGACTTCGCCAACTGGCGCTGGAACTTCTACATCGCGGTGCCGCTGGCCGCCGTCGCGCTGTTCATGATCCAGAAGACCCTGCACCTTCCCGCATTGAAGAAGCGCAAGGTCACCATCGACTACGCCGGCATTGTGCTGCTCGCGGCATCGGTGTCCGTGCTGCTGATCTGGGTCTCCCTGGTCGGCACCGACTTTGGCTGGGCAAGTGCCGCCACCGCCTGGATGGTCGGCGGCTCCCTCGTGGGCCTGGCCGCCTTCGTGGCCGTCGAGCTGAAGTCCTCCGAGCCGCTGATTCCGCTCACGCTGTTCCGCAACCGCACCTTCACCTTCTCGGTGATCGGTTCCCTCGCCGTCGGCGTGGCCATGTTCGGCACCTCCGTGTTCCTGTCCCAGTACATGCAGCTGGCCCGCGGCGCTTCGGCAACAATGTCCGGCATCATGACCATTCCGATGATGGGCGGACTGCTGGTCGTCTCCACCATTGTGGGCAAGATGATCACCAAGACCGGCAAGTGGAAGGCCTACGTGGTTTCCGGGTCGGTCATCCTCACCGTGGCTCTGGTGCTGATGGGCACCATTGAATACGACACCAACTTCTGGCTGGTTTCGCTCTACATGTTCCTGCTTGGCGCCGGCGTCGGCATGGTCATGCAGAACCTGGTCCTGGTGGTGCAGAACGATGTGCCCACCCGCGACCTCGGCGTGGCCAGCTCCGGCATCAACTTCTTCCGCACCATCGGCGGCACCATCGGCGTCTCCGCACTCGGCGCCGTGCTGGCCACCCAGGTCACCGACCGGATGGCACAAAAGCAGGGCGAGCTGATGGGCGCCATTGCCGCCCTCGGCGACCAGGGCAAGGATATTGCCGCATCCCTGGCCTCCGGCAGCATTCCTGCGGTCAGCGCCCTGCCTGAATCGGTGCGCGTGATTGTGGAATCGGTTTACGGCTCGTCGGTGGCGCACATCTTTATGATCGCCGCCCCGCTGGGCGTGCTGACCCTGCTCGCCGTGCTGTTCCTGCCGAACCTGGAACTGGGCAGCATGACGCGCCACGAGAAAATGCAGGCTGAAGAATCCGCCAAAGCCGCCGCCACTGCAGTCAACGGTGCGCCCGCCCTTGAAACACCGGAGGAAACTCCGGGCGACACCGCCGCCCGCATAGCTTCCGACGCCGAGGCAGCCGCCGGACAGAATCCGGACCTTCCGGCCGGAAAGCGGGGGAACTAGCATGACGGCGCCGGCTCCCGGGGAGGCCGCTGCGAAGTCCTCGATCGAGGAGGTGGAGCGTCAGTTCGCGCACATGCTGGCGGCTGCGCGGCGCACCTTCAAGGAATCCGCCCTGGCCGTGCACCCTTCGCTGCAGCCGTTGGGCTTCACTGTCCTGATGACCCTGTATCAGGGCACCGAATGCCAGCAGGGCGCCGTGGCGGAAGCCCTGCAGGTGGATAAGGCACTGCTGAGCCGGACCGTCTCCCAGCTGGAGGCCCTCGGGCTGGTGTGTCGCCGGGCTGATCCGTCCGACGGACGGGCCCAGCTCCTGGACCTGACGCCGGAGGGCCGGGCCCGGTTCGAGACCGCCCACTCAGCCAAGCGCTCCCGTCTGCGGGACCGGCTGGAAACCTGGCATCCCGACGAGGTGGAGCGGCTCTCGGAGCTGCTGAACAAGCTCAACGAGCGGGACTGAGTTCGGATAATCCGGCGGCCGGCAACCTTCGGGTTGCCGGCCGCTGTTTTCCACGGAACTCAAGCGTTTCCTTCGCTTCGGATAGCCAGCTAAAGTCCGACTAATTCTTAGCGTAATTCCTCTTACACTGTTCAAATCAATGCCGATAGAGAATAACCGCACGAGCTTAACTAAAGCTACGGCGCAACACCACCCATTGCACGGTTATTCGAGGACAAGAATTGCGCAAACGAACTGTAGTACACGTCGATGTCGACGTACATCCGACACGCCCGGGATACCACCTAGGAAAATACACAATTTTGGGAAAGGACTATGCAGAGCCTTTTGAAGCGCCCAAACCCCTCGTATACTCCCGCGAGCTCCGCAAAGCGGTGAAGAAAGATTTGAAGGCCAACGGTATTGGCCGAAGTGCTATATGCGTTTGGCGAGGAAGCAACGCCAGGGATATACCTGCCAAGGAAAAGTGGGTCGCTCGTGGAGTCTTATTCTTCATGATCTTTGCAATGTTGCTGCTCACAGCGTCGATACTCGTTATTCAATTCATCGACCTTCGCGACGGCAAGCCCCCTCTCGACAGCGCTGGCCTGTTAGCCGCTATAAACGCTGCCATTGCTGGGGCTACTGGATTAGGCGTTTTCCTGGCTCGATCCCACAAATTCAGTGACCCTATTGAAGTTACGACGACGTGGCTCCTAATTAACCTGGGTCCAGTTATGCTGGTCATGTTATACAACATGATTCTCGTATACGGATTCTTTGAATTCACCCGAAGAATGGACATTATTCTTGCAATGATTGGCTGGATTGCTGCAGCCGCAACTTCCGTGATGTCCGCCGCCTTTAGTACTCTGCGTTGGACATGGATAGAACGTATACAGTCGGACTACCCGACAGTCCGCCCGTTTGTGGACGAAATCCGCTTCCGGGAAGCCCCATAGTCAACCGTCCCCCTTTGCTCAGGCCCTGATGGAAGGATGTCCACTCGCCTGAAACATCCCTCAGTATTTGGCCCTAGTGAACCAGCTCCCCCAGAATTCGAGCCAGCTCGGCCCGGTCCCCCGGCTCCAGTACCGAGAAGAACTCATCCGCTTCCCGCTTGCGGTCGGCCAGCACCTTTTCCCGCAGTTCCTCCCCCGCCGGGGTCAGCGCCAGCAGCGTGGCACGCCGGTCCTCGGGATGGGCCCGGCGTTCCACCAGGCCCTTGGCGGCGAGCAGATCGACCACCTCCGTAGCGGACCGCGGGGCTATGTGCAGACGCTCTGCCAGTTCCTTCAGCCGCATGCCCTGCCCTGCGCTATCCCCGCCGCCGCGCCCGGATTCGGCGGCACGGCCCACGGCGTTGAGTGCGCGGAACTGGTGCGGGGTCAGTTCGAACGGCGCCAGCTGGAGCATCCAGCGCTTCCGCAGCCCGCGGAACGCAGCGTGCATCATTTCGCCCAGGGCGGCCGGATCGGCAGAGACATCGGTCATGGCTTCAGTCTACCCATTTCGTGGTAACCACATAGTGAGGTAACCTCTGCAATAGCTGCCGCAGACCATCAAGGCAGCAAAGGAGGACCCGTGACTCTACCCGGAATCGACACCGACCGCCCTGCCGGCGGTCCAAGCGGCGGACGCAGCTCCGGCGCACCAGGCGGCCGCGGCCCCGCCAAACTCAACCCGGCCGACAAAAAGCAGCTGAAACAGCATCCCGTCTCCCTGCGCCGCATCGCCGCGCTTTTTTCCCCGCACAAGGGCACCATCGCCGTCGTCGTGCTGCTCATCAGTGCTTCCTCCGTGGTGAACCTGGCCCAGCCGTTCCTGGTCCGCGGCGTGATCGACTCCGCACTGCCGCGGCAGGACCTGCGGCTGCTCGCGCTCCTCACCTCCGCCATGGTGCTGGTGGCTGCCGTGACCGCCGTAATCGGCGTGGTGCAGACCTGGCTGGCCACCCGGATGGGCCAGCGGGTGATGCACACCCTGCGTGTGGATCTCTTTACCCATCTGCAGGCGCAGTCGCTGGGCTTCTTCACCCGCACCCGCGGCGGTGAAGTGCAGTCCCGGCTCACGCACGACATCTCCGGCATGCAGTCCGTGGTCACCTCCACCGCCACCGGTGTTGCTTCCAACCTCACGACGGCGGTGGCCACCGCGGTGGCGATGGTGGCCCTCTCCCCCGGGCTGAGCCTGATCTCACTGGTAGTGCTGCCGCCGGCCATCTGGCTGTCCCGGCGCGTGGCGAAAATCCGCCGCGAGGTCACCGACGAACGCCAGCGTGAACTGGCCGCCCTGCACACCCAGGTGGAGGAAGGCCTCTCCGTCTCCGGTGTCCGGCTGGCCAAGACGCTCGGCACCGTCCCCCGCGATGCCGCCCGGTTCCGCGACCGCTCCGACAAGCTCGTGGGCTTGGAACTGCGCAGCCAGCTGGCCGGGCGCTGGCGGATGGCCACCATGCAGATTGTCTTCGCCGCGATTCCCGCAGTCATTTACCTGGCCGCAGGCTTCCCGGCCACCAGCGGCGGCATGACCATCGGCACCCTGGTCGCCTTCACCGGCCTGCAGGGAGCCATCTTCCGTCCGGTGATGGGCCTGCTGAACATCGGTGTGCAGTGGGTGACGGCCCTGGCGTTCTTCAGCCGGATCTTTGAATATCTGGACCTGGTCCCGGGGATCCGGCCTGCCGCGAAGCCTGTCCGGCTGGATCCCGCCACGGTGCGCGGTGAGGTCCGGTTCGAGGGGGTGCGCTTCGCGTACGACGACGGCGCGGAGGTCCTGCACGGCATCGACCTGACGCTTCCGGCCGGGACATCCACCGCCGTCGTCGGATCCACCGGCTCCGGCAAGAGCACCCTCGCCTCGCTGCTGCCGCGGCTCAACGACGCTACCGCCGGCACGGTGCTCATTGACGGTGTGGACGTACGTGAGATAGCGCCCGGGGACCTGGCCCGGATTGTCGGCGTCGTTTCCCAGGAGACCTATCTGATCCACGCCTCGGTGCGGGAGAACCTGCTCCTGGCCGATCCCGACGCCACCGATGAGCAGCTGTGGTCCGCCCTGGCCGCCGCCCGGATGGCCGATACCGTGGGTGCCCTGCCCGAGGGCCTGGACACCCTGGTGGGTGCACGCGGCCACCGCTTCTCCGGCGGCGAGCAGCAGCGCCTGGCGATTGCCCGCACCATCCTGCGCAATCCTCCGGTGCTGGTGCTGGACGAGGCCACCTCGGCGCTGGACAACACCACCGAAGCGCAGGTTCAGGCCGCACTGGAGCGGCTCGCTGCCGGGCGGACCACACTGACCATTGCGCACCGGCTCTCCACCGTGGAGAACGCGGACCAGGTGGTAGTGCTCGACGCCGGCCGGATCGTGGAGCGCGGCGCCCCGGCCGAGCTGCGGGCCGGGGACGGCCCGTATGCCCGCCTGGCCGCGCACAGTGCCGGGCTGGAGGATGCCGCACCGGCAGGCGGGGCACTGCAGCCCGGGCATTAACCAGCCCCCGTTCCAGGTGACCCGTACACTGGACCCTGCCGGACTCCGGCCAGTCACCGGTTCGGACACGCTGAACGCCCCTGAAGAATCTACGGCCGGTTTGCACGTTTTCGTCCGGTTTAAACCGGGCGAAAAAGCTTAAAACGGACGTAGAAGTTCGAAGTGGGCCAAGAATCGCCGGTTAGCCCTGGCAGAGGCAGAACGGGTGCCCGGCCGGATCCAGGAAGACCCGGAAGCTTTCCCCCGGCTGATACGCGTGCTTGGTGGCACCCAGCAGCAGCACGGCGGCTTCTCCCTCATCCAGGTCATCAACGTCCACGTCAATGTGCATCTGCTGCGGAATATCCTGTTCGGGCCAAACCGGCGGGGTGTAGTTCTCCACCTGCTGGAAGCAGTAGCGCTGGCCGGTGGCGTCGTCGGCGATGTCCGTCCAGTCGCCGTCCGGGTCATCCTCATGCAGGTTCACCTTCCAGTCGAGCAGGGCACCGTAGAACGTGGCGAGGGCAACCGCGTCGGGGCAGTCAAGGACAGTGGTGGGGTTGCGTGCAATAGCCATGGCCGGAAGCCTAGGGCCCTTAGCTGCGTTCGGCTAGACCCAATGCCCGGAGCTGCCCCGCCATGCTTCCGCTCCATCCAAACGGAAACGGCAGGTGCCGCTCCCCGTTCGGGAGCGGCACCTGCCGTTGTGGCTATCCGGTCAGACTAGCTGCGCACGGGGGTTTCGACGCCGTCCGACGCCGGCTGCTCGTCGGCGTGCGGGTGGGCACGTTCCAGGGAAGCCCCCTCAACGTCGACGTCCGGCAGGATCTTATCCAGCCACTTCGGCAGCCACCAGGCCTTGTCGCCGGCCAGGTGCATCAGCGCCGGGATCAGCAGCATCCGCACCACAAACGCGTCCACCAGCACACCGAAGGCCAGGGCGAAGCCAATGGGCCGGATCATGGTGCTGTGCGAGAAGATGAAGCCGCCGAACACGGAGACCATGATGATCGCGGCCGCCGTGACCACTGAACGGCCGGCGCGGAAGCCCTGCATCACGGCCACCCGGGCCGGGGAACCGTGAACGAAGGCTTCGCGCATGCCTGAGCCCAGGAAGAGCATGTAGTCCATGGCCAGGCCGAACAGGATGCCCACCAGGATGGTCGGCAGGAAGTTCAGTACCGGGCCCGGCGTCTCCACGCCGAACACGCCGGCCAGCCAGCCCCACTGGTAGATGGCCACCACGCCGCCGATGGCCGCGAAGTAGGACAGGATGAAGCCCAGCGTCGCGATCACCGGAACAAAGATGGACCGGAAGACCAGGATCAGGATCAGCAGGGACAGTCCCACCACTACGCCCAGGTAGATCGGCAGCGCTTCGGAGAGCTTCTCGGAGATGTCGATGTTGCCGCTGGCGGTTCCGGCCACGCCCAGCTTCACGTCACCGTTTTCGGTCTCGAGCGGAGACAGGTCCCGCAGGGTGTGCACCAGTTCCTGGGTGGATTCGCTGGTCGGTCCCTCCTCCGGGATCACCTGGAAGGCAGTGACGGTGCGGTCTTCGGAGGAGCCGATGGGAGCCACGGCCGCCACGTTGTCCTGGTCGAAGAGGCTACGGGCAACCTCGCCCTGCGCCACCAGCATTTCTTCCTCGTCCGGGTTGCCGGGCAGGTCCGCGACCACCAGCAGCGAACCGTTCTGGCCTTCGCCGAACTTCTGCGAAACGGCTTCGTAGGCCCGGTACTGGGTGGTGTCGTGGGCTTCGGAGGAACCGTCGGGAAGGTTGGTGCGCAGGTCCAGGGCCGGGATGGCGATGACCAGCAGGCCAGCGATCGAGAGCACTACGGTGAGCGCAGCGCGCACCGTGGACATCTGCTTTACCGGAATGGTTTCCGGCTTGCCGGCCGAGGCCGAGGCACCGTGGTCCTTTTCCCGTGCCGCGCGCTCCTTGCGGCTGAGGATCTTCATGCCGGCCAGCTTGAGCAGTGCCGGTGTCAGGGTGGTGGCCACCAGGACCGCAATGGCGACGCAGGCCGCACCCACGGTGCCCATCAGGCCCAGGAAGGGAATGCCGGTAATGTTCAGCGCCAACAGGGCAATGAACACTGTGGTGCCGGCGAACACCACGGCGTTGCCGGAGGTTCCGTTGGCCAGGGCAATGGATTCGGACAGGCTGTAGCCGGCCTTGAGCTGGCGGCGGTGCCGGTTGACGATGAACAGGGCATAGTCAATGCCCACGGCCAGGCCGAGCATCACGCCGAGGATGGGGGTAACGGAGGCCATTTCGACGACGCCGGAGAAGGCCAGCGCACCGGCGGCACCAATGCCCACACCGATGATCGCGGTGACCAGCGGCAGCCCGGCACCGATGAAGGTTCCCAGCATAACCACCAGCACGACGGCGGCGACCGCCAGGCCGACTACCTCGCCGACTCCCAGGATGCTGGGGACCCCTGCGGAAACTTCGGCGGAGAAGTCCACCTTGACCCCGTCGATAGGCTCATCCTCAAAGGCTGCGACCAGCGCGTCCTTGGTTTCCTGCTCCACCTCCATCTGGGTCTCGCTGAAGACAACGTTGACCACTGCCGCACTGCCGTCCTCGGACACGGTGCGGATGTCGGCGGCCATCTCCAGCAGTTCAGCACCCTGTTCAGCCTGGGCGGCGCCAGCTTCAAGCTCGGCGCTCTTGGCGTCCAGCTCGGCACGGCTGGCATCCAGGGTGGCCTGCTGGGCGTCCAGCTGTGCCATCATTTCGGCCGGGGCGCCGGCTGCTTCAGCCTGCTGCCGGGCGGCGTCAAGCTGGGCCTGGCCGTCCTCGAGCTGGGCGCGTCCCTGCTCGATCTGGAGGCGGCCGGCATCAACCTGGGCCTGGCCGTCCTGAAGCTGCTGCGCCTGCGCGGCGCGGTCCGCCTCGGTGGCGAACGGGTCAACCACGGTTTCCACGCCGTCGATCTCCGAGGCATCAGCGATCAGCGCGGAGATGTCCTGCTTCTGCTCCTCGGTGAAGGCGGAGCCGTCCTCGGTCTGGACCACCACGGAGCCGGAGCCGCCGGAAGCCTCGGGGAGTTTTTCCTGCAGGTGGTTGGTGACCTGTGTGGTGGGGGTGTCAGGGATGGAGAAGCCGGTGGCAAGCGTGCCGCCGAAGAGCAAAAACGCCGCTCCGGCAGCCACAAGCACTCCGATCCATGCCGCCAGCACGGTTTTCGCGCGGCGGGCAGCCGCGGCACCGAGGCGGTAGAGGAATTCAGCCATTTTGAGGGTCTGTCCTTTTATGGGAGGGGTGGGGAACTACGGGTGGAGTGATCTGGGGGATGAAGGGTCCGCGGCGTGGCCGCTGCGTACCTTTTCAAGGAGTGTGTCCAGCAGCTCGGCCCAGACCTGCCGGGATTCAGGCGTGTCCACGGCACCGGTGGCACAGTGCCAGTGGTGGTAGAGCACGCCCAGCCCACTGGTCAGGGAACCGATGAGCAGGTCCACGCTGAGTCCGTCCGCTTCCGGATAGCGGCTGAGCATGGATGCCGAGAACCGTTCGTTCAATTCGGTAAAGGCACGCAGGGCGATGGGATGGGCCTGCGCCTCCGGGGACGCGGGCAGCGCCGGACCGAGCAGGCGGGTCAGGTAGGCCATGGGCGCCACCAGGTCCGCGGTGCGGAATGCCTCGGCAATCTCCTCAAACATGCCCGGACGGTCATCACCGGCCTGCGGCACGGCGGTCAGGCTCTCCACCGCAGTGCTGAGGACGCCGCTGCAGACCTCGGAGACTATGTCACGCACGGACCCAAAATGGTTGAACACCGTGCGGCGGGAAACATCGGCGCGCTGCGCCAGTTCATCGACGGTGAAATCCGTGGTCTGGCGTTCGTGCATCAGCGCGGCAGCAGCAGTCACAATGGCCTGCCGGTGGCGGTCCTTGAGCGCCTGGCGGCGGTCAGGGGTAGCGTTGGTGAACACGTTTCTACACTACGTGCACGGTTGCACTGGGTGCAAACGATGCCGGAAGGCCGAGGATTCCGCCAAACCCTCCCCAAGCGGAGCATGGTCCTGTTCCATTTAAAGTGCAGCCATTTCCCGGCAACGGGAGCATCCCGAGGAGGACCACTGAACTCCGTTCCGGCACTGACGGCAGATTAGACCGTACTGCACATGTTTGGGCCCGAACTGGTCCTGATCCTGGGCATCTGTGTCCTGGCCTGCAACCTGTGGGCGGACCGGCTGCGGACGCCGGCCCCCATTCTGCTGCTGGTGGCCGGGATCCTGCTGGGGTTCTTCCCGGCCCTGCGGGCAGTTCAGCTGCCACCGGAGGCAGTCCTGTTCCTTTTCCTGCCCGCCCTGCTCTATTGGGAAAGCCTGACGACGCCGCTGCGGGACATTCGCCGCTACCAACGCGGAATTGTGCTGATGAGCACCGCACTCGTGGCAGCCACCGCCGCCGCCGTCGCCGTCGTCGTCCACGCACTGGGCCTGCCGTGGGGTCCCGCCTGGGTGCTCGGTGCCGCGATCGCCCCGACGGACGCTACTGCCGTGGGCGCGCTGGCACGGGTGCTGCCGCACCGGAACGTGACCCTGCTGCGGGCCGAATCACTGATTAATGACGGTACCGCCCTGGTGGTCTACGGGGTGGCGGTGTCCCTCACGGTAGGCGCGGAACCGCTGGACGGACTGGAGATTTCCGGAATGTTCCTGCTGGCCTATGCCGGGGGAATTGCTGCCGGTGTCCTGACCGTCTGGGCGGGCATCAAGGTCCGGCGGCGGGTTCGGGACGCCCTGCCGGGTTCCGTGGTGTCCATCCTGACTCCGTTTACCGCGTTTGTCCTGGCGGAACTGATCGGTGCCTCCGGCGTGCTCGCCGTCGTGACCGCGGGGCTTGGCATCAGCCAGTCCGGGCCGGGACTGGTTCCAGCCGCCACCCGGCGCAGCCTCGAGTCCTTCTGGTCACTGTCCACGTTTATGCTCAACGGCGCGCTCTTTGTGCTGGTCGGCATGGAACTGCAGGCCAGTATCCGGGGCATCTCCGGTGTGGGTGAGCTGCTGCGCGGCCTGCTCGCCATGGTGGTGGTGGCCGCAGTGCTGGTAGGGGTGCGGCTGGCGTTCCTGTTCCTGATGACCTCGGCACTGCGGACGACCTACCGGGGACCGCTGGCGCCGCGGCCGGAACTGGGCGCACGGGCCAATGTGGTCAGCGCGCTGGCCGGTTTCCGCGGCGCCGTCTCTCTGGCGGCCGTGCTTGCCACACCTACGGTCCTGGCATCCGGGGCGCCCTTCCCGGACCGCGGCTTCATCATTTTCGTGGCCACCGGCGTGATTGTCCTGACCCTGGTGGTCCAGGGACCCCTGCTGCCGGCGGTAGTGCGCTGGGCAGGCCTGCCGACGGATGCCCACCTGTACCGCAGCGAACGGAAACTGGCCGAAACGGTGGCCTCCTCGGAGGCACTGGCCGCCATGCCGCGGACGGCTGCACACCTCGGCATCGACCGGGACGTGGTGGCGGTCCTGCGGCGCGAGTACCAGCAGCATCTGCGCGTGCTGCGGGCACGCGGGCGCGGTGATGCCGGAACCGATCCGGCCGTCGCGAACCAGGAGCAGTACCGCCGGTTGCGCCTGGCGCTGCTGGGGCAAAAACGGGCCACCGTGATCCGGCTGCGGAACGAGCACCGGATCGATGACACCGTGCTGCGCGAGCTCCAGTTCCAGCTGGATCTGGAGGAGGTGCGGCTGGCACCGCCCGAAGCGCCAGGCTAGTACCGTCCGCCTTCCGGCCGGGGCGCACCGTCCAGGAGTGCCAGATCCTCACCGCTGAGCATCAAGTCCCCGGCAGCAACGTTCTCCCGCAGGTACTTCGGCGTTTTGGTCCCGGGAATGGGAATGACGCGCCGCCCCTGGGCGACCACCCAGGCGAGCGCCACCTGGGCCGGTGTGGCCCCGACCCGTTCGGCAACCTCCCGGACCCGCTGCACAATGGCCAGGTTGGCCTTCAGGTTCTCCTGCTGGAAGCGCGGCAGCCGGCGCCGCATGTCATCGGCCGGCAGCTGGTCAAAGGACGTGAACCGTCCCGTGAGGAAACCGCGGCCCAGCGGGGAGAACGGCAGGAACGCCAGGCCGCGTTCCTCGCAGTAGGGCACGACGTCGGACAACCGGTCACGGGTCCACAGGGACAGTTCGGACTGCACTGCCGTCACCGGATGCACCGACTGTGCCAGCTCAATCTGCGCCACATCAGCCTCGGAAATGCCGATGGCGCGGGCTTTGCCGTCACGGACTGTCTGCGCCATGGCCGCCCAGGAGTCCTCCAGCGGTACGTCCGGATCCACACGGTGCAGGATGTAGAGGTCCACGTGGTCCGTGCCCAGCCGGCGCAGGCTGGCATCAATGGAGGCGCGAATGTGTTCCGGACTGCCGTTCTTGACCAGCCCCGGCATGGTCCCTGCCGCCGGTGCCGCAGTGCTGACTTCCAACCCCACTTTGGTGGAGAGGACGGCCCGTTCCCGGTAGCCGTCCTGCAAGGCCCGGCCGACCAGTTCCTCATTGGTATACGGCCCGTACACATCCGCCGTATCGATCAGGGTGGCGCCAAGTTCAATGGCCCCGCGGATCACCGACACGGAGGTTTCCGCATCCCGTGCGGTGTCCATGTCATAGGCGTAGCTCATGCCCATGCAGCCCAGGCCGATGACGCCGACCTCCGGACCTTGGGTTCCCAGTGTGGTGGTGCGCATACGGGCTTCCTTCCGCTTGCTGTTGAATGGACCGGCTATGCGGTCAGACTGACCTCGAGGATCCCGTCCCGGACCCGGGTGGCAAAACGCGGTTGCGGGGCGGTGGACGGCCCGTGCACCACCTCACCGGAATCCATGGAGAACGTGCTGGCATGCCAGGGGCAGACGATGCACAGCCCGCCTTTTTCCCGCCGCAGTTCCCCTTCATGCAACGGCCCGCCCAAATGGCTGCAGGTGTCTGCGAGGACGGACACGGCCCCATCCGCCGGACCGTCGGTGCGCCGGAGCACCAGCAGGTCCACCTCGCCCAGGCTCGCCCGCTGCGGGGTCCCGGAGGCAAAGGAATCCACCGGACCCAGGGCATGCCATCCGGCCGGCACCTGCTCGGGGAGGTCCTCGTTGCGGTTGACGCCGGCTCCCTGCCGGTAGGACAGGTGGCCGCCCAGGAATCCGCCGGCTCCCGCCGTCGCAAGTCCGGCGAAGGCCAGCCCTTTCCCGAGGCCGTGGTCACCGCGGGCGCGTGCCAGCCAGGACGCGGCATAGAGTACGACGGCGGCGGCGTTGGCGCCCTGATGGACAATGCCGACCCGTTGCTGTTCAGTATCGAGTTCGGAAAAATCAGTCACCCCGGTAAGCGCCGTGGGTACCGCGGAAAGGACCCCGAGTCCCACCAGGGTTTTCGCCGCTGGTTCCGTTCCGGGCAGCAGGTCAAGGGCCGCGGCGGACACCCAGGACCCCAGCGGCACCACTATCAGCAGCGGGTGCAGCGGATGTCCCAGCGGCACCCCGTGCAGTATGTCCTTGGCTTCCGTGGGCAGCAGTGTCCTGACGGTCCGGGCCACCCAGGTGGCGGCCGCGTCCAACCATGAGGCGTTTTCGAGTTTGTCGGCAACGGTGACCAGGGGCAGACGGTTCATGGCTTCTCCTCACGGGGCGTGAACGGTGCCCCACAGAGTAGGCAGCTCCGGCCCGCAGACGCCATACCGCGGTGCCGGGCGGGCGCCCCCGGCCCGCAGAATGCGCGCCGGGGGCGCCGGGTCAGAGACCCTTTCCGGGGTTGAGGATGCCCAGCGGATCCAACGCGGTCCGGATGGTGTTCATGACCTCCAGGGGAACCGCCCCCACTTCCTCCTCCAACCAGTCCCGCTTGAGCAGCCCGATCCCGTGCTCCCCGGTGAGGGTTCCACCCAGCCGCTTGGCCAGGTGGAACATCTCCCCCAGCGCAACCTTGGCCGGGCCGGTGGTTACCGAGTCCTCGGGATCCATCACGATCATGGGGTGCAGGTTGCCGTCCGAAGCGTGCGCAATGGTGAAGATCCGCACTCCGGTCCGGGCGGAAATATCCTCCAGTCCGGACACCACTTCGGCCAGCCGTCCGCGCGGCACACCAATATCCCCAATGGAGACCCGGCCCAGTTTCTCCAGGGACGGGATGGCTTCGCGGCGGGCCGTCATTAGCGCCGCGGCATGTTCGTCATCGACTGCTTTTTCGCAGCTTCCCAGCGGCGAGACCACATCCATCACCACATCCTGTTCCAGGAAAGCCCCGTACCCGTCGGTCTGCACCAGCAGGAACGCTCCGCCCTTGGCGCGGTAGTCGGTGCCCATGGCCATGTCCACGGCTTCCAGCGTGGGTCCGTCCATCAGTTCCATCACCGAGGGCTGGATCCGCGCCGCGACGACGGCGGACGCCGCGCGGGCAGCGGCGGTGACATCCGGGAAAAACGCCGCCACGGTGGCTGTGTGCACCGGCTGCGGGCGCAGTCGCAGGGTCGCCTCAACCACAACGCCAAGCGTTCCCTCGGAGCCAATCATCAGGGCGTTCAGGTCATAGCCGCTGACACCCTTGATGGTTTCCCGCCCGGTGCGCAGCTCCCGCCCGTCCGCCAGGATCACCCGCAGGGCCAGCACGGATTCACGGGTCACCCCGTATTTGGCGCAGCGCATGCCCCCGGCGTTCGTGGCGATGTTCCCGCCGATGCTGCAGATGGCGGTGCTGGCCGGATCCGGCGCATAGAAAAGTCCGTACTCCGCGGCGGCAGCGTTGAGGTCCGCGTTCAGGACACCGGGCTCCACCACGGCCAGCTGTTCCTCCGGATCGATGCGCAGGATCCGGTTCATGCCGGAAACGTCCAGCACCAGTTCACCTGCCCGGGAGGAGGATGCCGCCGCCAGGCCGGTACCTGCACCGCGCGGAACCACCGGGATCCGGTGCAGGCTGGCCAGGCGGAGGGTGTCTACAACATCCTCCACGGACCGGGCCGCAACCACTCCGTCCGGCAGCGTTTCGGGGACAAAGCCGGAACGGTCGGTGCTGACCCGCTGCCGGTCCTCTTCCAGAACGGACACCGACGGGAAACCGGCCAGGACGGTGCTGCCGGGGGCGGCGACGGCGTCACCAAGTTCCGGGTCAAGGGAATGCGTGCTCACGGGATCTCTCCTTAGGGATCGGGGCTTACTGGGCAGGCGGAGGCGCTCAGGGCACCATCCAGCCGAGAATCGAGGTGGACTGCAGCCAGATCAGGACGGTAATAAACGCCAGCAGTCCCAAGCTCCAGCCAATGAGTTTGCGCAGCAGCGTCCCTTCCGCCCCTTCCAGCCCGACGGCGGCGGAGGCGATGGCGAGGTTCTGCAGCGAGAGCATCTTGCCCATCACGCCGGCTGACGAGTTCGCCGCAGCCATCAGTGTGGGCGAGAGCCCGGTCTCATTGGCTGCCGCCACCTGCAGGGCACCGAAGAGGGAGTTCGAGGAAGTGTCGGAACCGGTCAGCGCCACACCGATCCAGCCCAGAAGCGGTGAGAGCAGCGCAAAAAAGCCGCCGGCGGAGGCCAGGGCAACCCCGAGTGTGGTGGTCTGCCCGGACAGGTTCATTACAAAGGACAGCGCCAGCACGGCGCAGACCGTCAGGATGGTCCAGCGCAGCTGTTTCAGGGTTTCGCCGTAGACGCGGACTCCGCTGCGGGGTGCAATCCGGTACAGGAACATGGTGATGATGCCGGAGAACAGCAGCAGCGTGCCGGTGGCACGGAGGTGGTCAAAGCGCAGGGTCTGGGCCGCCACCGGTTTGCCGTTGGCGCCGGTGACATCCAGGCCCGGCCAGTGGAAGGTAGTGCTGCCGATGCTTGTCAGCCAGGTCTTGATGACCGGAATCTGGGCGAGGGAGAAGACGGCAATGATGATCAGGTACGGGGCAATGGCCATCCAGACCTCACGCCTGGAGGGGCGTGCGCCAGCCGCCTGTCCCCCGCCGCCCGGGGCGGGGTTTCCCGGGGTTCCGGCGTCCGCGCTGCTTCCGCCGCC